>NZ_JACHVD010000013.1:0-78987 GCF_025377055.1 Acinetobacter sp. T_3_1 | reverse complement strand
TGCAGCTGAGACCAGTCATGAACGATCAATGCATAGCGATGCTGTGACGAGTTGATCTGCTCACATGCAAGCTGTTCAATCGGCTGGTTTAACTGGCTAAAAGAAATCTTGTCATTATTCAGGAATCGCCAGACTGCTTGTGTCGTTGCGAAACTCGACTTTTGGGCAGAAGCCAGGTCTTTGATTGCGGGAGCAAGTGAAGCGAGAGGATTCATATTGAGCTTTACAAGGCTGTTATAGCGTTTAACCAGACGCTGATCTAAGCCAGAGATGTTAAATTGAAGAGCATGCTCTTCAATTTAACGCAAAGCTCGGGATTTGTGTAGATACCTATGCCTTTTAGGAGAGGGAACTCCTTCTCCCTCTGGGATGAGGAATATATTCCGCAAGGGGATGAGGGACTTAAAACGTCGACAATCCGCTCCATTCCATAAAACGGTAAATTCCATATTTCAGTTTCGATTCATCTGCATATTGCCTGTAATCCACACTCATGTTTTTACCATCCAGATTCGACCAAGCCGTATCAAAATAAGCCTGAGCATCCGTAAACACTGGCGCTTGCAATGAACCCATCACGCGTAAATTGGTTTCCAGATTATAGTTTTTGATGTTTCGTGCAGTAAAATTGGCTGAACCCAAAATCATTTCAGACTGCTGTGCATTTGATTTAGTAATCATCTTGCTATGACATTGTTCACCCTGCGTATTGCACCAACGCACCGGTACACCGGCAGCATTGAGTTCAGAAGCCACTTGCCGGTTAGGAATCCCATTTTTCTTACGCCCAAATGCGTCCTTATTCGGATCGAGCAATACACGGACTTTTACCCCACGCTCATGTGCAGTAATCAGGGCTTTGACAATATGCCGTTCAGACAAATAGAACATGGCCAAATCAATCCGCTCTTTGGGCTTGGCCGTTTCAATCAGTTTGAGTGTTGCATCGTAAATCGCTTTTTCAGTCAGCACCTGAACCTGAGGTAAAGACCGATCACCCTCAAACTCACCAATAATGACCATTGGAATGTCAGCTTTGGACATCCGCCCCACAGCCTGCTCGGTCTTTAATACATCAATGGCGGTATTGCCCGTTACCAGCAAGGCCACATTGGAATGACGAGAACTGCCATCATGCGGATTGGCTGAAGTCACCAAGGCTTTCCAGCCCTGAGCTGTATCAACCACCACGGTTTTACGGTGGTTAGCCTTGAAATTAAACAGATTAAAATAACTGCGCAGGGTAATTTTTTCCTGACCAAACGGATTGGCGAGCCAGCCTTTTTCAGGATTATTGCCGGCATCCTGACAACAGAGATACCAGAAACCAGACCATAAGGGATTGGATGCACGCAGCGGTCGTAAATCCGTTTCAATCACATCAATGCCTGCATTGCGTAACTGACGGTAATGCTCGGGTGCAAGCCCTCCATAGACTGAATTAATCGGGTCGGTAATGACCCTGATTTCAATATTTGGCTGCACACCGCGTTTTAAAATCAAGGCATCCGTAAGTTGTTGTGCCAATGTCTGATGCGCTCGTGTCGATTCGCCCACTTCGCTATTGAACAAGAACATGTCCAGTACAATGGTGGTTTGCGCTTCATCAATCAACCTTAACATTTCATTAAAAATATGATGGTCTTGCTGCTGTTTTCCAGTTGCATCCAGATAGGTTTGATCAGCAATAAACTTCACCTCGGCATGACGCAACTTACCGGTAAAATTCAGGCCTTCAGGCAAAGGTTTATAAGTATGATAAATGGCCGATGAGAGATATCCCAAAGCCAGCAAACCGACGATCACGCTGACATAACGACGGCGTGACCAATTCAGTTTCTGATGAATTCGTTGAAAAATACGCATAACAAAAAACCTAGTCCAATGTCATCAGACTAGGTTTTATTGCTTGATTTATCAAGAGGATTTCTGTTTCACCTGCTTGAATCACCCCCTCCCGGGATCACTTTTGTCTAGAAATCGAATTCCAGACCAACAGTAAAGTTGCGTCCCACCTGCGGAATATTCGACAGGAATGAAGCGTGTGAATAGACTTGATCATCCAGCAGGTTATTGGCTTTAAAGTAGACACGGTAATCATTACGATCTTTCATCTGGCCCGCATAAGACAGCCCCAGATTCAGCATGTTGTAGCCGTTGGTTTCCTGTTCATAGCTGGTAATTTTGTCTTGCTTAAAGACACGGTAAAACTCAGCCAGACCGGACCAGTGGTCATCAAAACTTGCATCCACTTTGCTCCCTAGACGGCCTGCCGGAACACGGGGTGCATTTTCACTGTCAATTTTGCCGCGGACATAGTCGCCAAACACACTGAGCTTATACATGTCATTGATCTGATAACCGGCTTGTGCTTCTGTACCATAGAATGTGGTTTTGTCTTGGGTGTAGTTGATACCACGTAAGTTGCCTTGTTCTGCAACCGTAGCCCCATAAATATAATCATTAAACCAGTTATGATAGACATGCACGTGATAGTCGAGTTTATCGCCTTCATAATGCAGGCCCAGTTCCAGATTGTTGGAGCGTTCCTTATCCAGATCCGGATTACCGACTTCATAAGTATTCGTGGCAAAATGCATGCCATCTGCATAGAGTTCCTGAGCGAGCGGTAAACGCTGCTGATGTGAACCCACCAATGACAGTTTATAGTTCGGTGCAAACTCCCAGTTTGCAGCTGCAGAAGCAGAAACACCTGTGCCTGAATAATCTTTTTGCTCAGACTCTACTGCAATTTTCTGATGTTCAACACGTGCACCTAGCTCAACATGTACATCACCCAGCTGTTTATGCTCCAAGGCAAACAGACTGTATTTTTCAGTTTTTGTGTTCGGCATCACCACACTTGAGCCATGGACATGATGCTCTGCATCATTTTCATCGCCCTCTTCATGTTCGTCATGTTCGGACGCAGCAAGATCAATTTTTTGCTGACTATACTGCGTTCCAATCACGCCTTCCCAGCCAGCGACAGGCACATGTACCAGCTCCAAACGGCCATCATAACCTTTACTCTTGAAGTTACTGATGACTTCATTTTCTTCAAGTTCATCATGCTCGTAATCGGTAAAGCTGGCATGGGCACGCAGTTTCTCGAAACCGGCAAAAGGCTGTTCCAGCTCGGTACGCACCTCATAACGCTCAGATTTTAAATCTACCCATGGTCCGCCATGCTCTTCTTCATGTGCTGCTGCATTTGGATCTGGCTCTGGACAACCGTGAAAATGATCGCCATGCAGTACACAACCATGATATTCATGGCTATGCCCCGGCAGACCATATTCATCCTGTCGGTTGCTATAGGATAAACCGACAAAGCCACGATCATGAATCCATGAACCACCAATATTCACGGCCTGGCTTTCAGCAAAAGTATTCGCGACTCGGCGTTCTTTTTCTAATTCCCCTTCATGTTCATGAAAATAATCCGGCGCAAAATAGTCATTGGCTTTACGTTTCGAACCTTCTACACGTAAAGCAAAGTTTTCACCAATACCCGCTGTTAAACCAGCACTCGCTAATTTTTCATCGCTACCCGTGTTGTAACGCAAGCCCACCTGACCTTCATACCCTTTTTCAGGCATTTGAGTCGGAATTTTCTGGTCAGTAACATTGACCAGTCCACCCACTGTTCCTGTGCCATACAGTAAGGTGGATGGTCCACGAATAATCTCGACCTGTTTTGCCAGAATCGGATCAACAGTGACTGCATGGTCTGGTGAAAGCGTAGAAACATCCGCCGTTTCAGAGGCATGTTGCAAGATTTTCACTCGTGGACCGTCCTGACCACGAATCACCGGACGGCTGGAACCTGAACCATACTGGTTTGAAGATACCCCCAGCTCACCTGCCAAAGCATCACCAATAGTCGTACCACCTTCGGCAAGCTTTTTATGGTCAATCACTTGATCGGCAACTGCAAAATCTGCAGCCGACTGTATCAGGGGATGTGCCTGCAATTTGATGGTGGAGAGTTGTTGAGTTTGACGCTCTTCATCAGCAAAAACAGCAGGTGCAATGACGGCAAAAATAGAAAGTGTAATTAAATTCTTATGAAGAAGCATGGAACGGACTCAAAGCTGCAATTTCTGAATATTGTTATAATATAACATTTCATTTTTTTGCAATAAAACATTTCTTCCACATACTTAGACTAAACTGTAGTGCTTTCCTAATAAAAGCTGAATCCTGTTTAAAATGACAATTCCATAATTTGAATTGCAGGCTTATTTCGATGATTCAATTGGTATGCACATAACGAAGCATAGATTCCACTTAAGAAGCCTGAAATACTCCGGGCTTTACTCGTCACTAAATAGTATTGCCTTTCAATAGGCTAAATAACGTTCCTATTTTATTACACTGTTTTAAGTGATATTTATCTGATACAGACAGTTGAACAGACTTCATGTTCTTTCAATGATAGGTGATTAAATTAATACCTTGATTCTTTAATCTATTTTTTACGTCTTGGCTGATATAGCCATGATCTGCATAGAGTTTTGCTTGTAAACCATTAACGAGCTATTCAACCATATTAATAGCCGCTTTGTATGCCCATTCGATAAAGCTGTACGGACAATCTCGCCTGACTGACTCATGATTACATGCAGCTTACAACCAAAGAACCAGTGCACCGAGCTGTTACCTCGATATACGATCTTGGTTAATGATCTATGGCGTTGAATCCATTGATTTTTACAGACAGGTAGTGTGGTTGACTCAATCCATAAATATTGGCTCTGTTGCACTTTTATTAAGGTGCGATGTAAAGCATGGAGTGCCAGTTGATGCATATTGATGAGGTTAATCATACGTTGGAACAAGGTACGCTTTTAAATAGATGCTTTTTACTTTATCTCTTGTGGTAGTTGTGATTGGTACAATGCTACAGATTTATAGCGATTATCTACTTAGGAAAATTCTAATATCCAACATTTATGGGAGCTCACTGACCATCCAACCTTATGGATTAGACTAGTTTTTACAGTCTACAGTATCGTCTATATCAAAAATTTATTTACTTTCCCCGTAATCCAATATGATTTAGGCATTTAAAATTTTTACTCCACTATTAAATTCTTTATAGGTATTGTACTTGCAGTACTTTTCAGCACAACCATACCTCATTTATCATAAGCTAAATCATGCTCTACCCTGTATTCCAAAATAAAAAAACAACTTATTGAATTAAATAAATTTTTATTAAAAAACCCAAATAAAAAAACAAATGATTGAATTAGATTAGAAAACAGTTAAAATATTTTTTTTTAACTAAAATCATACGATGTTTCACTCTAAATTTTTTGATTCTGAAAATTTTATATATTTTTTCACTACAGCTATTTATGTAATTTTTTTCTTTAATTTAACAATAAATGATGGTTCTGACAGATCTTTACTTAAATTTTTTGCATTTTTAGCAATCTTATTTTTTTTTACAAAAAAAATTAAAATTCATACCAACCTATATTTTATTTTAATTACAATTACCCCATTTTTATTTATTAGCTTAAATGAAATTATAATAAATAAAAATATTATTCCCAGCAACCAATTAGCATGGTTTTCGCACACCTCTGAGCTATATAAATTCCAATTTATATACACACTATTTTTTCTTTTTTTACCGGCCCTAATCTTAAATACGAAATTCTGCAGTGAAGTTTTCTTTAAAATAATTAATATCACTGTACTAATATCAATTCCATTTAATATTTATATAAATTTAAGTTCTAATTTCGATAGAGATTTAATTGCCAAAGAACTTAATCCTGTCATTCTTTATGATTATTCTTTAATAGCTATCAGTTTATTAACATTCTGTTATGGATTCTATAAAAAAAATAAAACAGCGTATATTTTTATATTTTTAAGCTTGATTAATATTTTATTAATTTGTCTTCATGGCACGAGAGGTGCATGGCTAGGTATACCAATTATATTTCTTATAATTTTTATTTTTTTTTACAAGAAAAATTTTTTAAAAATTCTAACAATTTTTGGTGTAAGTTTACTATTAATAGCAATAGTCCTGATAATACCTAACAATCCAATACAAACGAGACTACAAGCACTTAAATCAGATGAGTATAATATTGTACACAATCAGAATTATAATACCAGTGTGGGTACTCGATTATCCCTTTGGGAACTTTCTCTAGAAAAATTCAAAGAAGCCCCGCTTACTGGAATCGGAATTGTACAGTTTAAAGAAGATATATGTGAATTAAACCGACAAGGAAAAATTGGAGAATGTACAATACATGCCCATAATATTTTCTTTCAAATTCTAGCGACACAGGGACTATTAGGAATTTTAGCTTTATTAACTCTGCTGCTCCTTCCTCTTCAGTTTTTTATACAATCGCTCAGAAAAAATTCGAACAATGAAGAGATAAGACTTTTATGCTGTGCAGGGATTTCTTTTATTGTTTATCTCATTATCTGTGGCTTAACTGACTTTTATTTTTATGCTCCACGTCAAACTATACTTTATTATCTTGTAATATTTACTTTAATGTCTCTAATCTTAAAAAATCTTCAACATGAATCCTCAAATCGTTCGCAGAAAGTCAGTGGTAGAGAATTTAACAATGTGAATCCTTGTGAGGAAATTGATAAAGAGGCATAATTCAACATTCGAAAAAAGCGGTACGCTGTTTACGTATACGCTGACCTTAACCCATATAGTTGGATTTTTTACGCTATGATGCGAACTCATTACTGTGGCTCATTAACTGAAGCCCAAATTGACCAAACCGTAACATTATGCGGTTGGGTTCACCGTCGCCGTGACCACGGTGGTGTTATCTTCCTGGACATGCGTGACCGTGACGGTCTGGTTCAGGTGGTTATTGACCCAGATACTCCAGAAGCATTCTCAACTGCTGACAAGGCACGTTCTGAATTCGTATTAAAAATCACAGGTCGTGTACGTCGCCGTTATGAAGGCACAGAAAATGCCAACATGGTGAGTGGTCAAATCGAAGTTTTAGCAAAAGACATCGAAGTTCTTGCTACTTCAGAAACTCCTCCTTTCCCATTGAATGACGAAAACACCAACATTTCTGAAGAAATCCGTTTGAAATATCGCTTCCTAGATATTCGCCGTCCAGAAATGTTAGATCGCCTGCGTTTCCGTTCTAAATTGACAAACCTGATTCGTAACTACTTCGAAGAAAATGGTTTCTTGGACGTTGAAACGCCGATCTTGACCCGTGCGACACCTGAAGGTGCACGTGACTATTTAGTTCCAAGTCGTGTTTCTAACGGTAGCTTCTACGCACTTCCACAATCTCCACAGCTATTCAAACAGTTGTTGATGGTGGGTGGTATTGATCGTTACTATCAAATTGCGAAATGTTTCCGTGATGAAGACTTACGTGCGGATCGTCAGCCTGAATTCACCCAGATCGACGTTGAAACATCGTTCATGAGTGACGATGACATCATGGATTTAATGGAACGTTTAACGGTCAAGATGTTCGATGAACTTCTGGACGTAAAATTCGACAAATTCCAGCGCATGACCTATGCAGATGCAATGCGTGATTATGCATCTGACAAACCAGACTTGCGTATTCCTTTGAAACTCGTTGACGTTGCAGACATGATGCAAGACGTTGAATTCAAAGTATTCGCAGGTCCTGCCAAAGATCCTAAAGGCCGTATCGTTGCACTTCGCGTACCGGGTGCAGGTTCTCTTCCACGTAGCCAGATCGATGAATACACGAAATTCGTGGGTATCTACGGTGCCAAAGGTTTGGCTTACATTAAAGTCAACGAACTTGAAAAAGGCATTGAAGGCCTTCAATCCCCAATCGTGAAATTTATCGAGCCAATCGTACTTGATCTGTTGAAACGTGTTGGTGCTGAGAATGGCGATATCGTGTTCTTCGGTGCGGACAAAGCCAAAGTTGTAAATGATGCAATGGGCGCTTTGCGTATCAAGATTGGTCATGACATGAACATGGCGACTTGCGAGTGGGCTCCGCTTTGGGTTGTTGACTTCCCGATGTTCGAAGAAACTGATGATGGCAAATGGACTTCTGTTCACCACCCGTTCACACTACCAAAATCAAGTGTAGAAGAAGTGAAGAACAATCCAGGTCAAGCATTGTCTGTGGCTTATGATATGGTATTGAACGGTACTGAAATTGGTGGCGGCTCACTTCGTATCTATACGCTCGAAATGCAAAAAGCGATCTTTGAAGCGCTTGGCATTTCTGAAGAAGAAGCAGAAGAGAAATTCAGCTTCCTGCTCAATGCATTGAAATTCGGTGCACCTCCGCATGGTGGTTTGGCATTCGGTCTGGACCGTCTTGTCATGCTGATGACAGGTTCATCTTCAATCCGTGACGTGATTGCATTCCCGAAAACCAAGACTGCTGAATGTCCGTTGACTCAAGCTCCTGCTCCAGTTGAAGGCAATCAATTACGTGATTTGGGTATTCGCTTACGTGAAAAACCAAAAGCTGAAACTAAACAAGAAGTTTAATGTTTTACTAGTTCAGTGACCAAAACCCTGCTCAGGCAGGGTTTTTTATTAAATTGAGATTGGTTTCTGGTAATGGCATAATAATGCTGTTTTTCTATTATTGAGTTAAGCAAGCTATGGCTATGCGTCCCGCTGTTCGTAATCGTGGCATTATGTTGATTGTGTTTTCTGTTGTGCAGTGGCTATTTATGCGTTATATCCTGGCCAATGGCTTATTTAACATGGATACCAATGAACGCATTCTTTATTTTTGTGTAAGCAGTCTAGGTGGGGCCTTGCTTATTTTTGTCGGCTTGATTTATATGGTTTTAAAAGGCAATGCCGATAAACCTCAATAACTTATTTTGTTAATCCACTGAATGCCACCATGAGCTTCAGTGGTTTCTGTAATTTGTGTTTTCTTTATTTTGTTCTCAAGACTTTTAACTCCTACTCTGTAGTTTAGAAACGGCGCAGCATCATTGATGCGATAAAACTCTTTCCAAAATTTTCTTTTCATTCTCTATTTTTTGGTTTTTTAGAGTTGCGCTGTCATGTATTTTCTATTTAAAGTTGTTGCCCTGCTGCCACTTTCGGTTTTGCAACTCATTGCTTTTTGGATTGCCCTTCTGCTTAATAGTCATAATTCCTCTATGAAGCGGATTACGCGGATCAATCTACAATTAGCTTATCCAGAATTGAACTCATCAGAACAAAAAACTCTGATCAGAAAAAGCTTAATTAGCCAATGTATGACTTATGTGGAATCCATTAAATGCTGGGGTATGTCGCCTGAATATAGTTTGAATCAGCTAAAAAATATTTATGGTGAACAGCACCTTACTCAAGCCTTAGCCAATAGCAAAGGCGTAATTGTGGTGGTTGCCCATTTTGGCTGTTGGGAACTTTTAAATGCATGGCTGAATCTGCATACTTCTCCCATGATTATGTATAAACCCAACAAAAACAAAGCTGTGAATCGTTTTATGTTGGAAGCAAGACAACGATTAAATGCAACTCTCGTCCCGACAGATGAGAATGGTGTGCGTGCAATCTTTAAGCACCTCAAGCAAGGTGGACTGACAGTCATTTTTCCAGATCATCTTCCTAAAGCGTCCGGGGGTATCTATTCAAACTTCTTTAGGCAAAATACCTTATCGACGACACTGGTTTCAAAACTGGCCAATAAAACTCAATGCAATATCATTGGGCTTAGTTGTATACGGGATGAAATTTCCGGTTTCAGTGTCCACTGTTCAGTTTTGGCAGATGACATCTTGTCGAATGATTTACAGACTTCAGTTGATAGCCTTAATCAAAATCTTGAAAGTATGATTAATGTTGCACCTGAGCAATATGTTTGGTCTTATAAACGATTTAGAAACTGTTATGGAAACCTCAATCCTTATAGAATTTAAACGTGTATTTCTCTTTACATTAAATTAGATGATTAAACCACTATAATGGAATAAATTGAGATTAGTAATCACTAATGACATTCTAGTATTGAGTTAAGCAAGCTATGACTATGCATCCCGCTGTTCGTAATCGTGGCATTATGTTGATTGTGTTTTCTATCGTGCAATAGCTTTTCATGCGTTACATTTTGGCGAATAATCTTTTTTGCGCTCGCCAAAGAGTGTATTCTATATTTCTGCGTAAGTAGAATTGCTGGTGCTTTCGTAATTTTTGTTGGCTTGATTTATATTATCTTGAAAGGTAATCCAGATAAGGAGTAAAAATTTCTTATCTGGCACATCTGAATAATTACAATTTTTATGAACTCTGATCAATGTATTCTGCTAATTCTTTGGTCCATAATTCATAATATGCTTTGTTTTTTCCATAAGAGTTGTTCAACAACACTGAATTACGTTCTAATAAGCATGTTAAAATATGACCATGTAATCTTGAGGTAATGACTTTTTCATAACCTGAAAAATCATTGATACATCTATAAACAAGTTCCCAACAGTGCTTGTACCAGACTTCAAAAATATAATTATCTATTTTTGAAATTTTAAACACTTTATTCAATTTTATGAGTCTTTTAAGCTTCTTTAATAAAATTTCGTCTTGATAACTAATAATATCGCACCAATCAATGCTCTTTGCTGCTTTCCCCAATAGTTCATTTTGATTTTCTATTTTCTCTGAATCCCTTCTTAAAAAATACAGTTCATCTTTTACCGCCTTTTGATTTGCTTTCAAACTACCATAAAGAAAATGAGCCATATCTGGCATCAAATAACTTTTTTCAGATATTGGCTTTATAATCTTTAAACTCGGTAAATCTCTCAAAAAAAAGATTAGATTTTCATGATCTTTTAGGATGTTTAAAGACAATTCTTGACTTTCTATATCTTCAAAAAAAATTGTCTGTGGTAAAAATATAATTCTGTTATCTGGAAAATTTTGAACGACTAACTCTCTCATTTTTTGATGATTTTGGTAAATATTACCAAAATTCCCACCTCCATGACATAATATGGTGGTATTTTTGGTTATATCTTTTTTGACTTTTTCAAGGCTAAAATTATTTATATTATAAAATTTCTTTACTCTAATATCATTCTTTCTAAGAAACTCAACACCGCCTAGAAAAATTAGTATGTCACCAACATTGTAATGAAAGGGATAGTCTAAATAGACAACATCATCTTTATCAGATATAAAGTACAAAATTTCAGACAGCTTTGACTTCAATCCATCCATTACTGCATTATTAACGCACACAAATTTCTCACTACAAATAAAATAATAATTCTTCTATTTTAGCAGTTTTAACTTCTTTAATCCTCCCCATAATATACGCGAAACATAGGTCATCAATAAAATCTTAAAATTGAGATTTTGAATAATAAAGGGATGGATTTCATCTATCCCTTTAATAAATAATATTAAATAAAGCGTGATACTAATTTTTCTGCAATATTAATAGCTTCACGAATTGTTACATCCATATCCATATAACTATAAGTACCTAAGCGGCCAGCAAAAGTAACATTTTCTTCATTATTTGCTTTAGATAAATATTTATTCAGAATTGTTTTATCATTCGCCAATCTTACTGGATAATATGGAATATCTGCATCACGGCATTCAGAACTATATTCCTTAAAATAAATTGTCCGCTTATGTTCTTCCCAAGGCATAAAGTGTTTATGTTCTGTAATACGTGTATATGGAATATCTTCATCTCCATAATTTATAACAGCATTGCCTTGAAAATCACCATCATCATAATGCTTTTCGAATTTAAGTGTTCTATAGCTCAATTTACCTTCGGAATAGTTAAACCATTCATCTAGCTTTCCACTCCAAACTATATGATCAAATTGTGACTTCATGCTTTCATTAAAAGCACAATTTAACTCAACTTGAATATTTTCATGATTTAGAATGGAGTGGATAATTTCTGTATATCCATGTTCTGGAATTCCCTGATACTTATGTGAAAAATAATTATCATCATAGTTAAATCTAACAGGTAATCGCTTAAGAATACTAGCTGGTAGCTGTTTAGGATCTAATCCCCACTGTTTTACTGTATATCCTTTAAAAAAAGCCTCGTATAAATCTGCCCCAATAAACTTAAGAGCCTGTTCCTCAAAATTTTGAGGATTTTCAATATTTGCGTCTCCAATCGACTCAATAAATTCTTTCGCTTCTTTTGGTGAAAATTTTTTATTATAAAATTGATTTATCGTATGTAGATTTACCGGTAAAGAAAAAACCTTTCCTTTCACAATTGATTTAACACGATTAACAAAGGGTTTAAACTTACCATGCTGATTTACATAACTCCAAACCTCTTCATCATCTGTATGAAATATATGGGGCCCATAAACATGTTCCATAATGTTTGTTTCTTTATCACGTTGTGTAAAACAATTTCCTGCAATGTGATTTCTCTGATCAATAACAAATACACGATGATTTGATTCAGCTAATTTTCTTGCAATGACAGCCCCTGTAAAACCAGAACCCACTATTAAAAATTTCATTTTTCCAACTCTAATTTATTTAAACCAAAATCAATTTTGAGATTCTCAAGCAATCTAGTATCACAACCGTAAAGATATAATTGCTTAAATTTTACATCTTCTGCCTCTTTATAATCTCCATTATTATCCAGCCCTCCAATGCATCGTACTTTTTGAACAAGCTTATATTTTTTCGCTATAATTTTTAATTCATCAGTAGGTGTTAATTCTTTGTTTTTTGAAAAAAATGATTTTTTTGAAATAATTTTTTTACCCATGCCAGATCCTGCTGAACCTACAGGACGGGTATGAAATACTGAAACCTCATCAACAACTGCTATGTTAGCTTCTCTCCCCAGCATTTGTGGCCATAGGAAATCTAAACCCCAGCCTGATTTATTCTCTGAAAATGTCGAATAAATTTTTTCAAATGTTGATTTTGAAAAACAAGGGATCATAACTTCAACAAAGTTTGTTTTACGGTATTTAAAACTTGTATTCTGAAGCAATAAAGCCCATGAAAAATAGCTACGCGTATCTAAAGCAGGCTGAGCAATATCAAACTTATATTGATGAAATAAATCAAAAAATTTATTTAAAGTCTGGACATCCGTGTCAATATCATCATCAGGAAGCCAAATCGCATCATATTCACGCCAGAAATCATTACTTTGAAAAAAGTCATTTAGTCCTTCCCATTTTGACCCTTTATAGGCATGAAAAAATTTTAAATGCTCTAAATCGAATTTGGCTTCATTTCCAAAATAGCTGACAACAACATCATAATTCGCATCTGGCGATATCCATTTTTCATGTAAAGAATTATCACCACATCGGACAACAATTAAATTTTTCATCACAAAACCAACTCACCCTCTTTTTAAATCTGTATGATTTTCCATTTATAATGGATATTTTTTGTTTATAAATTTCGCTAAGTTATATCGCAGACTTGAACCGAATTTACTAACAGGAACATCACTGGAATCCGCACGCTCCGCTTCAATTGTACTGAAGGCCGGATTGTTTACGTTAGGCTCAAGAACAGGATGATCCACAATAAATGCCATATAGATGCGTGAATCAGGATATAAATCTGGAATATATCGCCAATCATCCGCAGCACGCAACTTTTGATGATATTGGATTAAAGCTTTAGCCATTGCCCGATCAACAACATAAGACACGGTATAACAAATACGATGATAAAAATCTGGATTTACTTCCAAGACTGGTGCTCGATGCAACGTGAATGATTTTATATCTCCACGAACCTTACGACATTCCTTCATTTGAATACCGCCAATGCTGAATAAAAACTGCGGCGCCAACTGCGCTTGCTTTAATTCTTGCTCTAGCAATACAGCATCAAAATCATCAGGCAAAATGGCATCATCCTCAAGGATTAAAGCAAACTCATCATCTGATTGTAAAAATGCTTTTAGAGCTTCAATATGAGAAAGTGTACATCCCACCATACTCGGTGAAAGCGGTCTCGAACGCCCTTTCACCCCTAAATCAAAATATTGTTTTGCCGTCAGTTCACCACCTTTAACGCCTACTTTGACATAAGCCTGTTGACCCTTTTTAAAAAAAGGCTGGCTTAGAAATTTCAAGAGCCGTGGAGATGTTTCTTCTTCAATACTGACGATGAATGTTTTCATAAAATGTACCGCTTTTACCCTTAGCGCATAATAACTAATGTAGAATTGGATAGATAGCCTTTAATGTTTACTTACTTTTATCATGCGCACAATTTTAAAGAAATGGTATAAATTTCAACAAAATCAACAAGCCAAAAAGTTCGATTCTCATTGGTACATACGCTTTGGCTGGCTTGATCAACCCTTAAAAAGCCAAGAGCAATTACATGGTTTATTTGAAATCCATTCACCTGAAAAATTCACCTTTGCAGACTGTTTTTATGTACAGGAAAATAATCGTCATTATATTTTCTTTGAAGAAGTTGATAATGAGCATCCGGTAGGTTTTCTATCCGTATTGGAAATTTTTAAAGACGGTACTTATACAGAACCACAGACCATTTTAAAACTAGATTATCACCTGTCTTATCCATGCGTATTTAAGGTCGAAAATGACTGGTATATGATTCCTGAAACCAGTGCCAACAAGACCATTGAACTGTGGAAATGTACCGAGTTTCCTTTGAAATGGGAAAAACATTCCAATATTTTAGAAGGGATTGATGCCGTCGATAGCACACCTTTTTATCATGAAGGCATGTGGTACCTGTTCACCTCGACACGCAGAAACTGTAAAAAGTTTGGAGATCGTTTAGACCTGTTCTTTACCGAAAATATTCTCAATCCGGACTGGCAAGAACACCCGCAAAATCCGGTGTGCAAAGGCCAGCAACAGTTTCGCATGGCAGGCAAGCCTTTTATTTACAACGCCAAACTGGTTCGCCCAAGCCAGGATTCGCTCAAACGCTATGGTGGCAACATTGAGCTGAAAGAAATTATTCAACTGAGCCCGACGGTTTATCAAGAGCAACTTTTAGAAGTGGTTTTGCCAGACTGGAAGAGCGAGGATGATGGCTGCCACACCATTAATGTCGAAAATAACTTTGTGGTCCTGGATGCCATTCGTTTATCCGCTAAACAATAATCAAGCCTTCAGCAAATGCTCATAGATATTGAGCGTTTGCTGTGTCATTGCAGCAACCGTCAATTCTGCTTTAGCCTTGGCAAATAAAGGCTGAAAATCCTGTTGGGCATGTGCATTTAACGCATTTTGAATAGCCTGTTGCAATCCCTGTACGTCGCCAATGTCAGCCAGATATGCTTCAGGCAACCATTCAATCACCCCATTGACCTTCGTTGCAGCCATGGCTTTATCTGCTTGCAAGGCTTCTACCATGACCAGGGGAAAACCTTCCCGGTCGGATGAAAGCACCACGACATCGGCCAACTGCACCAGGTCACGTGCATCGGTTCGAAAGCCTAAAAATGCAATCCGGTTTTGCATATTCAAGTCTACAACTTGCTGTTCAAGTGTCTGCCGTAATGAACCATCGCCAACGATATACACGTTGACATCAACATCCTGCATGGCCTGAATCAATAATGCAATATTTTTGACGGGTTCTAAACGGCCAATGCACATCACATTTTTTTTACCCGCATTCAAGCCAGGAAACTGCTGATCAATGTCTGTTTTTAATGCCTGCTTTTGTGCATCTGTCAGGCTGGGCTGCACATATACGCCATTATAAACAATATGCGCTTTTTCTGGAGGAATGCCTTTGGTCAGTGCTTTGCTGACTGCAATCACTGCATCTCCCACCAGATAAGCAGATTTATTCTTTTTCGTACCGTGAACCGTCGTTACCACTTTGACTGGTTTCAGCCAGCTCTTAATTTTAGAAACCAGTTCAGCCGCCTTGCCTGCCTGGGCATGCACAATGTCCGGCTGAATTTGATTGATTAAGCTTTTCAACTGCCAGAGCAGGAAAATATTCCAGCGGCTACGGGCAAAATCTAGCGGATGAAAATGCACATGCTCATTAAACTTTTCTGCATAACACGGATGCGCAATCATATGCACTTCATGCTGCAATGACATTTCATTGGCCAGGTTAA
Organism: Acinetobacter sp. T_3_1; assembly: GCF_025377055.1. Classification (NCBI taxonomy): domain Bacteria; kingdom Pseudomonadati; phylum Pseudomonadota; class Gammaproteobacteria; order Moraxellales; family Moraxellaceae; genus Acinetobacter; species Acinetobacter sp. T_3_1. Next base: position 62,902 of record NZ_JACHVD010000013.1, on the reverse strand, counting down.
ACGTATGCTGTTCTAGGCCACCCACACCGCCACTGGTCGCCAGAACCTGAACAATCTTCATGTCTTGTCCTGTTTATTCTTGGACGCATTTTGATACTGTTCAAACAGCTTGGCTTCTTTCAAAAAAGCATAAAATGCATTGATCATGCTATTCACAAAACCGCGCCAGCCATTCAGGCAACTACAGCGGATAAAATAGGATTTTAAGAAGGTCACAGGCATGACCAGACTCAATTTTAACAAGCTTGGCTTTTTGCCTTTTTGAAATTTTTCAGCAGCTTTCAAATTGGAATACTGGTTGTTTTTTTCAACTTTAACGAAGATGCTAGATTCGCCGTAGTGATAAATATCGCCTTCAGCACGCACGCTCTGACCATCCACAATCACATTTTCATGGACTTTATTTTCCAGGTCGTAATGTCCTTTGCTTTTGCGAAAAAAGCGCACTTTGGCATGCTTTTTCGTGTGCTTGCTGTTCGGCACGCCCAAGAAGACATCATTAATAGGTGTAATTAAGGCATCAATTTGATTGGCCTGAATGGACTGTTCAATTTCTTTTTTCAACTCGGGTGACAAAACTTCATCGCCATCCAGGTTCAGCACCCAATCATATTGACACTGTGCCAGAGCCAGGCTTTTTTGTCCGGCATAACCCTGCCAGTCTTGGTGCGAAATACGCACATTAGGAAATGACTGGGCAATAGCATAAGTAGTATCGGTACTGCCCGAATCCAGAATAATCACTTCAGCAAAATCACGCACACTGTTTAAAGTAGCTTCAAGCCATGCGCCGCAATTTAAAGTGACGATATAAACACTACATGGAATACTCATAATTTATAACGTCCTTTGGCTAAGGCAATACGCATTTGCAAGGCATTCATGGCCCCGTGTGTACTGACACGAGGAATATTAAATTGATTTTCTGCGGTATAGGCTTCGATTTTTTTACGGGTAGATACTGCATTTTTAAAGCCAATTTCTTTGGCCATTTGCTGATGCTTTTCATTAAAACGGCCAAAGGGATAAGCAAAACTTGGACAGCGCCCCACCAGCTTTTCGACATCCTGTTTGGAAGCCTGCATTTCTGCAAAAGCTTGTTCATCGGACAGTTTCAGCAAATTGACATGATGCTGTGTATGCGCACCAAACTCGATAACACCCGAATCAGACATTTCTCGAATCTGTTCTGGACTGAGCTTTTCAATGCCTTCAATTTGTGTTGCCAGGAAAATGGTCGCCTTGGCATGGTATTTTTTCAGCAAAGGATAGGCATATTGATAATTATCTAAAAAACCATCATCAAAGGATAATGCCACGATATTCTTTTGCCCTTGAAACTGGTCCAGTTCCGAAACAAAACAGAAGGTAGACTGCTTTTTCGTTAGATATTGCAGCAGTTGCTCAAACTTGGCCGGTGGCATATTCATGCCAGAAGCTTCTGCATGTGGCGTCACCTGGTGCAGCATGACTATTCTTGGCAAACTAGCACGACGAAATGGCAGCCAAAAGGTATAATTTCCCAATAGATATAAAACCGCCGCAAAGGCGACGAGACCCAGAACCACATACAGTAACCACATTATGCATATACCTCATGCGACCATTCATAAGCTTCAGTCAAAGGCTGATCAAAAGTCACTTCCAGCATAAACTGGGTAATTCGTTGAGCATTAAAACTGTTGCGTGTTTTTTGCCACCCCGCTTCCGCTATACGTTTTGCCTCAGCAGGATGCTCTGCATAAAACTTGATTTTTTCAGCCAGATCAAACTGGTCATCAAAGTAAACGATTTCTTGATCAGTATAAAGTTTGTCGAAGCCCGGAATTCGTGGGCTAAATGTTAACAAACCATTGCCTGTGAGCTGCACAATCCGGTCCGAACTATAAAGCGTGACATCATTTTTACGTGAATAATTCAGTCCCATACGCGATTCAGACAATACTTTGTAATAGCCTTTCCCATACACACCCGGCTGTTCAAAACAGCCATAATACTGATATTGAATATGATTATTCTTTAAAGTGTCAGCCAAATCTTTAAGGAATTTTTCACGTTCCGGCTCTTTATACACCACGCCACAGAAAATAAATTCCTTATCAATATTGCTTGATTCAAACTGTTTTAATTGTTCTACATTACGATGTCCCACATTGGGCATATAAGCAACTTTTAAATGCGGCTGCTTGAGTTTTTTCAGATACTCACCGCCCGTGGTGCAGAAAATGGCATCTAGATAGGGTGAAAATTCACGTACAAAACCGAGTTTCTGTTCCAGATACAGAGGGTCAACGTACCAGAAAGCTATTTTGGTTTGAGGATAACGCTGCTTGATTTCTTTGAGCACATTTGGACTCATCAAGTCACTATGTCCCACCAAAACCAGGTCCGGCTCAATATTATCCACAATTTTTAGAATTTCTTTATTGGCCCAGTTCGCACCGAGTTTTTTGGTTTTGAACACTGTCCCCATACGCGCCATATCGCGAAAACTGAAACCATAAACAAAATGACCATTTTCAATTAATCCCGCTGAAATTTTGCGGTCTGTGCAGTAAAAATGCGCGCCTTGTTTATTAAAGCCAAAATTCGCAATATGTAAAATTTTCATGAAGAAACAACTCTATGTTTTCAATAATATATCAGCAACTCGGGTTGCTTCATTCAGCTTTAAATTCAATAGATTGTGATGTGGTTTATCTGACGATGTCGATAAAAGCTGATCCAACAACGTGGTAATTCTATCAGATTTCAAACGGTCTATCGCAATTATCCCCACCTTACAACCGGCTGTTAAAGCCTCGAAAATCATGGAAACACTGTCTTCCGTGACCCAAACTGCTTCTGCTTGTTGCATCTGCTCAAAGATCCAGCCTTGCGGCGTGTCTTCCACCGGGAAAATCTGTAGCTGGCTTGCATAAGGCTGAGCTGATAAATGTCCAAGAAATTCTTTGGGGGTACGACGTGAAGTGGTTAAAATAATTTCAGCTTGTGGATGGTGCTGCACAATATTCTGAATCGCCTCTAGCACCTTCTTTTCATTCCACTGATGACGTTTGGATGAGCCACCTAAAGCAACCAAGATCCGATTGGCTTGATGGCGCTGTTCATTGACAATCGGGTTTAAAGCGCCTTGGGTGGTAATGACATGCGTGGATTCAGGTACGCCATCATGTTCAGGAATGATGGCATGGTCAAACCAGGCAAACGGAAAATTCGGCTTCATTAAAATAACCGTTTTCGCCTGCGGATATACTCTCCCCAGCAGCAAAACCCGTGATTGGGTATGACTGCCCACGCCAAAAATATAATCCGGCTTTCTTTCAAACAGTGCCAATTGATGACTCAACATGCCTTTTAACAGCGTGAAAACTGGCAATTGCTGAATGGAGATTTCCTGAAAAGTAACTTCGATATTGCTTATGCGTTGCATGGCTTTATATAAACCGACTGCTTGCGAACGGTGTCCCGCTTTACCATCACTGACGTAGACAATATGCATAGAGAAAAATCCTCACAAGTGCTGCTTGAATGGCTGGCAATCAGCCTGCTTTCTGCTGAAAAGCAGCATCGTATGAACTAGTGATGTGACCAATATCCAATGCTTGATAGCCAAGATCGGAAAAACGTTTGGCTAAAACCGTTCCAGTAGGGCCTAAAGCAATCAAAATCAAACAGTTTTGCCCAGCAGTATTTTGCACCTCTGCAATAATCCTGTTTGCATCAGCATAAGCATTCATCGCTTTAGAATAAATTATTTGACGGGTGGAAACATTATCAAACAGCATATGTTCTAAATTCAGTTTAGAACCCTCACCTGTAATCAAAACAATTTTACGATTCTGCCAAATTGATTTCCATGCCTGTACTGCCTGTTCGGGATACATGATGAAAAAATCAGGACGTGTCACCATAGAGTGTCCGTATGAATGTTCAAAGCTCAGCTTTTGTTTTAAGTCTTTCCAGCGTACATACCAAAATTTTAACCACCAATTGGCTTCATCATCGTCGCAAGCTGTCAGTATTGTTGGCAAACATACCAACAGTTTTTCATCTTGGTTTTTTAGGATATTTTCCAATTCTAAGGCAAGTTCAGGACTACTTTTCTGAAAATCAATATCATCTCCATCCATTAAGGTAATTTCACCATCTCCAAAACGCGCCAGTGATTTACCTTGCGCAACCAGCTGTAAAGTTTCCGGCATTGAATACAGCAATTTTTCTTCAAAATATTGCAAATCTGACTGATTTTCAGCAAGCCAGCGCTTTTTATTAAGTTTATACATTCTTTTTTTCATGCGTAGTTTAAATCTACGCATAGCCGACTCAAATGTCATTCAACACCTGTACAATATCTATTAAATACAAAAAAAGGCGAAACTTTCGTTCCGCCTCCTCATCTTAACCGATCAACTTATTTTACGTAAGTTAACCAGTGTGCATATTTAGGATCTTTACCCTGAACTGCATCAAAGAACGCTTTCTGGATTTTTGTCGTAATTGGACCACGACAGCCTTCACCAATGATACGGTCATCATATTCACGGATAGGCGTCACTTCAGCGGCAGTACCGGTGAAGAAGGCTTCATCACCAATATAGAATTCGTCACGTGTAATACGGCGTTCAACCACTTCATAACCCAAGTCTTTGGCAATGGTAATGATCGTTTGACGGGTAATACCGTCTAAAGCACCGCCAGCGATATCAGGGGTATGCAATACCCCATCTTTCACCAAGAATACGTTTTCGCCAGAACCTTGACATACATAGCCTTGCGGATCCATCAACATCGCTTCGTCATAACCCGAATGTGCCACTTCCTGATGAGCAAGAATAGACAAGGTATAGTTACCAGACGCTTTTGCCTTACACATGGTCACGTTTGGATGGTGGTGAGTGAATGAAGAAGTTTTCACGCGAATACCTTTCGCCATTGCTTCTTCACCCAGGTAAGCACCCCAGCCCCATGCCGCTACAGTGGCATGAATGGTATTATTGGTTGCAGCAATACCGAGTTTTTCCGAACCGATAAAGATAATTGGGCGCAAATAGCATGAAGCTAATTTATTTTCACGTACTACATCAATTTGAGCCTGCTCAAGTGCTGCCTGATCAAATGGAACTTTCATTTGATAGATTTTTGCAGAGTTAAGCAAACGTTTTGTATGATCTTGGAGACGGAAAATCGCGGTACCATTTGGTGTTTCATAAGCACGGACACCCTCAAAGACACCCATACTGTAGTGCAATGTATGAGTTAGGACGTGGATTTTCGCCTCACGCCAGTCAACCATTTGTCCATCTTGCCAGATAAAACCATCACGATCAGCCAAATTCATGGCACACACTCCAAATTTTTATACACAGTCATTTCTATCCAACGCAAAAGTAGCAGTTGGATCAATTAATCTTTGCCATAACTTGCAAACGACCTCTCGGGTATCGTACCAGTCGTCAGCTGCAACTTGCATGGATTGATTTGCAAGGGCTAAACGGTGGCTCTCGGCTCGTTCACGGAGATAAGCTTGAATCAATGCTGTCGCATCGGCGCTGGATAAGCGATCCGTTTTTGCGGCATCCTCAAGGATTCGTACGTTGTCGGAGTAATGGGCGAGATCAGGATTCGACCCACTCCATGCTAATACCGCATACTGTGCCATAAATTCGATATCAACGATACCACCTGCATCCTGTTTTAAATGAAAAATCCCATCTTTTTGCTGCTCTTTGGAAGAACCCAGATGATCTTTCATCTTCTGACGCATTTTCAGTACTTCTGCACGAACATTGGCCTCATCCCGCGGTTGAGTCAAAATACGGCAGCGTAAATCTTCAAATTTTTCTCGCAGTGAAACTTCACCTGCAATGGATCTAGCCCGGACCAGAGCCTGATGTTCCCACACCCATGCACTTTTTAATTGATATTGTTCAAAGGCTTTCAGGCTAGTCACCAATAGTCCCGCCTCACCCGATGGACGTAAGCGGGTATCAATTTCATAGACGCGCCCATCTAGGGTTTGGGTGGTCATCAGCGACATGAATTTCTGTGCCACGCGCATGGCAAACTCAAAACCGCTAATCGGTTTGATCCCATCGGTATCACCCTGTTCACTGATATAGTGAATAAAAACCAGATCCAGATCAGAACCATAACCCAGTTCAATTCCGCCCACTTTCCCATAACCAATCACGGTAAAAGCAGTATGATCCAGCGTACAGCGCTGACCTTCGGCATCCAAGGGAAAACCATGCTTTTTCGCCACAATCTGATAAGCCAGATTGAGCGTGGCATTCACTGAAACTTCTGCAATATCGGTTAAGGCATCGGAGACTTTCATCAGTGGACTTTCCGCCAGTACATCACTGGCCGCCACAGCCAATACATTGGATTTCTTGAATAAACGCAGCACGCGCATCTGATCTTCCACCTGATCAATCTCGATGCGTAACAGTTGCTGACGCAGTGAATCTTCCAGATCCTGACGTTTCGGCAATTCAAAATCCATCGATAAAAACTCATCCAGCAGTACCGGATAATGGGTCAGCTCCTCGCAAATCCATGGACTCACCGTGGCCATCTTCACCAGACGCTGCAGCGCACCTTTGCTTTCAATCAGCATCACCAGATATACGGTACGGCGCAGGACCGATTCGACCAAAGGCATCAAGCGTAACAGCGCCACTTGCGGTTTATCAGACTGCAAAATCGCTTCAATCAGGTGTGGCCAAAAAGTTTTCAGACGCTGTACCGCCTTGGCTGGCAATTTTTTCAGCGCATGTCCATACCAGAACTCATGTACCAAATTTTTGGCATCTTCATCCAGCACCTCATTCAGCTGTTTTTCTAGCTGGGTAAAACTTTCCACCAGTGGATCAGGCTCTTTTTCTTTAATTAAATGCTCAAACTGGTAGATAACCTTGGCACGTTTTTGATTCAATACTTCTAAAAATTGCTCCCAACTGTCAAAACCCAGCGTTTCAATCATGCGATTTCTTAAATCAGGCTCAACCGGTAAAGATTGGGTTTGCTGATCATTTAAAGCCTGAATGGCATGTTCAATGCGGCGCAGGAACAGATAGGCATCTTCCAGTTCAAGTACGGCATTTTGCTCTAGAAGCCCGACTTCTCCCAGGTGATGCAGGCTGACCAGACACTGGCGATCCTGCAGTTCAAGTTTTGAGCCTCCATAAATTAATTGAAAGACTTGAACAATGAATTCGACTTCACGAATACCGCCTGCACCGAGCTTGATATCATCTTCAATATTGCGGCGTTGTACTTCGCGTTCAATCATCGCCTTCATTTCACGCATGGCTTCAAAGGCGGTGTAATCGACATATTTACGAAACACAAAAGGACGGGTCATATCCAATAACTCATCCCCTTCTTTTCCACCCGTCACAATGCGGGCTTTAATCCAGGCATAACGTTCCCATTCACGGCCATGCTGGCTTAAATATTTTTCTAAGGCAGCGTGACTAATCGCCAAGGCTGAACCATCACCCCAGGGACGCAGGCGCATATCGACACGGAATACAAAACCGTCTGCGGTAATATGATCCAGCAGATAAATCAGTTTCTGCCCCCACAGAATACAGAACTGCTGTACGTCGATACATTTGCGACCATTGGTTTCACCCTGTTCATCAAAGGCAAAAATAAGATCAATATCACTTGAAAGGTTAAGTTCTTGCGCCCCAAGCTTGCCCATGGCCACCACAATGAGATCCTGCACGGCACCACCGTAGCCGATCGGCTCACCATGCTTGGCCAGCAAAGGTGCAAGGGCAAAATCTTTAGCCGCACAAATGGCTGCATCGGCAAAATCGGAAAGCTCGCGTGTCAGGGTAACCACATCCGTCAACCGGTTGGCATCCTGCCAGATCCAGCGGAACATCAAGCGCGCGCGCAGCACACGAAGGGCATGCATCCAGGTGCTTTCATCTGTAATCTGCTCTAGCGTGTTATGAACAAAATTCTGGATTTGCAGGGGGGTTAAAGGAAGGAGAAATTGATCAATTGCATAATCTTGTTCTAGTAAAGCGCTGTGTTTTCCCAACACCTGTTCTGCATATTGGCTCGCACGCAATGTGTTCTGCAATTGTTCCGCATTCATTTTAAAACCTTCAGCCTAGTTTTTTCCTAGTTATAACAGCTGAACACAAATACAGGAAAAGAAAAATTGATTTTCTATACTTTTACCTGTTCAATTTTAAGCTGTTCCTGGGCTAAAGCCTGATGGGCACTGGTGGCTGCCGGTAAAGTCACATTGAATGTGGTCCCTTCACCTTCTGTAGAATCTACAAAAATTTGACCATGGTTCAAATCAATAAAGCGCTTACACAAGACCAGACCCAGACCGGTCCCTTTTTCTCCTGCGGTCCCTTTAATACTGGCGGTAACCGATTGCTGGAACAGCTGATCCATTTGTGCCTGACTCATGCCCAGACCGGTATCCCGTACAGAAATATGCACCCCATCTTCGCACTCACTTGCCTGAATGATGACGCGACCCGTACCATCGGTCGGGGTGAATTTTAAAGCGTTGGAAACCAGGTTTTGTATCACCGAAGTGATCATGTTGATATCAGCATAGACCTTGATGCCTTCTTCAATCTGGTCAATTAACTGAATATTTTTCTTTACGGCCAGGCTATTCAATACATCACAAACAATCTTGCTGGACTGTTTTAATTCAAAATTAATAGGATGATAAATAAAACGTCCACCTTCAGCCATTGCCCAATTCAGCAGGCTTTCCAGCAGGTTATACGTCGATTGTGCAGTATCGTACAAATATTCGGCAATACTCTGTACGCTGGAATCATCCAGTGTTTCACGCTCTTGCGCCAGCACTTCTGAAAAGCCGAGTAAACCATGAAATGGAGCTCTCAAGTCATGGGCAATAATCTGGAAAAACTTGGTTTTGCTGAAATTGAGCGCCACTTGTTGCTCGTGCATTTCTTTAAGTTCAGCATGTTCTGCTTTAAGTTCAATAACATGGATTAGACTGTTGGTGAAGTCACTGACCGTTGCAATATCTTCAGGATTAAACAGTTTTTGCAGCTGATCGAAAAAGAGTGCATGACCAATTGAAGTTCCGTCATTTAAGCGCAGATCAAAAGCCAGATAACGCTTGGCCTCTACCCCAAATTGACTCACATGCTGCACCAGGTTCGAATATTGGCTATGCTGATGATCAATAAAATTAAGCGCTTCAAAATAGGGACTTAAACAGGTTTCACCAGGCGAGCAGAAAGCCTTAAAACCATTCGCGGAGGAATACCAGATATAAGGCTCATGATGAAAAGCCAGCACTGCCTGTTCAGCGCCAAGCATATTCCGGGAAAATCTTAAAAAACGCTCCACCTGATTGATTGGTGTAAAAACGCCTAATAATAGTGAAATTTTACATGCACTAAGCTGCTCGGTTTCCGAGCCTATTTCCAGCAACTGCACTTTCATATTTGGTTCATCCAATCACTATTACTTGTTGTTTTAAAAAAAATTAATTATCACCTTTTCATCTTATTAACAAAGTTTCATATCGAAGACAATAAACAAAGACAAACAGTGACAATTTAAGCCCATATGTACCTATAATTTTCACCACAACATCGGCAGCAAATTTCAACGCTATCTAGACAATAAAAAAACCGCGCTATTATTGGCCACTTAATTAGTCACTTAGATTCTTTACATGTATATCCCGAGGGTTGGACTCGAACCGGAACTTTAAAGCCTTTACCAGTCAGCGTTTGACTACAATTGCATGATACCCGATTTCCACCGGCACAGTGAGCGGATTAAATAGCTGCCTCATTATCTATTTGTTTAAACATGGGATAATTACTCCGCTCATCATTCCACTGTTCAAGCCCACTCTCTGTTACAAAAATCCTATATAGCAAATCGCCATATTTCTTTAGAAAAATTGAAAAATCACTATTTTATCCGGCCAGTTTTTTTAAGCCTCCCTCTCAATGCGTTCGCTGTCCCTTCAGAATGTTCTTTTTAAGTAATGTTACTCAAGGCAATAGCACATACTTCATATCTTCTCTTACATCAGGCCTGTAACATGCTCATTTTCGATGCCAGTGATGATCATGATAATTGCCAGAACATTTTTCAGCTGAGTCATAAATAGCATTAATAAAAGCATCTTTTCCCCTATCATTTTCCGGCCGATCTGAAAAGAAATTTACCGCTTGCTCCCCTGTGGATAATTTATTTCCATGATACCCAACATGTTTTAAGTAATTACTTTATAAATCGGCAAAAAATGGCTCTCCGATTTTTTTCAAGCAGAAGGCAAAAAAATAAAATTAAGTTATTGATAATAATATATTAAATATGTATTCAACTCAAAACCACTACTTGTCTGAGCAAGTGGGCGTAACCGCCACATGAGAGACTGGCAGCCCTGTCCCGATTCGAAAAATACCTAAATTTCGCGTAGAATAGAGGGATTGGTGAACAACACTGATGTATACAAATTTTCAGCCAAAGACCAATATGCAAGATATTGCTGTTCGGCTGAGGTGCAATAAGCACCGATATTTTTAATGTTTTATTTAAGCAAACCGGTTCGCAGGACTGAGCCAAAAGCTCGGTGCCTAAAAACTCAATCCAAAGCAAGGGGCTATATATGGCTGGTGGAAAGTCAACAATCATTTACACATTGACCGATGAGGCGCCATTATTGGCGACCTACTCACTGCTGCCGATCATTGAGACCTTTACTAAGCCAGCTGGCGTTGAGATTGTCAAAAAAGACATCTCTGTGGCCGTACGCGTGCTTGCAGAATTTACGGACTTCCTAAGCGATGAGCAGAAGGTACCGAATAACCTCGCAGAGCTTGGCCGTCTCACACAGGATCCAGACACTAATATCATTAAACTTCCTAATATTAGTGCTTCAGTTGGCCAGCTGACAGCTTGTATCAAGGAACTTCAATCGAAAGGTTATGCTCTTCCTGACTATCCGGAAAACCCGGCGACTGAAGAAGAGAAGTCAATCAAAGCTCGTTACAGCAAATGCCTCGGCTCAGCTGTAAACCCAGTACTGCGTGAAGGCAACTCTGACCGCCGTGCACCTGCCGCAGTAAAAAATTACGCGAAAAAACACCCGCACTCAATGAGCGAGTGGAAACAGTGGTCACAAACTCACGTTTCACACATGGATGAAGGCGACTTCTACCACGGTGAGAAATCGATGACTTTAGACCGCGCTCGCAACGTGAAAATGGAGCTTATCACCAAGAGCGGCGAAACCATCGTTCTTAAGCCAAAAGTTGCACTTCTTGAAGGCGAAATCATTGACTCAATGTTCATGAGCAAGAAAGCGCTTTGCGACTTCTATGAAAAAGAACTTGAAGATTGTCGCGAAGCTGGAATTTTGTTCTCTCTTCACGTTAAAGCGACCATGATGAAAGTTTCACACCCGATCGTATTCGGTCACTGTGTGAAGATTTACTACAAAGAAGCATTCGAAAAACACGGCAAACTGTTTGATGAGTTAGGTATTAACATCAACAACGGTATGGCGGGTCTTTACGAAAAAATTGAAACACTTCCAACTTCTGTTCGTGAAGAAATCATTGCTGACCTGCATGCTTGCCAAGAACACCGCCCTGCACTTGCAATGGTTGACTCTGCTAAAGGCATCACCAACTTCCATTCACCTAACGACATCATCGTAGATGCGTCTATGCCGGCAATGATCCGTGCCGGTGGTAAAATGTGGGGTGCTGATGGTAAACAGTATGATGCTAAAGCCGTCATGCCTGAATCTACATTCGCACGTATCTACCAGGAAATGATCAATTTCTGTAAGTGGAACGGTAACTTCGACCCACGCACTATGGGTACTGTGCCAAACGTTGGTTTGATGGCACAAAAAGCTGAAGAATACGGTTCACACGACAAGACATTCGAAATTCCTGAAGCAGGTATTGCGAACATCACCGACCTTGAAACAGGCGAAGTGTTGATGTCTCAAAATGTGGAAGAAGGCGACATCTGGCGTATGTGTCAGGTGAAAGACGCTCCAATCCGTGACTGGGTGAAACTTGCAGTAACTCGTGCACGTAACTCTGGCATGCCTGCAATCTTCTGGCTTGACCCATACCGTCCACACGAAAACGAATTGATCAAGAAAGTTCAAACTTACCTGAAAGATCACGACACTACCGGTTTAGACATTCAAATCATGTCTCAAGTACGTGCAATGCGTTACACGCTTGAACGTGTTGCTCGTGGCCTGGATACAATTTCAGTTACTGGTAACATCCTGCGTGACTACCTGACTGACTTGTTCCCAATTATGGAGCTTGGTACTTCTGCGAAAATGTTGTCTATCGTGCCGTTAATGGCTGGTGGCGGCATGTACGAAACTGGTGCTGGTGGTTCTGCGCCTAAACACGTACAACAACTTGTAGAAGAAAACCACTTACGCTGGGATTCTTTAGGCGAATTCTTGGCGCTTGCAGTGTCATTAGAAGAAATGGGTATTAAAGAAAACAATGCTCAAGCAAAATTGCTGGCTAAAACCTTAGACCAGGCAACAGGCAAACTTCTTGACAACGACAAGTCTCCATCACGCCGTACTGGTGAGCTGGATAACCGTGGCAGCCACTTCTACCTGGCTAAATTCTGGGCTGAAGCGCTTGCTGCACAAGACGAAGATGCTGAACTGAAAGCGAAGTTTGCTCCGCTTGCGAAAGCACTTGCTGAAAATGAAGACAAGATCGTTGCCGAGCTTGCAGAAGTACAAGGCAAGGCAGTAGATATCGGCGGTTACTACGCTCCTGATCAAGAGAAAGTAAATGCTGTAATGCGTCCAAGCGCTACATTAAATGCTGCACTTGCTTCAATCTAAGCTTTTGCAGAACTGACGGAAGTCTGTGATGTAAAAAAACCGGCGTTTAGGCGCCGGTTTTTTCTATGTCTGTCTATAACTATAAGACTCTAATTTTCATTCAAGACTATGAACTAGAATTCAGACCAAATTTAGCTTTCTTGCTTTTTAGGAATGCACCCTACTTTTAAATCATCATAAATTTCTATAGCCGCATCAATCGCACGAAATAGAAGACCAGAAATAATGGCGATAATCGTACCAATAACAAGAGTACAAATTCCTCCTGCTACTAATACCCATTCTGATACCTCTACTAGAGGAAACCAGTCTATTTTTTTGATAAGGAAGACCAAAATATTATTTAGAGGGATAATAATAATTGAGGATAAATATATCCCTGCTAAAATTATTCTTTTCTTTTTGTAACTTTCTTTAGAGGATTGTGCCGTAAGAATAATTTTATTATCTGCAATCAATGCCGTTTAAAATGACGCGCCGTGATTAATTTTCTTATCATAATGAAAAAACGTTGCGGAAATACTTTAATTATATAATCACCTTCCAAATGACTGGTTTTTTCAGAACATACCAATGCTTGTGCAGCGCAATCCTTCTCCAATTTATTTTTGTCCGAATTATAATAATTATCCAAGTATTCTTTAACCGCTTCCAAGCGATTCAAATAAAATTTCCGCCGATGCGTAAAACGCTTAGCTTTATCAAGCCAGACTAAAAAAGGGACAATAGCTAGAAATACAGGCAAAATTTTAATTAATAAATCAATCGTTATCATTTTCATAAAAATAAAGAATATTTTTAATAATAATAACATAAACCCTATCAGTGCTTTAAATTCGATTGTCAGACTTTCCCTCAAGCAATAAAAAACCCCAAGACTTAATATGCTTGGGGTTCTTCAAAATCTTGGTCCCGAGGGTCGGACTCGAACCGACACGTCATCTCTGACAGCGGATTTTGAGTCCGCCGCGTCTACCAATTTCACCACCTCGGGAAAGGTGTTGCAAGCTAATCAGCTTGTGGTGGCTATATTACTATCAAACTTGGAATTGTCAATTATCTAATTTAGCCGATCGCTCAATTTTAAATCAAAATCAAAAACTTTGTCTTAAAAAACATCAGATATCATCTGTTTTACCCTTTTCCAGCCTATAATGCGGATGTTTTTCTTATTTCAATACATTGAAGATGCAACTTTCCGACTTTAACTTTGATCTCCCTGACGAGCTGATTGCCCGTTACCCGCTGGAAACCCGTAGTGCTTCCCGTCTTTTACACTTAGACGCTCAAGGCCAATATCATGACCATCAATTTACAGATATTCTAAATTTATTGAATGAAGGTGATTTGCTGGTTTTAAATGACACCAAGGTTATGAAAGCACGCCTTAAAGGTAAACGTGCCACTGGCGGTGCGGTTGAAGTTTTGGTGGAACGCATGCTGGACAAGTTCATTGCGCATTGCCACATTAAAGCCAGCAATTCGCCAAAAGAAGGTGCAGAACTGTTCATTGGTCCAGATGAAGTCAAAGTCACGGTAAAAGGCCGTCATGAAAACCTGTTCATAGTCGAGTTTTCTCAGCCCATTTTAAATGTTCTGGATTTATATGGTGCTTTGCCGATTCCGCCTTATTTCAACCGTGAAGCAGAATCGATTGATACCGAGCGCTATCAGACTGTCTTTAATGACCCAACTAAACTGGCCAGTGTCGCGGCCCCGACTGCCAGCCTGCATTTTGACGAAGCCCTGTTAAAACAACTGCAAGAAAAAGGCATCCAGAAAACCTTTGTGACCCTGCATGTCGGTGCGGGTACCTTCCTGCCAGTACGGACCAACGATATTGAAAACCATATCATGCACAGTGAATGGTGTGATGTGTCTGAGGAGTCTATGGCGCTGATCCGTGAAACCAAAGCGCGTGGCAATAAAGTCATTGCGGTCGGCACCACCGCAACTCGTGCCACCGAAAGCGCTGCACAGGCCAATGGCGGTGAATTGAAAGGCTGGACTGGGGATACGCAAATCTTCATTTACCCGGGTTATGAATTTAAGGTGGTCGATCGCCTGATTACCAACTTCCATCTTCCCGAATCTACTTTATTGATGCTGGTTTCGGCCTTGTCGAATCGTGATAATATTTTAAATGCCTATCATCATGCTGTAGAAGCCAAATACCGTTTCTTTAGTTATGGCGATGCCATGCTGGTTGATAAAATCACACCTTAATCATTGTCAATAATAAGAAGTACGCCATGCCGCTCGATACTGTTAAACATTCGATTCATATTCGACGTAAAAAAAATGAACGGGTCTTTAACAATGTTGCGCGGCTTTGGGACATCGCCCGCAAGGCACAAACGCATCAGGATATTTTAGATGCGTTGCATCCCTGGAATGCCCCGATCGTGCTCAAATTTGAAAATGTCCTGCCGCTGCTTCTGGCAGCAGCAGGACTTTTTTTTATCCTGCTGATTTTTATCCATCCAGGCAATATCTGGGTTCAGATCAGCCTGATCAGCGGTTTTTTTATGATTTTCTGGGCCTACATTAGCTATGAAGAAAGCAAGCCCGTTGATGAAGTCATTGAATATCTAGAACAGCAGAGCATTGCCAAAAAATACCATCTTGCCTTTCAGCAACAGCCGCAGCATATTTCCGTTCCCCTGCAACCGGTTCTGTTTATTGCGCATTTAAAGCGCCTGTTTCCGGTTTTTAACCAGGGCAGCATTGCCAATGACTTTCCTTATTATGCCAGCACTCAATGGACCGATGATGAAGGCAAACAGCATCAGGTGATGGTATTTCAATATCATTATGTCAATGAAATCCGGATTCGTAATAAAGACGGCAATGAAGTACAGGTGAGTGAAGTACACAAAGATTTATGGGGTGTATTTGTTTTTGATGTGGAAGTACACGGTGTGGCAGTCACTACGGCCAACAAGGAGTTTTATTATCCTTACAGTTTTCCGTGGCATACCAGTGATATTCAAGTCAATCAGAAACTGAATATTTTTGGCAGCGATGAAATGCAGATGGCGAAACTGCTTACGCCGGCATTTGTGCTGAGACTGGATGAATTTTTTGCTCAGCGTCAAGGCGATTTAATTTTCCATCCCGACAGCCATATCTTATGTTTTTTAGGAACGGCCGATTTATTTCATATTTCAAGCCGGGCAAAAAATATTCACGATATTTCCGCATTACGTGGACACTTGCGTACTTTTAAACTACCGTATCTGGAAAGCTTGCAGCGTGATTTAACGCAGTTTTTAAAATAACAATCTTGTAAATGTTTGGGGGACAAATAAATGGGGCTGTTGATTTTTTTATTGTTGATTATTGCCGTGATTGTAGCCTGTATCATGATTCGCAATAATATTGTGCGTCATCACAATGCTTCTATTCGTGCCTGGTCAGATGTCGCCACCTATGAACGTCAGAAACTTAAGATTCTGGATGGTCTGCAACCTTTGGTTGAACAATATTCCAATTTTGAACAAGGCACGTTGGAAAAAGTGACCGAACTGCGCCAGAATATTCTTAACCTCAATGTGAACAATGCCGATGTTGCCCAGTTACAACGTATTGAAAGCCTCAACAAAGAGTTGATGCATAGCCTCAATGTCGTGGTAGAAAACTATCCTGAACTGAAAGCCAATGAAATTTATCTAAAAATGATGAATGAAATTGAAGAACAGAATGAAAATGTCGGTGCAGCCATCAGTATTTTTAACCGTAATGTCGAACTGTTTAACAACCATATTCAGATCTTTCCGAATAATATTGTGAACACCATGACGCTGAGTAAAAAGGCCATTCGCCCCTTCCGCGATCTGGCAGCTACACAGAGTTTTGACTATCGACCGAATTTTTAACATTTAGGACTTTTTGTACTCGTTATCCATCTCTCATTGCAAGAAGTCCGATAACCTAGAACAGTTCTATCATAGCAACCACAGCCTGACTTTACTCAACCAGGATCACTTTTCCCCTCTACCGTGAAAAGGAAAGTAGCGAGTTAAAATTCGACAACACTGGCGTTTATCTTCGTAATCAAGGAAAATAGCGGACTTTTGGCGGCGAACTGTTTTTTCGCTCTTGCACTGCACGCAGTGCTTTGCTCTCGTTCAGGATATTTTATGAAGTTTGAAAAGTTAGGTCAGTCGGGTCGTGCCCGTCGTGGTCGTTTAACGCTTGAACACGGTGTTGTGGAAACCCCTGTGTTCATGCCGGTCGGTACCTACGGTACAGTCAAAGGCATGCTCCCACGTGATGTTGAAGACATCAAGGCTCAAATTATTTTGGGCAATACTTTCCATCTTTATTTACGCCCAGGTCTGGACGTGATTCGTGAACATGGCGGCTTGCACGAGTTCATGAAATGGAACAAACCGATTTTAACCGATTCAGGCGGTTTCCAGGTGTTCAGCCTCGGTGCCATGCGTAAAATCAAAGAAGAAGGTGTCACCTTCCGCTCCCCTATTGATGGTTCAAAAGTCTTTTTATCTCCTGAAATTTCAATGGATATTCAACATACCTTGAATTCAGACATCGTGATGATTTTTGACGAATGCACGCCTTATCCGGCTACGCGTGAAGAAGCACAGAAATCTTTGCAGCTGTCACTGCGCTGGGCAAAACGCTGTAAAACCCACCACCATGATGTATTAAAAAATAAAAATGCCCTGTTCGGTATTATTCAGGGCGGCATGTATGAAGACCTGCGTGATGAATCGCTGGCAGGCTTAAAAGAAATCGACTTTGATGGCTTTGCCATTGGCGGTCTTTCTGTCGGTGAACCGAAAGAAGAAATGATCAAGATTCTGGATCATCTTCCACCGAAAATGCCGGAAAACAAGCCACGTTACCTGATGGGTGTCGGCAAGCCGGAAGACATCGTTGAAGGCATCCGCCGTGGCGTGGATATGTTCGACTGCGTCATGCCAACCCGTAATGCACGTAACGGTCATTATTTTGTGACAGACGGTCTGGTCCGCATCCGCAATGCCAAATATCGCCATGACCAGCGTCCGCTCGATCCAGACTGCGACTGCTATACCTGTCAAAATTTCACCCGCGCTTACCTGTTCCATCTGGAAAAATGTGGTGAAATGCTAGGTTCCATGCTGGGTACCATTCATAACCTGCGTTATTACCAAAGGTTTACACAAGACATCCGTGATGCGTTAGATAATGGTACTTTTGATGAATATGTACAGGATTTTTATGCGCGTCGTGGCCTGGAAGTACCCCCTTGTCCTGAAGATTAATCCATCAGCATTTGCGCTGAGGAAAAAGACAAGGTAAATTGCTGAACAAGTTATCTTATTTATCATCATATTGTTGATATACATTTTTTAGTTTAGGAAATTGAAATGAGCCTTTTTATTTCTACTGCTCACGCAGCAGGCGAAGCTGCACAACAACCAAGTTTGGTAACCAACCTTTTGATGATTGCGGTATTTGTCGCAATTTTCTATTTCCTGATCTGGCGCCCTCAAGCAAAACGCGCCAAAGAACACCGCACTTTGGTTGAAAGCCTGGGTGTAGGAAGCGAAGTAGTATTTGCGGGTGGCCTGATGGGCAAAATCACTAAAATTGAAGGCGATTTTGCAGTGGTTGAACTCAGCCGTGGCGTAGAAGTAAAAATTCAGCGCGCAAGTGTAATTTCAGTTCTTCCTGAAGGTACATTAAATAACCTCTAATCAAAATTAGTCGTGCCCTTGCACGACTTTTTCATTTTAAGAAGAAAACAGATGCGTTACCCAGCATGGAAATATCTGCTGATCCTCGTGGTTTTGGTGGTCAGCACATTATACGCCCTGCCTAGTTTGTACCCCGATGAACCTGCTGTTCAAATTTCCGGTGCCAAAGCTGGTACCCAAATTGACCAGAGCATCGTGCAAAAAGCAGAGCAATTATTACAAAGTGAAAAAATTTCAAGCCATGACAACAGCTTTAGCAATAATGCTGCCCTTTTACGTCTCGACTCCTCTGAAGCACAGTTAAAAGCCAAAGAAGTATTGCGTCGCGGATTGGGTGATGATTACGTTGTTGCATTGAACCTTGCGCCAACCACACCTGAATGGCTACAAAAAATTGGTGCCAAACCCATGAAACTGGGTCTGGATTTACGTGGTGGTGTTCACTTCCTGCTTGAAGTGGACATGGACAAGGCCATCAGTCAGCGTATGGAAACATCGGCGACTGATTTGCGCCGTCAATTGCGCGACAACAAGCTGAAATTCAACAGCCTGTCGTTGAACAACAACACAATTACCGTTCAGTTCGCCAATAACGGCGACCGTGAAGCAGTGATGGATTTCTTGCGTCGTAACGGCAATGAATTCAACCAGCAAGCGATTGCCTCTGAGTCCGGTTCAACTTTACGTTTGAACTATACCGACGTGCGCAAGCAGGAAATTCAGTCCTATGCCGTGAACCAGAACTTAACCACCTTACGTAACCGTATTAACGAGTTAGGTGTGGCGGAAGCATTGGTGCAAACTCAAGGCAGCAACCGTATTGTGGTTGAACTTCCGGGTGTTCAGGACACTGCTGAAGCGAAGCGTGTCTTAGGCCGTACAGCCAACCTGGAATTCCGTCTGGTTTCCGATTTGAATGACCAGTACATCGACCCGTATACCGGCAAATCAACCGGTCAGGCTTTGCCTCCTGGCACTGAAGCTTTTGCGTATGAATCGCTGGATAGCGGTCGTGAATTACTGCTCAACCGCAACCGTATTCTGACCGGTGAGCGTGTACAAAATGCCTCTAGCGGCTTTAGCCAGGATACTGGCGGTGCTGAAGTAAACATTACCCTGGACAGCGCTGGCGGCAAGCTGATGGCAGATGCCACCCGTAATGCAGTAGGTAAACGCATGGCGGTATTGTTCATCGAGAACAAGCAGAAGATCAGCTATGTTCCAGATCCTGTGACGGGTGCGCAAACGGAAGTTCGTACGCCTTATGCTGAATCGGTGATCATTAATGCTGCGACCATTCAGGCAGTGCTGGGTTCCCAGTTCCGTATTACCGGTCTGGATTCACCACAGGAAGCGGCTGAACTTGCCTTGATGCTTCGTGCTGGTGCTTTGGCTGCGCCAATGTACTTCGTTGAAGAACGTGTGGTTGGTCCAAGCCTGGGGCAGGAAAATATTGACAAAGGCGTGTTATCGACTCAAATCGGTTTCCTTCTGGTTGCGATCTGGATGGTGGTGTTCTTCCGCCTGTTTGGTCTGATTGCCAACTTTGCACTGGTCTTTAACCTGGCGATGATCCTGACCGTGATGTCATGGATTGGCGCTTCCCTCACCCTTCCGGGTATTGCCGGTATCGTGATTACCATTGGTATGGCGGTCGATGCCAACGTACTGATCTGTGAACGAATACGGGAAGAAATGAAATGGGGTGCCTCGCCCAAACAGGCGATTGTCGCCGGTTATGATCGGGCCTATAACACCATTTTTGACTCGAACCTCACCACCTTCCTGGTTGCATTCATTTTGTTTGCCATCGGTACTGGTCCGATCAAGGGCTTCGCGGTGACATTAATGATCGGTATTGTCTGCTCGATGTTTACAGCCATTACTGTAACACGTGCCATCGTACAGATTATTTATGGCAAAAAACGTAACTTGAAAAAGTTGAGCATTTAGGAGATCGAAGATGACTGATATGACTCAACCGAAAAAGAAATACGGTCGCCCGGATGATGAGCGCATCATTGACTTTATGAAGATTGCCAAACCGGCGGCAATCATCTCTATTCTTTTAACCTTGGCCAGTATTTTCTTTATTGCCACCAAAGGTCTAAACCTCGGTCTGGACTTTACTGGCGGTGTCTCTGCCGAGCTGAACTATAAACAGCCTGCCAATCAGGTCGAAGTTGTTCAGGCATTGAACCAGGCCGGTTTTAAAGATGCCGTGGTGCAAACCCTGGGCAGCAACAAAGACCTTCTGGTTCGTATGCCTGTTCAGGACATTGAAGTAGAAGATCTGAATAACGCCATCACCAAAGCGGCGCAATTACCGAACAACCCTGCAGTCGTGCATAAAGTGGATTCTGTCGGTGGACAGGTCGGTAACGAGCTTTATGTTCGTTCGGCAGGTGCCGTTGCCCTGGCCTTATTGCTCATGCTGGTTTACGTGACTATTCGTTTTGAGTTCAAGCTGGCGGTCGGTGCGGTGCTTTCGTTATTCCATGACGTGATTGTCACCATTGGTATTTTTGCCATGATGCAATGGCCGTTTGATTTAACCGTCTTGGCCGCAATTCTTGCGCTGTTAGGTTTCTCGTTAAACGATAACATCGTGGTATCCGACCGTATCCGTGAAAATTTCCGCAAGATCCGTGGTGCAACCCCGCGTGAAATTGTCAATATTTCCTTAACGGAAACTTTACGTCGTACCATCCATACCTCCATGACTTTATTGCTGGTCGTTGTAGCGATGATGTTCCTGGGTGGTGAAGGTCTGCACTGGTTCTCGATTGCGATGTTTATTGGTGTATTTGTCGGTACCTATTCTTCAATTTATATTGGTACTGCATTTGCATTATGGCGTGGCCTGAACCGTCAGGACTTTATTGTACAGGTGAAACCTGAATTTGATGAAGAACAGGAAATTCCAAAGTAATTTCTGTACTTTCTTTAAATTCGATAAAAAAGCCCATCATGCGATGGGCTTTTTTATCTGAGCTAAAAATACAAAAAGCTATCGCTTCAACTCGATATTTAAAAATCAGATGCCAATCAAGCTTATAGCTTTGCAAGATCGCCTTTTAAAGCTACGCCTGCAACAGCCATGCCTTTGGCACATTTGTACGTCGTGGTGCTCTTGGTTTCGTTAGACTTATAGAAACTCACAATATTGGTGACTGCATTGGCACCGTTGGCTTTTGCCGTATTCTGGAACTGGATTAAAGCTGAACGCAAGACATGATCACATGAGCTTTCAGCAGATTTGGCAAAACCGTTGGTTTTCTTGTTAGTGACCAAACCTTTTTTAATCACTTTGCCGCCCGCTTTGGTTCCAGCCAAATAAAATTTAACCGAACCGTCCAGTGTACCGTCAGCAACCGCACGATTGACCGCTTCCTGAAAGTTGAAGTCATGCATTTGATCTGCAGCCTGAGCTGAAACAACCCCACCCAAACACAATGCAGCTGTCAGTGCTAATTTTTTGATGAACATGATGTACCCTCTAGTTGTTGTTAGACACGTTTAAAAATCAGGGAGGTATTGATTCCTCCAAAAGCAAAGTTATTACTCATAATAATGTCGGCATGCATATTTCTTGACTGTTTGACGATGTAATCCAGATCGCCGCAGGCCGCATCAATTTCATCCAGGTTTAATGTCGGGATAAACTGGCTACGCTGCATCATTTCAATACTGAGCCATGCTTCAATTGCTCCGCATGCGCCCAGCGTATGCCCGAAATAGCTTTTTAATGAGCTGATCGGTTTTTTACCCACTACGCGAGCGGTGGCTTGCGTTTCTGCAATATCGCCCTGATCGGTAGATGTCCCATGCGCATTGACATAGTCAATCCGGTCTGCCGGAATTTGCGCATCTGACAGAGCCAGCTGCATACAGCGCCCCATCATCTCCGAATCTGGACGTGTCACATGTTGACCGTCGGTATTGCTGCCATAACCAATAATTTCTGCATAAATTTTGGCACCGCGCGCTTTGGCATGTTCATATTCTTCTAAAATTAAACAGCCAGCCCCTTCACCGACCACCAAGCCATCACGCTTGCTATCGAATGGACGCGGTGTTTTTTCCGGATGTTCATTTTGGCTGCTGGTGGCCATCAGCACATCAAACACCGCAGAACCTGCGGCGCTGAGTTCCTCCGCCCCACCGGCCAGCATCACGGTCTGCTTGCCATATTTAATCGCTTCATAAGCCTGACCAATTGCCATGGAACCTGACGTACAGGCACTGGATGTCGGTAAGGTTAAACCTTTCAAGCCAAAATAAACGGTCATGTTGACGGCACTGGTATGCGACATCATACGGATATAAGTCGTGGCATTCAGCTTGTTCATGTTGTTATCAATCAACATGCTGCCAAACTCGCCAATCGCATCGATGCTGCCTGCAGAGGAACCGAAGGCCACACCAGTCTGACCACTGCTTAAAATCGGGTCATTTAACAGGCCGGCATCTTCCAGGGCTTTTTCGGCACAGACCGTGGACATTAAGGCCACCCGTCCCATGCCGCGGGTCACCTTACGGTTAAAATGCTTGGGAATGGTATAGGCTTCGACCGGACCGCCCAGCTTGCTGCGCAAGTCCGTGTACACTTCCCAGTCCGGCATATAGCGAATGCCGCTTTTGCCCTGCTCAAATTGACTAAAAACCTGATCGGCCGTTTCACCCAAAGAGGTAATCCCGGCCATGCCCGTGACCACAACACGTTTCATCAAATCAAGCCCCCATTCACTGAAATCACCTGTCGGGTGATATAGCTGGCATCATCACTGCATAAAAATTTTACGACCTTGGCGACTTCATCGACCTGCCCCATACGTTGTAAAGGAATCATCTTCAAGGCATGTTCTTTGACTTCTTCAGTGACCATTTCGGTTTCGATCAGACCCGGTGCTACACAGTTTACGGTAATCTTGCGTTTCGCCAGTTCCAGTGCCAAGGCCTTGGTCGCGCCAATTAAGCCTGCTTTGGCGGCGCTGTAATTGACCTGTCCCCGGTTACCCATTAAACCTGAAACCGAAGATAAAGTCACAATGCGGCCGCCCTGTTTCAGACGAATCATTGGCATCACCAAAGGTTTGAGCACATTATAAAAACCGTCCAGTGAGGTTGAGACCACTTCATCCCAGTCGCTGTCGGTTAAGGCCGGAAATGCCGCATCCCGGGTTAAGCCTGCGTTCAATACCACGCCATAAAATGCGCCATGTTCTGCAATATCCTGTTCCAGCAATTGCAGCACTTTTTCACGATCATTTACATCAAATAACAACGCATGACTGGCTTGTCCCAATTCCTGAATTTCCTGCACCACCTGTTCGGCTTCCTGTTGTCTGGAGCGTGCATGGACGGTGACATCAAATCCTGCCTGTGCCAGTTGCAAGGCAATCGCTTTACCAATTCCGCGGCTTGAACCTGTTACTAAAATTCGTCTACTCACACTGACTTCCTGATCTCTTCTTTCATTTCTGGCGGCTCAAATACACTCAACATGGCACTAAAACGATGTTCCCGGTATTCAATTTCACATTGAAACTGCCCCAGCCCCTCATGTAAATAACCTTGTTCCGCTTTAATCCGTACGGTTTCCCCCAAAGCAAAATAAGGCACGGGCAACTGCATTTTACGCGTACCCAATAAAAATCCGATTTTAGGCGGCAAGCCTGACATTCGCCCTTTATGTCCTGCATAAGCGCTAATGGTCTGGGCCATCAGTTCAATACTGGTCCAGGTCGGTAAACCTTCCGCCTCACAAAACATCAGTTCAGGCCGAATGACCAGTTCGGCAATGGCAAACACATCATTGGCTTCAATCAGATGATCGACAAACACCATCGGCTGTTCATGCGGGATAAACTGTACTGCATCCATCATTTCAGTTTTGTTCCAAAAATCAAACTAATATTGCTGCCGCCAAACGCGAATGAATTGCTCATTACGTAATGGACCGGTTGTTGTAATGCTGCATCCAGCACATAGTTGGCTTCATCTAGTTCCGGGTCAATGCTTCCCGGATGATGCAGCGGCAACCAGGATTGATCAGCCAAAACCTGTTGGCAAATCACTGCTTCAATGGCACCGGCCGCACCCAGGCAGTGCCCAGTTTTATGTTTGCTGCTGCTGATGGGCACATCATAATGCTGGAACACCGTCTGTACGGCTTTGATTTCCATGGCATCATTTTGTGGCGTTGCCGTACCATGCATATTCAAGTAGCCGATATCATGAGCTGTAACACCCGCCATATCCAGCGCCTTTTGCATGGCTTCGGCTGCGCCTTTGCCTTCCGGATGCGGTGCAGAAATATGCCAGGCATCCATCGACTCGCCGGCTGACATCAGCATGACGGGTGCCGTTTCTTTGGACAATAAAAACAGCCCGGCCGCTTCACCAATATTGATGCCGTCACGCTGTGCGCCACAGGGCTGACATAAATCATTAGACAGACTTTCCAGACTATGAAAACCATTCAATGTCAGTTTACATAGGGTATCGACACCCCCAACCAGTACAGCATCGGCCAGACCGGCATTAATCAGGCGCTGTCCTGCCGCCATGGCTTTGGCACTGGAAGAACAGGCAGTCGAAATGGTATATGCCGGACCTTCCCAGCCCAGATACATTTGCAGGCTTTTGGCCAGGCTGCCCATTTCCTGTTTATAGTGACCGATTTCAATCTCGGTGTGATGGTTGAAATACTGTTTTAGCAGTTTTTCATTGTCGGCAATACCTGAAGTCGAAGTGCCCAGAATAATCGCCAGACGCTTACGATCGAATTGCGCGGTATAGTCACTGATTTCGGTTTCAATTGAACTTAAAGCGGTTAAGGCAAAACGTAGATTACGCGAATCTACATCTTGCAAAAATGCTGGAATATTATCGATTAAGGACTGTTGATAAGCCCCCACCCAAACCTGTTTTTCTGGAATAAATCCTGAAACCAAGCTCAAGGTATTTTGCGGCGTAGTCAGCGCCTGTTTGATCTGTTCAGCCGTATTTCCGAGTGCGGATAAACCCACACTAAACTGAATGCCCACTGCAGGATGTTGTGTCGTGATTTTATCGTCCATACCCATCCCTCTTATTCAGTGCTGTCCACATCAATATTTGCTAAGCCATCGTTGATGCGAGTAATGACCATCTGGTACGGCACCTGCAGATTATCCAGCTCAACCACATCATCCTGCTGCTGAATATTGAGCACATGCTGCTGATTGATCCATACTTTCCG
The DNA here is from genome assembly GCF_025377055.1 of Acinetobacter sp. T_3_1. NCBI lineage: Bacteria > Pseudomonadati > Pseudomonadota > Gammaproteobacteria > Moraxellales > Moraxellaceae > Acinetobacter > Acinetobacter sp. T_3_1. The sequence continues at coordinate 37,065 of NZ_JACHVD010000013.1, read as the reverse complement.
GGTCTGAGCCGAAGTTTCAATACGGACATTCTGCTGCTGTAAGCGGGCAAAATCCGGATAGGTGGCATACAGAATATCGCGCACCACAAATTCAAATGGCAACAGCTTCATTTGCTCGATGCGCTGTTCGACATGCACTTTCTGACCATCAAAACTCAGCTTGAATAATTGCTGTCCGGTCAGGGTCAAAGCCAGCATTTCCAGCTTTGAACCCTGCTGTTGCTGATACAGCAAAAAACTGAAACTCTGGTCTTTCCACTGAATTTCTAACTGATCCTGACGCTGATAATTCTGTGCAACCCAAGCAGCCGTTGCCAGACCTGGTGCGTGAGGTAGCATGGACTGACAGCCGCCACACAGCAGGACTGCGCCGATGAACATCCCCGTCCATTTCAGTTTCATCTTAAGCACCATTCAGTTCTGTTTGCTGTAGCTGTGGATCACGGCAATATTCTGCCAAAGTATTTAAACGCTTTTTGGCATTTTTATGAATTGGATTACTGCTGTCCCAGGCATAACCGGCCAGTAAGGAAGAAACCATACGGCGGATTTTGTCCTCCTGATTTTTCGAGAACACCACATCCTGAAATTCACCGCTATACCACGACTCCACATAGGCACGGAATACCTGAATGCCTTGACGCAGCGGTTTTTCATATTGCTCCATCCAGTTCACCGGCTGGCCTTGCAGCACCTGATCGACCAGAGGAATCGCTAGACTGGAAGATTTCAGGGCAATAGTCACACCGGAAGAGAACACCGGATCGAGGAATTCACCGGCATTGCCCAGTAAGGCATAGTTACGCTGGGCCAGATGTTTGACATCGGCAGAGTAGCCCACCAGGGTACGTACCGGCGTGTCAAATTTGACATTGCGCAGCACATGCGACAGGCTTTCTTCATCTGCCAGAATACGCTTCAGCAAGGCTTCCAGATCATCATCGGCACTGCCCTTAAAGCCATAGCGCTCAAAGAAATCCTGTTCTGCCACCACCCCGAAAGAGGAACGGCCATCGGCAAAGGGAATCAGCCAGTACCAGGCGCGTGGGTCTTTGGCATGCACCGTAATCAGGATTTTTTCCCGGTCAAATTCCGGGTCATTTAAAATGCCATCTTCAATATGGGTAAACACGGCACGGCGTACCGGAAAATCGGACGGGCTTTCCAGATCCAGAAATTTTGGCAAGATGCGGCCAAAACCGCTGGCATCCAGTAAAAACCTGCCCTGAATCTGATAGACCTGCTGCTGTTCATCTTTGACCGTGAGTACCGGATGTTCCAGCTCAACATTGACATCAATCACTTCATGACCAAAACGGATATCGGCACCGTATTTTTCTGCCTGCTGTGCCAGCAAATGGTCAAAATTGGCACGGCGCACCTGCCAGGTGGTACCCGGACCGTCGCTAAATTTCTCGCGGAAATCATAAAAACTGCGCTGCGCGCCCTTTAAAAAAGCTGCACCATTTTTAAACTGGAAAGCAAACTGCTCGACATGCTCACGTACCGTATCCAGCAAGCCGGCTTCCTCTAAAAAAACCATGGATTGCGGCAGCAATGATTCGCCAATGGAAAAGCGTGGAAAATGCTGTTTTTCAATGATCGTGACCTGATAGCCTTTCTGGCGCAGTAATGCTGCTGCCGAACTCCCCGATGGCCCTGCGCCGATAATCAATACATCTGTGTGTTGTGTGGTGCTCATTGCACTGTACCTTATTCTCTCAGCTCTTTTGGCTGATACTGTTGAAGCACAACATGTCCGGCATCGGAAGATGTAAACAATGTTGCGTAGATAAATGAAAAAATAACCCCAAGTAATACCGTCAAGCCAAAGCAGTGAATGGCATAGGTATGGCTAAAGGATAATAACCCGAAACCTAATAAGGTCGACATCATACATAGGAATAAGGCCATGCCAACCACTTGCGGATGATCATGCCCGTGCCGGTAGAAAATGGCATAGTCCACCCCAATCCCGATAATCAGGAAAGTGCCCATGATGCTGAACAGATTGATTTCTACACCCAGCCAGGCCTGAATCGCAAAGGTGGTCATTAAGGCCAGACTGACCGGGAGCACCAAAGGCAAAATCGACTTGATGCCATAAATGATGCCCAAGCCAATCATCAGGCAGATTAAGGCTGAAACCAGTAACCACTGTGCCTGAATACGGTGCTGCTGGAACAGTTCGGACAACAGGTTCACCGGACGCAATAGCTGTGCCTGCGGACTATTCAGCTGCTGCAAGGCAGCCACATCATGCACATTTTGTAGCAGCACCAGACGCTCGGTTGGGCTCATTTGTAAAAAAGCCAAAGGATGCTGACTCATTTCGGCTGGGCTGAGTAAAGGCTGCTGAGAAAGCTGCTTTTGCCAGGCCACCACCTCGGCCGGATTCAGCTGCAATGCCGTAGCGTAGTCCTGTAAAGCACTGGTTGGAATGGCTTGCAGCAATGCAATATTGTGTTGCTGCTCTGCTTTGGAGGGTAGCCATTGGCCTAAGGCCTGAACACCCTCCAGCTTGTTCTGGTTCTGCAAAACCTGCAATTTCTGTAGCAGTTGCTGTTCATTCTGTTCCAGCTGCTGCACCGTATCGCCATGCACCACAAAGTATTCGCTGCTTTGCTGCTGCATAAAGCGTTCACGGACATACTGATCTTCCTGCTGGAGCGTCTTATCTATACTTTGCAGGTTACGGATATCATCATTGCTTTGCAGCAACAGCAGACTGCTGCCTGTAATCATGGCAATGATCAAGATAATACCATAACGTAGGCCCTTGCTGGCCTGTACCCAGGAGCGTGCCTTGCCAATAAAACTCAAACGGCGAATCGCCGGTTCGGCATTTAAAGGCGGCAATCTTGGCAACAATAAAACGCTGGTGATCCATGCCGCAGCCAGTCCCACCATGGAAAATACGGCAATCTGCCTAAAGCCAGGAAATGGGGTAAAACTCAAGAAAATATACGCGACCAGAGTGGTCATCAGGCCCATAAACAGGCTGGGCAACAGCGGTTTGAGTACGGCAAAACCGTCAATCTGCCGATGCTGTGACTGCATGGCCATAAAGTAAAATGAAAAATCGACACAGACCCCGACCAGACTGGCCCCAAACACCAGGGTCATCAGGTGAATTTCACCAAAGACCCAATGGGTGATGGCAAAGGCCACCAGACAGCCGGTACCGACGGCAACCATTTCAGTCAGCATCGGACGAACCGAGCGGAAACCGAACAGCACCAACAGAAAAATCCCGATGGTCGAACCGACTCCAATGGTGGAAATTTCTTTTTCCGCCGAGGTGGTGCCGAACTGGGCAAACAGCAAGGTCCCGGTCCAGTGCGGCTGTACCTGCATCTGTTTCAGCTTTAAACTTAACTGCTCAATCCATGCAGCAGTTTTTTCCTGGTAATCAATATTGTAAGGGCTATTTTTGAGCTCCAGAACGATAAGGCGGGAAATACCCTGCTCATCGCGAATGGTGGCAAAGCCATCTTCAAGTTCAATATCCTGATTGCCCTGTAAACTGGACAAGCCCACGGCATAGCGTGGAAATAATAAGAGCGGGTCTTGCTGTAACAGCTCAGCAGTCACCGGCATGCCCGGGCTCATGATCTGCAACAGGCCCTGTTCGCTCAGCGCGGCATAATCTTTTTGCTCCAGCAGCTTTTGATCCGCGGATGACAGCAGACCGGCACGATGCTGATATAACACCTGGGCAAACCTGTCACTGTCCAGCTGTGCATGTAGAGGTTGCCATAAATCTGTTGCCGCTACGCTCTGTTTAAAAGTCGCTGTGGCATTGCTCAGGGCAGCATCATCTTTGGCATTCAGCACCACAAAGACCTTGTCATTCAGCTGCTGACTGACATATTGCTGCGCCCGTTCCAAGCGGGGATCATGATGGGCTTCCGGCAGTAAGGCAAAGATATTGGTTTGAATATGAATGTCTTTTTTCAACCAAGCCGTACCCAGCGCGATGGCAATCACGCTTAGTACAATCAGCCAGAGCGCAGTAAATTTATTTTGCCAGTTGGAAAAGTGCATTTTCCTCAGCCGTTAAGGTTTGGGGTTGGGTGGTTTGCTGGCTAAAGCGAATGCTGGTGCTGTTATTGGCTTTCTCGCGAATCACGATACGGTCCACATAACGCTGCCCTTGTGCATCAACACGGACAAATAATTTCTTAAACAAACTGCTTTTCGGGGTTAAGGCCACACTCCACTGTGCCGGACTGTAACTGGCCGAAACAACATTGAAGTTTTTGGCCAAAGCCGCTTCATTCCCCGACATCAGCTGCAGGAACATGGTCGCGACCGAGCCATAAGGAGATTTATCAATTTCAATCTGGCTATGCGTGCGCTGGGTTTTCTGTACCAGTTTACGTGGGGTCACAATCAGGTCGGCCTTGACCGGAGTCTGGATTTTCCAGATTACGCCCTGTGACTTGGAAAACAAAACCGTGCCTTTGGACACGAAGGTCTTGTTCATGCTTGCCAGTTTTTTTTGCTGTTCAAAATTGGCCCGCACGGTTGGCGTTTCAGAGAGCTGGCTAAAGATTTGTCTGAGCTGCGGATTTTGCGCATGCACTGCTTGCGACAGCAACATGGTCAGAGACAGAACTCCTGCCAGGAATAATCCTGCTGCACGTGGTAGATTGAGAAAGGTCATCTGCTTTACTCCGCTTTAAACTCAGACCAGGCGTGTAAACGCTGCAATAAAATTTGCGGTGACTGGAAACACATTTCCCGGCTTTCAATATGCACCGCCACTTGGGTGGTATAGCCTTTGGTCAGCCTTTTACCGCTTTCCACATCAAAAATCTGGTATTCAATTTTCAGGCGGTTTTCCCATTCTTTTAAAATGGCACGCACCCGAATTTTCTGCTCAAACAGGATGCCATGCGCATAACGTACATGGCTTTCAATCACCGGCCAAGCATAGCCGGAATCACGCATCTGCTTGTAGTTATACTGAAACTGGTCCAGCAACTTGCAGCGCGCAATTTCAAAATACTTCAAATAATGCCCATGCCAGACCAGATCCATGGTATCTACATCATGAAATGGCACTTCAATTATTACATCGGCATGCATAGTCTGTTTCCCGTCAGATTTAGCGAACAAGTGCGCTATTCAATAATTCCAGATTTTCCAGTCGGTCGACCAAGTGTTGTAATTCGCCCTGTAATGGACGGTCTTCCACCACGTAATCAAAAGTTTGTAATACCCACGCCTTAAATGTGTCGAGGACTTCAGACAATTTTTCATCCAGGGTTTTTAAATGGATGGCTTGCACACTGGCACAGCACAGTGCCGCAATGACCTGTTCCGTTAATACAATGACGCGGCTGGCATCACGCGCGGCAATGGTGCCCATACTGACCTTGTCCTGGTTATGACATTCGGTCGAGCGCGAGAAAATCGAAGCCGAAAGGGTCTGTTTCAAGGCTTCTGCCGTCCATGCCGACACGCCAATCTGTACCGCTTTAAAGCCATGATTCAGCGGCAAGCGCTCATCGGTTGCCCCGGTTAAATTACGCGGCAAACCATTGTTCATTTTATAGTCGACCAGTTGCGCCAATTGCCGGTCCATGAGGTCGGCAATATTGGCGATCATGATTTTCAGGCTGTCCATGGCCTGCGCGATATGACCGCCATAAAAATGCCCGCCGTGCAACACACGCAAATTCACCGGATCAATCAGCGGATTGTCATTGCTGGAATTCAGTTCATTTTCAATAAACTGGCGTAGCCATACTTTCGAGTCTTCAAACACGCCAATAATATGCGGTGCGCAGCGTAGCGAATAACGGTCCTGCAGGCGTGAACTCTGATGCTCGGTTTGCACTTCACTGTTCAGCCAGTCACGCAGCTGCGCGGCAATATGCTGCTGGCCCGGATGCGGTTTTTGCGCAAACAGCACTTCATCAAAATGGCTCGGATTACCTTCCAAGGCCAAGACATTCAGTGCGGTAATGCAGGTGCTGGCCAAACTGATCTGTTCGGCTTTTTTATAGTTCAGGCAGGCAATCGCGGTCATCACCGCCGTACCGTTCATCAGTGCCAACCCTTCTTTAGGACGCATCACCAAAGACTGCATGCCTTTTTCTGCATAGACCTGGCCAATCGGAACAATCTGCCCCTGATAGTAAACATCACGTTCACCGACCAAAGCACCGGCAATATAAGACAATGGTGTTAAATCCCCACTGGCCCCAACCGAGCCTTCGGAAGGAATCACCGGAATCACGTTTTCATTCAGCATCCACACCAGACGTTGCAGCAAGGCATGTGAAACACCTGAATAGCCACGTGCCAGCGAGCACAGGCGTGTCACCACGACTGCACGTGCGCTAATTAAGTCCAGGTTTTGACCCAGACCACAACCATGAAAACGCGATAAATGCAAAGGCAGTTCATTGACCTGATGGGCTGGAATTTCCACCAGACAGGAATCGCCATAACCGGTGGTCACGCCATAAATCACGCCTTCATCTTGCAGCAACTGATCCAGGAAATCGGCACCGCGTTGAATCAATTCGCACCATTCAGCACTGGCCGGTAAAGCGACCGATTTTTTCTGACGCGCTACAGCGACGACATCTTCAATTGATAGCGGATTTTCCCCAACAACTAAAACTTGCATTAATCTTTGTTCCAAAAATTATAAAAATTAAACCATTGATAGGGCGCACGAATACAGTGCTGCTCCAGTAATTCCACATATTTACGGGTCGTCGTTTGCATGGCTTGCAGACGGTTTTTGCGTGGAAAATTCAGCTGTTCGGCAATCGCGTGAATATGCACTTCAAAGCTGTCGGCCACGCGATAACAGAACACGGCGAGCACCGGAACTTTCAGCAAACTGGCAAGAATCCACGCCCCTTGCGGCCAGTTTGCATCTTCGCCTAAAAATGAAATCGACTGTACCCGATCCGACTGCACCGGCACACGGTCTGCGGCAACAATCACCCATTCTCCGCGATCCAGTTTTTCTTGCAGCACCAAGGCTGTTTCAATCCCCAGTTCATCCACCGAAACCAGATTGACATCAGCATGGTCATTGAGCTTTTTTAAGAACTGGTTAAATTTGGTGGCATGCTTTTGATAGACCAAAACATTAATTTTTTGCGGATGTTCCGACTTAATGGCACGCAGCAATTCAATATTGCCAAAGTGCGACACCACAATCACCGCGCCTTTTTGGTAATGCTCACGAAAATATTCATGTCCATGTAAAACCAGTTGCTGTTCTGGGATTTTACCCAGCCAGCCCTCAATTTTGTCCAGAATGCATTCCCCAAACTGCATGAAATGCCGATAGCTCTGTGCCAGACTCGGCGTATGCAGAAATGGAGAATTTCTACCTGCAAAATGGTGCAATCGGGTCAGATATTGCAGTGAAGCCTGACGTGCGGCAGCCGCAAACAGCCAGTACCATAAGATAATAAAATACATCAATACCCGACACAGCCATCGGCCACCCAGACGGTAGAACGCCAGCACAAGACTCAGTGAGGTCATGCCGCCACGTTCCTGAATATCACTCCATTTACCTGAATTCAGCTCGGCCACAGAATCAACCTTTTACTTTCTGTGCCAGCAATTTTGGCAAACGAATCAGCATCCCGCCCAGCAATTTGGCATGAGCCTTACTCATGCCCAGATTGTCGCGCCAGACATGGTAATGAGAAATACCGTCTTCTGGATAAATGACTTTGGTCGGCACATTGATAAAAGGCACATTGGCCCATTTAAGACGCACCAGAATTTCACTGTCAAAGCCCATACGTGGCTGAAATTTTGCCGAATCCAGCACTTTAATGGTTGAGGCTAAGGGATAGACCCGGAAACCGCACATGCTGTCCTTAATGTCAAACGACAGGCTGTTAATCCAGACCCAGATATGCGTGGCATAACGGCCATACAGGCGTTTTTTTGGCACCGATTCATCAAAAACCGGCTGTCCGATGACCATTGCGTCCAGGTGTTGTTGGGAAATTTGCAGAAATTTTGCCACATCCTGCCAGTCATGCTGACCATCCGAATCGAGCTGCAAGGCATGACTGAAACCCAGCTTATGGGCATGACGCAACCCGGTGATCACGGCCTGGCCTTTGCCCTGATTATGACCATGTTCCACCAGTTCCACACTTGGATGCTGTTCAGCAATGCGGTGTAAAAGTGCAGTACATGCAGCATCACTGCCATCATTGACCAGAATGATCGGTTTCTGAAACTGTTCCAGATGGGCGACCAAAGCCTCAATATAATGAGGATGGTTATAAACCGGAATCACAAAACATTGCTGCATATACATCTACCTTTAAATCTGATCGCTCGGCGTTTTAAACAGCAATCGTCCAGAGGCCAAGGTCTGATCCGCATGGGTGAGTTCAAAACTGACTTTGTGCAATTTTCTGGTCAATTGCAATTGCAGCACCATAAAAGGCTTGATCAGATCCTGAAACTTCAACTGCTCGAAACCATTGCACCATTCCAAATCGGCCCAGGTCTGGCGGGCAAAATGCTGAATAAACCCGATCTGCCCCACCCCTGGAAAAATAGGATAATCTGGAAAATGCCCCTTAAAGCATTCCAGTTCAGGTGAAAACTCCAAACGGTAGGATGCCGAATCCGCGACATGCTGTTGTTCCAATACAATAGGCAATAACATAGGCTGAAATAAGGATTTCATGTATTGTTTATTCAGCTTGGATTGGGAGTTTTGCGGTAATTGTGTCAAAAAACGCCACTGTCTTGGAATGGCAATGCTTTCCAGTTTGGCTTTCAGTTGGGCTTTTAAGGCCGCAATATACTGCGCTTTGCTGCCCTTTTGCAGTTGCTGTCTGGCCTGCTCGGACAATACCGCAACACAGGCTAAAATCTGGCGATGTTCCCGTTCCAGAATCAGCACATGACATTGTACGATGTCATCCAGCTCGACAATTTTTTGCTCGATGGCATCCAGACTTAAACGTTTTTCTTCCAGTTTGACAATCCGGTCCAAACGCCCCAACAAACGGAATGGACTTTTTAAATTGCCGGCTTCAACCCGCTCTACTTTATCACCGGTAAAAATCCAGTCTTCACTAAAGGCATGATTGGTTCTGACCTGGAGTTCCTGTTGTGCACTGGTCTGTATATCGACATTGGCAAAGGGTATCCACAAGGCATCATCCTGCTGCCGGTGGGCAATGCCGCCGGTTTCCGAACTGCCAAACACTTCGGTAATCGGACGGTTCAGATAGGGTCTTACACCGGATTCCAGTTTCCCACCAGAGGAATAGACCGTTAAACAGTCTTGCAGCAGCACATCCTGAGTCCAGCGTTTTAACAGTGCCGGACTGGAAATCACATAATTATCCATCTTGAAAACAGTTAATTTTTTCTGGATATCGGCGACATCTTCAGGAAATGCCAGCTGTGCCTGATAAAAGCAGCGACCGCTTGCCAGTGGCCAGAGCAACTTAAACAGCAGACCATAAATATGTTGATGACTGACCGTGGCAATCGCAATCGCCTGCCCAGGCAACTGAAAACTGGCATCCAGCCCCTGCACTTCATTCAGCAACTGACGCAAGCTGCGCGGGATTTTTTTCGGCTGTCCGGTAGAACCGGACGTATAAAAATAAAGCTGTGCCTGAGTCAGAAAGGCATCATCCAGATCGAGTTCAATCGGCTGGTTGTAGCTATGGGATACAGGCTGGCGCTGTAAAAAATAAATATTCTGCCCGGCCAGTTCTTTTTCCAGATCACTGACCCGGTTCGGAGGCAGCAGTACCTGTTTTTTGGCCAGCAGTGCTGCAAATAACAGCACTAAAAAATGGTAACTATCAGGTTCCCAAAGCGCCCAACTTTCCTGTGAAAGTGCCTCAATGGCATGACTTTGTTGCATCACATCCTGCCAGAAATCCTGAAAGCGGATCTGGCTTAAATCAGGCTGAATACACAGCGGTTTCAGTGAATGGAGATGATTTTGAAAATGACACAACATAATATTCTGTTTTTATTCCTGAAGTTGATTTAAGCGCTGCTGTCGCTTACGCAAGATAAATTCGCCCAGTAGTAACAGCCCCATCAACACATAGGAAATAAAGCCGTTATACAATACCCAGACCTGCATAGAGGCAAAGAGTACGGTCGCCAAGGCAATCAGGGCATTCAATACAAAAAAACCGCACCATACAAAGGTGACTTTTCGGGTCCAGATCACCCCAGCTTCGGGCAAATCCGGTTCTGCCAATCGGGCAAAACGCTCAATCATGGATGGGGGGCGGATTAAAGTCGAGGCAAAAATCATACATGCCCCCACACTCATCAACACCGGATACAGTTTTAGCCAGGCATGATCTTTTAAAATCAGGCTCAGACTGCCACACAAAATAGCAAATCCGGTTAAGGGCCACAGCAAGGCATTGCCCTTGCTGAACAGACGCAATAAGCCCAAAACAATCAGCAGGCTGCTGACCCAGACATATTGTCCATGTGCCAAACTATAGCCCACTAAAAAGGGATAGAGCATCAACCCGATTGCCACTATCCCTTTAAAGATCAGTTTCATGCAGCAGACATGTTCTGAATCACAGTCACCACATCCTGTACTGTGCGTACGCTTTTAAAGTCTTCAGGATTAACCTGTTTACCGGTCAATTCCTTGATTTTGACCACCAGATCAATCGCATCGATACTGTCTACGTCCAGATCGGTGGCTAAATTTGCATCCAGCTGCACATCTTCAGGGCTAATCTCAAACAGATCTTCCATCCATTCTCTTAATTTTTCAAGTACTTGTTCCTGAGTTAGCATCACTACCTCTTATGCCTGTTGCTGTGCTTCAACCAAAGCCACCAGACTTTGAATTGATTTAAAATGTTGTTTGGTTTCCGCCGATTCAGCATTCAAATGAATGTTGTAACGCTTTTTCAGCGCCAGGCCCAGTTCCAGTGCATCAATCGAATCCAGACCCAGGCCATCCCCAAATAAAGGTGCTTCGGTTTCAATATCATCTATGCTGATGTCCTCAAGGGCCAGAACATCAATAATCATTTGCTTTAATTCATCAGCAAGATTGCTCATTTTTTAGATAACTCTTGGTTAAAAAATTGGTGTAATTGATGATTCAGCTGACGCACGTGTTTCGGATTCACCGTTACATCCTCGAGCAGATCATCGACTTGTATGGCATCCAGTACCTTCACATGAATATGGAAAGGCTTGGAAGGAACGTGATACCACTTTTCATTCTTGGTTAAGGTTGAAGGCGTGCAGCTAATTAATACGGGACGAATCGGCACGTTGGCACGAATGGCAATATTGGCCGCACCGCGCTGAAATTCGTTCAGCAACTCGCCTTTTGCAGTCCGGGTACCTTCAGGAAAAATCAGCAACGATGCTGCCTGATCCTGCTTTAGCCTTGCCACGCAATCATGAATAAACAGTTCCGAACCGGCATTTAAAATATAACCGGCATTCTGCACCGGACCTTTGGTAAATGGATTTGACCATAAAGCCTGCTTAACTACACAGTTGGCTTGTTCCATCAGCCCGATCAGCACCACCACATCCACCAGGGTAGGATGGTTGGCAATCACCAGTTCCTGCTTACTGTGCTGTAATTTTTCCAGGCCTTCAATGTCATAGGTCATAATTCCGAGTTTTACCATCATTTCGGTAAAGCCCTTGAAGCTATGCTTAATGACTTTTTGGGTACGCTGCTGCCTTAAACCGGGATTCTGAGTCGACAGTTTCACTAAGGGTGCAATTAGCCCCCCAATGGCCACGCCGCCAATCCCGAAACTGGCGAAACTGAAACCGGTTGCGCCCACACGCCACAGGTAGTTGGCTTTTTGCTTGATTTGATCGCGCTTTAACATTTTTGCCATGCCTGAGTTTGAGGATAATCAAGACGCTGTTCAGATTGCTGCCAGAAATCATAAAAATTCTGCGCATCAATATATTTATGACGATGGTTGCCTAGCGCATGTATATCCAATTGCAGGTTGGGCGCTTCAAGACTCACCATTGCCGACATGGCAAAAGCGATAAAAGGCTCAGCTTCGTGATAAATTTCCGGTAATGTCTCATCGTAATACACCACCAGAACGCGTGGATTCGGTTGCGTTGCGGTTTTTAACCAGGCATAAGCTTCAATCAGGGCTTCACTCCACGAAGCCGCCAGACTGGTCGATGGGGTCGCATCCTGACATAAAATGGAATACAGTCCGGCAATGGCATTATGTACGGAAGTTGAAAACTGGGTCGGTGACGGCGTCTGATCTTGTAGTACATCGGCCAGAATTTTTAAAGTCTTATGTTCATCGCCATATTGTGAAGCCCAGACAATATAATCTGCCGATTTGGAATTCAGCGATTGAATAGCACTGCTTAACGCGAGTTTGGCAATCCCTGACAAACGTCTGCGCTGCATGGCTGGAATTTGTTCTAAGGCGGCAACGGTTTCATCGGCACGACTTATGCACAGTTGTGACACATTGATTTGAAGCATTGCCCTAATTTTCCATACCCTAAAATATTTTAGCTCGAGGCTATTTTAATGGGTCGGATTATAGCATTTGTAATAAAAATTACACAAAATGTATCTTGTATAATATTGATTATTTAAAATTATAGTTTTGATTTCATTGTTTATTTTGTTTAAAAACCCTTAAAAAACCGATCAGGCATAAAAAAACCAGCAACACCTGTTGCTGGTTTTTATGGCATCAGTGCAATGCTGGATTAATTGCCTTGCACCAAACGACGCGCACTGATAATGCCCGGCTGTTGTTCCAAACGTGCCAAAAGACGGGATAACTGGGCCAAACCTTTCACCTCAATCAACAATTTCATGTTGGCAATACCATCCGCTTCGGAAATGGTATTCACCTGACGAATATTGATCTGATCCGAGAAGATCACTTGAGTCAGGTCTTTGAGCAGACCACGGCGGTCATAAGCCTCAACAACAATCTGTACACTTTGACCACGGGTCGGCTGCATTTCCCAATCGGCTTCGACGGCACGTTCAGGTTCCTGGGAAATCATGCGTACATAATCCGGACAGGCCACCTTGTGAATACTGACGCCACGATTCAGGGTGATATATCCCCCAATGGATTCACCATGCACCGGCTGACAACACTGGGCAATATGCAGTTCCACATTGTCCAGACCGTCAATTAAAATGCCATGTGCAGACAGGGTATGACTGGCACGCGGATTCAAGGTCGGTTTGAGTACCAGTTCAGGCTCATCCTGACCGATATGCATATGACGGTTGACCTGATTGATCAGGGCATGCAGGCTGATGTCGCCATTCACCAGTCCGATCAGGATATCTTCACCCAACTTGACATTGAAATGATTGCAATAGTCACTTAAATCAATACTTTTGGGATGAATCGCCAGGCGTGAAAGCTCTTTGTTGAGAATTTCACGGCCGACTTCCAGATTTTTACTGCGGTCTTGCTGTCTGAACCAGTGACGCAGCTTATCCCGCGCGCGGGCAGTTTTAATATAACCCAGCGAATTGACCAACCAGTCCCGGTTCGGCTCGCGATCTTTCTTGGTTAAGATTTCAACCTGCTCACCGGTTTTCAGGGTATAGGTCAGCGGCACATAGCGCTGGTTCACCCGTGCGGCATAGCACTTGTTCCCCACTTCGGTATGCACGTGATAAGCGAAGTCCAAAACAGTCGAACCACGCGGCAATTCTTTAATATCGCCATCGCGGCTAAACACATAAATTTTTTCAAAGCCTTCAAAATCTTGAATCTGTTCAAAATTTTCTGGCTCATCCTCTACTTTATGCGCACTGGCATCATTGCGTTCCTGGTAATGTTCCAGTACGGCACGCAATGAATGTAAACGATGATTGAAGGAATGATCGGTATTCTTGGCACCTTCTTTATAGTTGAAGTGCGAACATACCCCAAGCTCGGCTTCTTCATGCATATCCTTGGTGCGGATTTGCACTTCGAGCGACTTGTTCTCTGCAATCACGGCAGTATGCAATGAACGGTAGCCATTGGCCTTGGGATTGGTAATGTAATCATCAAACTGATGCGGAATATGGCGCCAGATTTGATGCACAATGCCCAAGGAGTGATAACACTCGGGTACGGTTTTAACCAGAACCCGCACCGCACGGATATCGTACAGCTGGTCAAAGCTTAAGTTCTTGCTTTTCATTTTTCGATAAATCGAATAAATGTGCTTCACCCGTCCGCTAATTTCGGCTTCAATTCCATGGCTGGCCAGTTCGGTTTTCAGCTTATCAATCACAAACTGAATGTACTGCTCACGCTCCAGGCGCTTCTCATTCAGCAAGGAGGCGATTTCTTTATAACGTTCCGGGGCTAGATAACGGAAAGCGAGATCTTCCAGCTCCCATTTCAGCTGGGCAATCCCCAGGCGGTGTGCCAAAGGCGAGTAAATGGTCAGAATTTCACGCGCAACACGTTCCTGGCGTTCCCGAGAAGCTTGGGTCAGTTCACGCAAGGCGTAGGTACGTTCGGCCAGCTTGATCAACACCACGCGAACATCTTCAGTCACGGCAATCAGCATTTTATAAATGCCGCTTAAATGTTCACGCTGGTTGTTATTAAAGTGGTCTTCCAGACGCTTGTTCTTTTCAATCAGCTCGGACAGCTTCCCCATCGCCAGTGTGCCTTGCACCAGGCCATAGACTTGCTCGCCAAAATGCTCCTGCACTTCTTCCAGCGTCATCACGCCTTCACGAACGCTACGATATAGCATTGCGGCAGACAAGGTCGCCTCATCGACATGCAGATGCGCCAGAATATCGGCCATTTCAATGCCGGTATAGAAGGTATTGGAACGATGGTTGACCGTACTTTGCAGTTCTTTCTGCAAAGTTAAATGCGCTACATCTTCGAGTTGTTTTAGCGCCGTATCATCTAATATGCCACGAACCCGATTTAACCATTCAGCCAAATCTTGTTGGGCTTGTTCGGCATGTTCTACAGTCGCTTCCTCCGACAACTCATTGAGACGTCCAGGAAGCTGCTCACGTACTGTGACCATACCCTACTCCTACTTTTTTACACTTCATATTATAAATCGTTTATTTCGTTGTATTTTTCGAATAAGGCAATAGATTCCACATGTCCCGTATGGGTAAACATATCCATTACCCCAGCCTTTTTTAATCGATAACCATGTTTTACCAGCACTCCCGCATCTCGCGCCAGTGTGGCAGGATTACATGACACATAAACGATTCTTTTTGCACCAAATTTGGGCACATAATACATTATTTCCTCCGCCCCTGAGCGTGGAGGATCAATCAATAATGCATCAAATCCCTGATTTGCCCAAGAATGATGCGCAAAATCTTTTGTTAAATCTTGTGAATAAAATTTTACGTGACTTATACCGTTTTTCTCGGCATTTTCTGCACCACGTTGAACCATTTCCTCACTTCCTTCAACAGCAACCACTTGTCCGGTTTCACCGACACAACGCGCCAAGGGTAAAGAAAAGTTTCCTAAACCACAAAACAGGTCGAGTACACGCTCACCTTGCTGCAATTGAAGCAAATCACATGCCAGCTTCACCATCTGCGGGTTAATGGTGGAGTTGACCTGAGTAAAATCAAGCGGATTAAAGCCAAATTTCACATCAAATTCGTCCAAAGCATAATGCAAACGCATCGCCGCGGCCGGATCATCGACACGATGCAAACTGTCGCCCCCTGCAGGCTGCAAATACAGTTGCCACTGTCTGTTTAACGCAAACTGTTTTAATTGGTTGACATCATCGGATGACAATTTTTCAGTATGGCGCACCAGCAGTGCAATATCCTGATCCCCCATGGCCAATTCTACATGACCAATCGCTGCTTTGCCCTTTAGACTTTGGAGTAGTTGTTTCAGTTCGGTCATGGAGCCAAATTCACGATCCAGCACCATACAGCGGTCAATCGGCGTCAGCTTATTGCTTTGGCGTTCACGAAAGCCCACCACCAGCTGCTCTTTGGCTGGAATATAACGCACACCGATACGTGCTTTACGGCGGTAGTCTTCACGTTGTGAGCGTAAAGGTGCCAACCATTGTTCAGGCTGGATGCCGGCAAAATGTTCCAGATGCGACTTCAAGACATCCTGTTTCAGTCGAATTTGTTTATCTTGCTGAATATGCTGCATATTACAACCACCACAAACACCAAAATGCGGGCATTGCGGCTGAACACGCAAATGTGAAGGCTCGCTCAGGATCTCTACGCAATCGGCTTCTTCTAAACGTTTCACCACATGGGTAATTTGTGCTCTAACCGTCTCCCCCGGCAAGGCATATGCAATAAAAACTTTTTTACCGTGCTTGTCACTCGGATGATCGGGATGCGATCCATAGTGCGCGATTCCCCGTCCTTCATGTGAAAGAGACTCAACCTGAAACGTATAAATCGGATGCTGAGCTGGACGTGGCTTGGTTCTATGTTTCATGAATACCTAGGGTGTGGGAGAGATAAAATCTGTAGCGGTAAATTCGGTATGCTGTGAAGTTTCACGCCATACCTGAAGAAAATCTGCGTGTTGCGGTTGATGCTGTAAATACTGGATGGTGGCTTGAACCCAGTAACGGTGATCTTCAGCCAGCAATTGGCCTTTCAGCAATAGCCAGCGCAAATAGATCAACCAGGTATTCAGCACATCGCCTTCACAGTAGCTGGTTAATTTTAACCACTGCTGTGCACGGACATATTCCGGAACATGGTAAGCACCATCACCGCGCTTGCCCGGAAATCCCAGCAGATGTGCAACATCATCCAGCTTCTGGAAATGACGGCCATTAAACATCGCCATGACATCCATTAAGTCGACATGACGCTGATGGTAACGGTTCTGGTAATTATTATAGCGCTTTTGCTGATCAATTTCGCCCTGATCGAACAAACTTGGTGCCGACAAGCCATGATACATGGCACGGAACAGAATTACCGGCAGATCAAACTGTGAACCATTCCAACTGACCAGAGTCGGATGGCGCTTATCAAAAATGGACAGAAATTTTTTTAAAATTTCCGCTTCGCTATACTGTTCGCGGCTAAATGAAAACAGTGTCATCGCCCCGTTTTCATCAATCCAGAGACCGGAAATACAAACAATTTCATGCAGCGGCAAACGCTGGAAATCCGCCCCTGATTCCTGACGGCGCAATTTCATTAACGCCTGCTCAAGATCTGCTTCGGGCAAATCCAGATGATATAAATGCGCACCTGACTTTAAATCGGTCAGCGTTTCGATATCAAAAATCAAGATAGGTAAGCGCATTTCATCTCACAGTTTTTTAATTATTCAGGGTCGACTACAGAGAATAAACCGGTAGACAGATAACGGTCACCACGGTCACAGACGATGCAGACAATTACGGCACCCGGATTTTCTTCAGCCAGTTTAATGGAAGCCCACACGGCACCGCCTGATGAGGTTCCGGCACTGATGCCTTCTTTGCGCGCCAGTTGACGTGCGGTTTTTTCCGCTTCAATTTGCGGAATGTCCATAATGCGGTCAACCCGCTTAGGATCAAAAATGGTAGGTAGATATTCTTGTGGCCAACGACGGATACCGGCAATATTGGAACCTTCCGAAGGTTGCAAACCGACAATCTGAATATCCGGATTTTGTTCTTTTAGGTATTTGGAAATCCCCATAATTGTGCCTGTCGTTCCCATGGAACTGACGAAATGGGTAATTTTACCGCCGGTTTGCTGCCAGATTTCCGGACCGGTCGTCCGGTAATGGGCGTCCACATTGTCCGGGTTGCCAAACTGGTTTAAGACCAGTCCTTTTCCTTCTTCTTGCATTTGCAGCGCCATATCACGCGCCTGTTCCATATTCTCGGACTCGATCAGCTCGGCGCCATAAGCACGCATGGCATCTTTGCGTTCTTGACTTGAACCTGCAGGCATAATGAGTTTCATTTTATAGCCACGCATGGCAGCCACCATGGCCAAGGCAATTCCCGTATTTCCACTGGTCGCTTCAATCAATGTATCGCCTGGCTTGATTTGACCACGTTTTTCAGCCTGCATAATCATGTTGTACGCTGGGCGGTCTTTTACCGAACCTGCAGGATTGTTCCCTTCAAGTTTCGCCAATACTGTTGCTTGAGTGTGACTTGCCAGACGTTGTAAACGCACCAGAGGCGTTTTTCCTACATAGTGATCCAGTAAAAATTCGTCAGCTTGGAAATCAGGGGTGGTATTACTCATTATTTGCACCTATATCGAGGTGCGCCTATTGTATGGAAAAATGCTTCCTCCTGCACCCATTTAGCAGGCTTTTTATTGAAAGTGATTAAAGCACAGCCAGTTTTAAATAAAGCGTGCTAATATGCAAAGCATAGGGAATCAACTGCTTTAACCATGTCAAATATCAATAAAAAGTTATTTAAGCGTCTACACTTAAATCATGCTTATGGACAACTCATCGCCATGATTTTTGTCCCCATTATGGTTTTGGCATGTGTGGGGGCATTGCTGGTTTTATCCGAAACATCCAATGCCTCACGTGCGCAGCAACGTCAGATGGCTATTGCGATTGTGACCCGCTATCAGCTTACCGCCGAAGCTGCATTCGATCTGCTCAACCGCTATCCATGGCAATATGATCAGGCTCGTAATACCCTGCAAGTGATGCTGGATGAAAAACATCTCATTCGTGCCGCAATTATCGATCCCCAAGGCAGAAACCGTTTAAGTATTGGTTTTCAGGATCAGGAAGCTTGGCCCAAGATTGACGCTAAAGCCGATTTTGTCGGGCCTATCCTGCATAATCACAATCATATCTATGCCTTAAAAATTAATGAACATACCGATAACCCGGCCACACTGGTAATTGAGCTGGATAACCAGCCCCTGGAAATTGCCCACTACCGGGTCATGATTGTGCTGATTGCCACCGGCCTGCTGACGTTATTGCTGCTGTTACTGTGCCTGAATTTCTACTCACGGCGCTGGATTGCGCCAATGTACGAAATCCGGATGCAGTTACAGCGCCTGAATGCCGACACGCTTGATCAGCACATGGTGATTAACAGTACCGGGGAATTGCGCTTATTGCAGCGCGATATTGCCAACGTGGTGAAACGCCTGCACTTTAGCTTTCTGGAACTCAAAGAACATACCGAACAGACCGAAGATGATTTGCGCCGTACTTTAGATACCCTGGAAGTTCAGAACATTACCTATCGTCAGGCACGCGACCAGGCGATTTCAGCCAACCAGTCCAAGTCGGTGTTTCTGGCCAATATCAGCCATGAACTGCGTACTCCCTTGAACAGTATTGACGGTTTTATTCATTTATTGCTGCGCCAAGGCAACCTGAGCAATGAGCAGAACCTGTATTTGCAAACCATCCGTAAATCATCTGCGCATCTGCTGGCGCTGATTAATGACGTGCTGGATTTCTCCAAGATTGATGCCGGCAAGCTGGAACTGGAAACGGCCCCGTTTGACCTGGAAGAAGCCATTTTTGACGTGATGGATATGCTCTCGCCATTGGCTGCGCAAAAGCACATCGATATGGCATTCTATTATGCCGACAATGTGCCAACGCAAGTCATTGGCGATGCCTTACGCTTCAAGCAGATTCTGACCAACCTGATTTCCAATGCCATCAAATTTACCCCAGATGGCGAAATTATTGTCCGTACCCGCATGGAACATGATGACATTGGACAATGCCTGTTGCACTTTAGCGTGCAGGACAGCGGCATTGGCCTGAGCGGTACAGACCGGAAAAAACTGTTTGAATCCTTCTCGCAAGGTGATGCTTCGGTGACCCGTCAATTTGGTGGTACAGGACTTGGCCTGGCCATTTCCAAACAGCTAGTGCATTTGATGCAGGGCCAAATTGGCTTTGAAGACAACCAGGAGCGCGCACCGACCGAAAAAGGCTCGACCTTCTGGTTTACCGCCATGTTTGTGGTGGATGAAGACATTGAAATTGTGCATCCGCACTTTGAACAAATGCAGGTGGTTTCCTATTTGGCCCATCCTGCAACCGCCAACATTCTGCGCCATTATCTGGAAAATTATGGTGTGCATCATGTGGAAACCGGCTCGATTCTGGACCTGTTCAGCCAGCTGAATAAATTCCCGACCAACGATGAAAATACCTGGCTGATTGTCGACCATAGCGGCGATGGTGAAGCACTGCTGAAAGAAATCCGTCAACGCTACCACGGCAATATTGCCGTGTATGGCTATCAGATGGCGCTCGATCCAAACATGCTGAACGATTACCGCGCCCGTCCGCTGTATCAGCCTTTAAGCCGTAGCGCTTTAATTCAGTTACTCAGCAATCAGCCTATTTTCGAGCAAGACGTACATGAAGAATTTAATGGACAAGGTTTGCATGTACTGGCTGTGGATGACCATTTACCGAACCTGATTGTTCTGGAAGCACTGCTTGCAGAGCTGAATGTCACCACCACCAAGGCCTTAAGCGGTCAGGAAGCCATTGAAATTATTCAGCAGCGCATCGAGCAGGAGTTGCCGGCATTTGATTTGGTGTTTATGGATATTCAAATGCCAGTGATGTCCGGAATTGATACCACCCGTGCCATTCGCTCGCTAGAGTCGACCCTGGAGAATCATAAGCGCCTGCCGATTATTGCCCTGACTGCACATGCCTTGGCGGATGAAAAGCAGAAACTGTTGCAGGTCGGTATAGATGATTACGTCACCAAACCGATTCAGATGGAACAGATTATCCAGATTTTGACTCACTGGACCTCGGAAAGCTTTAAGAAAGCGAAAAGCGTAGAGAAATCCATTCTGATTGAAGCTCTCGATCCCAATATTCTGGATTGGCAACAAAGCCTGCAACTGGCGGCCAATAAAGAAGATCTGGCGCTCGATTTACTGAAAATGCTCACTGACAGCTTCCCGACCGAGCTGGAAGAAATGCAGCAATTAATCGAAATGGAAGATTTTCCGCAACTGGAACATGTGCTGCACCGCTTATATGGGGCGACCCGTTATGTGGGGGTGCCTCGCCTTCAGGAAGTCAGCGGTGGATTTGAACAGTTTGTTTCTTCCTTACGCAAGGAACGTCGCAAGGCGGATGAAGCCTTTATTCATGAAACCCTGAAACGCTTTGATGAGTTGCAGTCGGTCATTCAGCAGGTTGAACAGGCTTCACAGCAAATTTTAAACAGGCAAAGTATCTGATCATGGTCTAGCCGAGTTCTAGAAGCCACGTCTATGTTTAGATGTGACTCTGCTGTCATGTATCGCGGCATGTATCAGAGAAATACCCATGTTATGCTCAAAACCATATGAAAATACAGGTCTACCCCATGGCATTACTTCGCATAGAAAAAAACAATGGCATCGCAACCGTTTCCTTAAACCGTCCAGAAAAGCGTAATGCCATGAGCTTTGCTTTACTGCGCGAACTGGTCAATGCAGCCAGACAAATTAAAAAAGACCGCTCCATTCGCTGTGTCATTTTAACCGGCGAAGCGCATGTGTTTAGTGCCGGAATTGACCTGGCTGACTTAAATGCGCCGAAAAATACCGCTTACGCTGCTTGGGAACTGCTCAAACCGGGACAGAGCCTGTTTCAAAAAGCCTTTTTAATCTGGCAGGAACTGCCTGTACCTGTGATTGCTGCAATTGAAGGCTATTGCCTGGGTGCCGGCATGCAACTGGCACTGGCTGCGGATATCCGTATTGCCCACCCGGACACCAAAATGTCGATTATGGAAAGCCGCTGGGGACTGGTGCCGGACATGGGACTCAGCCGTTCGATTAAAGGCATTGTTAATGTCGACCTGGCCAAGGAACTGACCCTGACCGGGCGTATTTTCGATGCCAATTATGCCAAAGAGATAGGTCTGGTGACGCATCTGGATGCATCACCGATCAGCAAAGCCCAGTCAATTGCAGAAGAGATGTTGCAACGCTCCCCGGATGCATTGGCGGCCGCCAAACAGGTTCTTGATGCCATGGAACACGCACCGAGCAAATCGTTACGCCTGGAGAAAATCTGGCAACTCAAATTACTGTTAGGCAAAAACAGTAAACTGGCGCGTAAAAAAGACAAAAACCCGGAAGTTCAGTTTTTACCGCGTCAATATAAGTAAAATAGAGCCATAACAGGATCATTCAGAGAAAAACAGATGAGTTTTGATCGTAATACAAAAATCGCATTCCTAGGCATGGGTCTCATGGGCAGCCGCATGGCGACCCGGCTGATTCAGGCCGGTTTTGACGTGGGGGTATGGAACAGAACGGCATCCGCCTGTGATGTGCTGATTGATATGGGCGCTACGGCCCTAGACTTGCAAAATATTGGGCAATATCCGGTGATTCTGACCTGTCTGGCCGATGATGCTGCCGTACAGGCAGTGTTTGATCACATCCAGGGCCAACTCACTGCGGGTCAAGTGATTGTGGATTTCTCCAGTTTATCTGTGGATAAAACCAAAGCTTTGGCACAGCAGGCACAAAACCAGCAAGTGCAATGGATTGACTCGCCTGTTTCCGGGGGTACCGCAGGTGCCGAACAGGGCACACTGGTGATCTTTGCCGGTGGCGACACGCAAACCATTCAGGATTTATCGCTGATTTATAATGTGCTCTCGCAACGTGTGACGCGTATGGGCGAAACAGGTACCGGGCAAGCCACCAAAATCTGCAATCAGCTGATTGTTGCAGCAAACAGCACCTTGATTGCAGAAGCAGTAGCCTTAGCCAAACAGGCCGGGGTAGATACCACCTTGCTTGCCCCTGCGCTTGCCGGTGGTTTTGCCGACTCGAAACCGTTTCAGATCTTAAGCCCGCGTATGGCAACGCATACTTTTGAGCCGGTGCAATGGAAAGTACAAACCCTGTCCAAAGACCTGAATAATGCCATGCAGCTGGCTGAACAGTTCAATTTAAATATTCCTGTCGCAAAACAGGCTCTTTCACAATTGAAAACCCACCAAAATAACGGCTATGCTGAGGCTGACCTGGCAACTGTCATTCAACTGGTTGAATCTTGAGCAGACCATTTCTTAGCACGCAAGGAGTAACAGCATGATGAAGCTGGCGGTAAATTTATCCATGATTTTTACTGAAGTACCTTTGATTGAGCGCTTTGCTCTGGCGCGCGCGCACGGATTTCAGTATGTGGAAATTCAGTTTCCCTATGAACTCAGCATTGAACAGATTCAGACTCAACTGACCCTGCATGATCTTGGCTTGTGCCTGATTAATGTACCTGCAGGTGACCTGATGCAAGGCGGCAATGGGCTGGCTGGCGTACCGGGTCAAGAAATTGAATTTCATCGTGCCCTGGAAAAGGCCATTGAATATGCCACCGCACTGAATGTATCCAGTGTGAATATTTTGGCCGGCAAGCAACCCCTCGATTCAGATTTGTTGCCTTGCTTAAATACACTGGCAAAAAATTTAAAACTGGCCTGTTCCATGTTTGCTGTACACAACATCCAGCCGGTGTTTGAAATGATTAATGGCACCGACATGCCGCGCTTTCTGGTACAGAATATTGCCCAAGCCCAAGAGATGCTGGAAGCTGTACGGCACCCTGCGCTGAAAATGCAATATGACTGCTATCACATGGCGATGATGGGTGAAGATGTGCTGCAAGGCTTAAAGGAAAATATTCAGGATATTGGGCATATCCAGTTTGCAGACTGCCCGGGACGTCATCAGCCTGATACTGCACAAATTCCATACGCAGACATTTTTCAATGGTTAAGCCAAAGTCCCTATACGGGTTTCACCGCGGCAGAATACAAGCCCCAAGCGCATTCCAGCCATTCCTTTGCCTGGAAAGATAAATATTTTGCAAAACATCCACAAAGTTAAATTATGAACAGATTTGAAATTTAGCCCCAAAACCGCTATATTACACAGTGAGATATTGTCCGGAAATTAAACCTTTTATGAATTTAGAACCATCGCCCAGCGCTTCTAATTCTCTCGAACACGCAATGAATGCTCATGCTAAAGATGTACAAGCTTGCTTAAAAGTTGTACATGAAGCCCTCTTAGATGTAAAAGCAAAAGATATTCTAGAACTTGATGTCAGCTCAATCAGCAATGTGGCAGATGCCATGGTCATTGCGAGCGGTACATCAACCCGTCACATTAAAGCCCTTGCAGACAATGTTGCTGAAGAAGCACGTAAAGCAGGTTTCCGCCCTCTCGGCGTTGAAGGTGAACGTGATGCCGAATGGATCCTCATCGATCTTGGTTTTGTTGTCGTTCACGTCATGCTTCCAACAGCGCGTAAATTTTACGATCTGGAAAGCTTATGGCGCGCAACTCCAGAATCAGTAGCCTAAATTAAAAAAGCGACCTTCAGGTCGCTTTTTTTGTGCTGCTGTTTTGGGGATGCCCAGCCTGAACTTTAGACCGAACATCCACTTCATCAAGATTGATCCGCTATAATAAGTGATGTAAATCCACGGATGGATATTTGCTCTTGATGTCCATTTTCACCCGTGCATAGACCTGATCGGCCTTGCTTGGGCCATAGAATTCGCAATAGCATTCATAGGATGCAGTAATCACCTGAGCATAACTGGTGAGCGGCAAACATTCCGTAAAAGCAGCATCATTCAGATTCGCGGATTGCTGAATGGCAATGCCTAGGGCTTGGACATGATTTTTCACTTCCGCATTAAAATCATTCAGATCAGCGGTAGCTACTGTCTGCACCACCCCATTGATCAAATCAAAAAAAGCATCGGAAAAATCGGCTGAAATCGGCACCTCTGTCAGCACTTCCGTTTGCACTTTCGGCTTGGTATCCAGTAGTACCTGTTTTTCAACCGCCGACATTTCGCATAACACCTGTTTCAACATTTCTTTGCGCTGAACACGCAACTCATCGGTATTGCAAATATCATTCATAAAACGGTTGAGTACAAATGAAGGCTTGTCACCATACTCCTGTTCCCAGTAATTCAATACCCGTTCCAGTACAGTTCCTTGCAAATAATGGCTTAAACCGCGCTCAATTGCCTGTTTCTTTTGCATTACAGTGAGTAATTCATTTGGCATAGCTAAACTCCCCTTCTTGGTTCAGTGGCGTCTGGTAATATCATCTGTTTCAAAAGTCACATCGCGCTGAAATTCAGGATAAGACAGCTCGGCATGTTCGGTATAATCCAAACCGCGCTGTTCATGTTGCGTGCCGACACGCAAACTCCCCAGCATTTTCTTTAGCACTTTAAAGGTAATCATCGCGATTCCAAATCCCCAGGCAAATGCTGCCAGTACCCCTAGCACCTGAATGGAAACAATTTGTGAGTTGAACATATCGGCTTCAAAAAACAGGCCTGCAGCCACTGTTCCCCACGCCCCGCAAAAACCGTGTACCGTCACTGCATCCACGACATCATCCAGTTTTAATTTTTCCATTAAGACCGGCAAGGTACTTACTAGCAAACCTGCAATGGCACCGGTAATGACGGCAAAAAGTGGCGACATGGTTGCACAACCTGCCGTAATACCCACCAAACCGCCCAATGAAGCATTAATGGTGGTCTTCATCAGGATTGCCTTGCCACGAACCAAGGCATACAACATATAAGACACTGCAGCAGCACAAGCGGCCAGATGGGTATTTAAAGCAATACGGCCAATACTGACATTGGCATTCACCGTTGATGCCGCATTAAAACCAAACCATGCAAACCACAAGATAAAACCACCCAAGGCTACCAAGGGCAAGTTATGTCCCGCTAAAAAATGACTTTGCCCATTACGACCAAAACGTCCCAAGCGCGGCCCCAAAACAATGATTCCGGCCAAAGCGACCCAACCACCGATGGAATGCACCACGGTTGAACCGGCGAAGTCGATAAACCCCAAGGCCTTTAACCAGCCTGTACCCTCAAAAATACTGCCCCATGCCCAACTACCAAAGACAGGATAAATAAGGCCACTGACCACGGCAGCAACGACAATATAAGCGACAAAGTGAATACGCTCCGCCATGGCACCACTGGCAATTGTGGTTGCAGTAGCGGCAAACATCATTTGAAAGAACAGCAGATTCCAATGCCAGCCATCCATGTTATCGGGTGCAAAATGACTGGTGCCAATCCAGCCCGAAGCGTTCATGCCGAACATCAGCCCAAAGCCCACCAACCAGAAGACCAATCCCCCCAGACAAGCATCCATATAGTTTTTCATTAATACGTTAACGGTATTCTTGCTGCGTACAGAGCCACTTTCTACCATTGCAAAACCGGCCTGCATCAAGAACACCAGAATCCCGCCGATGACCACCCAAACGCTGTCGAGTGATAAACGTATTTCTTGAATATTGGCTGTGTTTGTCGCAGCTTCACTTGCAAATGCAGGTAGTGAACAGACGCATAACAGCAATACTAGACACTTTATTATTTTCATGAACAGTCCCCCTAAAACTGAATCACAAAAATGCAAAAGAAATGCCAGATTATCGAGATTTATCTTTTTATTTAAAAAGGCCGGCAAATGCCGGTCTTAGCACAACTTAATTTCTAAAAATATCACTAATCAGCAATATCTATTTAGAAATAAACAGTTAATTGCCATTTTATAAAGCATTTTTGTAATATCGCTTGATCAGACAGCACCAAATAAAACAAGAAACCATATCCTTATAAAAATGTATCCTGCTCTATTCTTCAATTTAATTATTGAAAAGTCATATATTCTAGAAACAAAAAACCACCCGAAGGTGGTTTTAATCTCCCTAAATCCCTCTTTATGAAAGAGGAACTTTTGAAGCGTGGATTTAGTGACCGCCGCCGTTAATGGCTTTAGTCATATCTTCCACAACTTTCTTGGCATCACCGAAAATCATCATGGTTTTTTCATTATAGAACAAGTCATTGTCCAGACCTGCATAACCGGTTGCCATAGAACGCTTGATCACCATAATGGTACGCGCCTTATGTGCTTCAAGAATCGGCATACCATAAATTGGTGAACTTGGATCATCTTTCGCTGCCGGGTTGACGACGTCGTTTGCACCAATGACCAACACCACATCAGTTGCCGGGAAGTCAGAGTTGATTTCATCCATTTCCAGAATGTCTTCATAAGCCACGTCAGCTTCAGCAAGCAATACGTTCATGTGACCAGGCATACGACCTGCAACCGGGTGAATTGCAAAGCGTACTTTAACGCCTTGTTCTTTCAGGATTTCACACAGTTCTTTTACGGCATTTTGTGCACGGCCTTGAGCCATACCATAACCCGGAACAATCACTACGCTGTCTGCATTTGACATCAGGAAGCCTGCATCATCTGCTGAACCTGAGCGGTGGTTACGCTGAACCTGCTCGCCCTTGTCACCAGAAGCCACTGCTGCACCACCCATTGCACCACCAAACAATACGTTGATGATTGAACGGTTCATGGCTTTACACATGATGTAAGACAGAATTGCACCTGAAGAACCTACCAGGGAACCGGCAACAATCAGCATATTGTTTTCTAAAGTGAAACCAATACCTGCTGCAGCCCAGCCAGAGAATGAGTTCAACAGTGACACCACAACCGGCATATCGCCACCACCGACCGGTGCAATCCATACCCAGCCAAATGCAAGTGCAAGTGCAGTCATTACCCAGAAAGATGTCATGTCGCCGGTTAAGAAGAAGTTGATACCACAACCAAGCATTGCCAGGAAAATAATCGCCTGTACCGGCTTAACCCAGCCACCCGAAATGGTTTTCGCCCATTTCTTCGCAGCCAGTTTACCGTAAGCAAATACGGAAGCTGTAAAGGTGATTGCACCCACGAAACAACCCACGAACAATTCAAATAAATGAACGCTGCTCATATGTGCATGCTGAACACCAGCTGCTGTTAACGCCGCTTCATTCTGTGCAAATAGGGCAGTTAACTGGTTGTTATGCAAAATCGCGGCAATGGCAATCAATACCGCAGCCAAACCAACCAA
Organism: Acinetobacter sp. T_3_1; assembly: GCF_025377055.1. Taxonomy (NCBI): domain Bacteria; kingdom Pseudomonadati; phylum Pseudomonadota; class Gammaproteobacteria; order Moraxellales; family Moraxellaceae; genus Acinetobacter; species Acinetobacter sp. T_3_1. The sequence goes on along the minus strand of NZ_JACHVD010000013.1, from coordinate 9,115 downwards.
TGAGTGCATCAAAGCAACAGTTTCTGGCATTTGCGTCATCGGTACGGTACGTGCACGGGCAATACCCACAACAGCACCAAGAACCATTGCACCGACAATCATCCAGATCACAGGATGTTCAGCCACAAAGAAAGTCGTGATCACGGCAATCGCCATTGCGATCATACCGTAACGGTTACCGGCAATTGCAGTCTTTGGACCCGACAAGCCGCGCAGGGTCAAGATAAAAAGAATGGCACCGATCAAATAGAACCAATTGGCATATTCTCGAATAAATTCCATTGATTAGCCCTCTTTTTTCTTTTGCTTTGGCTTAAACATTTCAAGCATACGTGCAGTCACGGCAAAACCACCGAAAATGTTGATACTTGCCAGGAACACTGCAACCGCGCCTAAAATGCTCACGATGTTTACGCTTTGAAAAGCCACGTTGGCATCGACACCAATCACTGGCAAGCCTACGGTTTGAATCATTGCACCAACGATAATGATCGAAGACAATGCATTGGTTACCGCCATAAGTGGCGTATGTAAAGCAGGTGTTACGCCCCAAACCACGTAGTAACCTACAAAGATGGCAAGGACGAAAATTGTAATCGTTTCAACCATGATGACTCTCCTTAACCACGCTTCAGCAGTACTTGACCGCCATGAGTTACCAGAAGGGCTTTTTGAATTTCCTCTTCCGGATTGATGGCAAAGTTTTTCTCTGCATCAAACAGGGTATCGAGGAAATTAAAGACGTTACGTGCATACAGTGCTGAAGCTTCAGTCGCAACTGTAGAAGGAATATTTGGAATACCCAAAATGGTCACGCCATTATCCGTCACGACATTTTCACCGCATTTGGAACCTTCCACGTTACCGCCAGACTCAACCGCCATATCCAGAATGATTGAACCCGGTTTCATTTTGGCCACTGTTTCAGCACGAATTAAACGCGGTGCATCACGGCCCGGCAACAGTGCAGTGGTAATCACGATATCGGCATTGGAAACGGCTTTATCGACAATGACCGCCTGGTCTTTGATGTATTGCTCACCTGGCATCCATCCATAACCATTTTTAGCAGCGTCAGCAGCTTTCTGCTTTTCTTCATCCGACATTGGCACATCGAGCCATTTACCGCCAAGCGATTCGACCTGGTCACGTGCAGTTGGACGTAAATCGGTTGCTTCAACCACAGCACCTAAACGTTTTGCAGTTGCAATCGCTTGCAGACCGGCAACACCTACACCCATAATCACCACACGGGCCGGTTTTACCGTACCGGCAGCCGTCATGAGCATAGGGAACATGCGTTGATATTCTGCTGCCGCCAAAAGTACCGATTTATAACCGGCCAAGTTAGCTTGAGAAGACAGCACGTCCATGTTTTGGGCACGAGACAGCGTACGCGGCAAAAGCTCTAATGCAAATGCAGAAACCTGCTGCGCTGCAAACTGATCCAGCTCAGTGTTGCGATACGGGTCAAACATCGCAATGACTGCGGTATTTGGCGCAAGTTTTTGAATTTCTTCGCCTTGAGGGGCACGAACTTTCAAAATAATCTGACTGCCGGTATAGGCATCATCCGTAATTTTGGCACCGACCTGTTCATAGGCACTGTCAATATAAGCGGCTTTTACCCCTGCTCTACGTTCAATGACTACAGTATGACCAGCACTGATCAACTTCTTGACTGTTTCTGGCGTTGCCGCCACACGATTTTCACCGACAACAGTTTCGGTTGGGATTCCGATCTGCATGAGCGTTCCTCAAGCTAATTTTTCTTAAGTAAACATCGCCGTAAGCAATGTTTCCCCCTAGATGCGTTTTTGTTGAATTTTTGGATTCTAATTGAACTTTTTTAAATTACCACCCAATATTTATTTAATAAATACCCATATTTTGAACTGGTGATTCATAAAAATAATCATACGATATATCATTTATAGGTTTAGCATTTATTTCAGCTGTGCTGAATGACTTTAACTACCACGCTCAATATTTAATGTTTGGCTTTACTTAAGTGCCTGGGCCGAAGCTGCCCTACCTGACCAAAATCCGAGATTGATCTTTCTGACAATACAGCCTTGCTGGCTTGAATTTATTTCTTCCCTCAAATTGCCTGATTTATTTATAAAATTATTAAAATTAAATGGTTTTTTTTATTCATTGACTCTGGTGACATCTGAAAGGCTTTTGTTGTCTTGAAAAATATCCGTCACTGAAAAACTCGTGCTGCGACGATTGCATATTTTTACAACACTAAAAAATAGATAATTTTCTTATTTTTATGCTTTTTTTGCTCTTTTATGTTTATTCGTCCTAAGTCTAATCCGATTCAAAATTTAATAAATATTTTTTTCATCGTCATTTCGCATGATGATGTTTTAAATTTAATCAGCGGGTTGCGCGTATTTATTGCACCCATTTGGTGCAAATAATCGACTTTTAGGCTGATTTCCGACTTTTCATTCACAAATTCACTGATCTTTAGCCTAACAAACCCTTGGCAGAAGTATTGTCCGGATAAAATTTATTCAAGACTGATTGCCCGGATTTCTAACTTTCGCAGAAAATTGTAGCGACGGATAAAAATCAGCCTGAGTTTAGCGATCAATTATTCCATACAGGAATCATCACCATCATATTTTTGCATTTAACCTGGGCGGCCAAAAACTTTATAATTCACATTTAGTTCCTGATTGCTCTGATCAGCAACCCTCATCAAGTAGATAAAATGAAACTGAGTCTAACCAAAACACAACTGGGTTCATTGTTTGCGATCTGTGCTGCTTTCCTGTTTAGTACCAAAGCCATTTTTATTAAGCAAACCTATGCCCTGTCACCTCTGGTTGATGGCACAGTGTTAATGGCTTTGCGTATGGCCAGCGCCTTACCGTTTTTTTTGCTGCTGTGCTGGTTCAACCGTCATCACAATAAAGCGCTGGCAGCGAAAGACTGGGGTTTATTGATTGTTGCAGGGCTAATAGGTTACTACTTTTCAAGCTGGCTGGATTTTGTCGGTCTGATGTATATCAGTGCCTCTCTGGAACGGATTATTCTCTTTCTTTATCCGACCCTGACCGTTTTGGCTTCCAGCGTGATCTATAAACAACGCTTGAGCCTAAAAAGCCTGTTTGCTATCGCTTTAAGTTATGGCGGTACGGTTATTGTGATGTTGCAGGAACAAAGTAATGTCCCTCATGAAGGTCATTTCTGGCTGGGAGCAAGTCTGGTCTTTGCCAGTGCAGTATGTTTTGCTGCCTACTTACTGCTGACCCCACGCCTGATTCAACGGTTTGGTTCATGGAATTTTACCGGTTTGGCCCTGAGTATTGCCTGTATCGGCACCTTAACCCACTATTTTGTTGCCACACCACACCCCCTGAACTTACTGTCCCAGCTTCCTTCCAGTGTAATCTGGTATGGAGTCGCTTTAGGCTTTCTGGTCACCGTATTGCCCACCATCCTGATGGCGCAAAGCATTGCCCGGCTGGGTGCTGCACAGTCTGCCATGATTGCTTCGATCGGGCCAATTCTGACCATTATTTTGGCCACCATTTTTCTGGGTGAGCATCTAAATGCCATTCAATGGCTGGGCTGTATGCTCAATATTGTTGGCGTCATGATGATTACCCTGTCAAAAAAGAAATTCTCACATTAATTTTTTTAGTCTGATTCAAGCCTTGTGCCACCTAAAAGGTGCGGCTTTTTAAATAGCCACAGGACACCGAATAAAGACCGCTTTTCCCGTATATTTGTACGTCCAGACTGTTAGCGCTTGCTATACTCTGCAGGTACATCGCAATGCCGGCAAACTTTGCCTGCCTGAAACAAAACAAGGACGGTTATGAAAACTTCTCTCGACATCAGCCAGGATAAATCTTTGCTCTGGCTGATGGCCATAGCCTGTGGTCTGTGTGCGGGAGCCAACTATTATTGCCAGCCTTTAATCCATTCCATCCAGCAATATTTTCATGTTCCTGAATCACAAGTTGCCTTAACCGTGACGTTTGCCCAGGTATCCTATGCACTGGGCTTGCTGTTTATTGTTCCAATGGGTGACATTGTCAATAAAACCAAATTCATTCCTTTACTGATGATCATGGCGGCCATCGGTTTATTTCTATGTGCTTTTGCCGTCAACTTACCCATGCTTTGGCTGGGAACCATGATTACGGGACTATTTTCAGTTGCGGCACAAGTCCTGATTCCCCTAGCCACCATGGCCGTCAAACCGGAAAAAACCGGTGAAGTGGTAGGTTTCCTGATGAGCGGACTGCTGGTCGGACTGCTGCTATCCACCAGTCTTGCGGGTTTAATGTCTAACCTGTTCAACTGGAAACTGATCTATATGCTCAGTGCGGTATTGATGCTGATTTTGGCTTTTCTACTCAAAGCTAGACTGCCACACATACCCATATTAAAAATGAGCTATGCGCAAATTTTTAAATCCATGGCAATTTTACTGAAACAGGAGCCGCGTTTAGGATTTCGTTCCTTGATTGGCGGTTTTGTATTTGCTGCCATGAGTACCCTGTTTTCGACCATTGCCGTTTTGCTGACCTCATCCCCGTTTTATCTCTCTGATGTGCTGGTCGGTGTTGTAACTTTGGTGGGGGTATTCGGTGCATTGTCTACGTCTAAAATTGGCAAAATTGCCGATCAGGGCCATACTCAATCCCTCACCTGGATAGGTCTGTTCACCCTGATTGTGAGCTGGATTTTTCTTTATTTCGGTGGGCAATCTCTGCCAAGCTATATTTTGGGTTACGGCGTCATCAGCCTGGGTCTGACCATTGTGCACACCAGTAATCAAAATATTATTTTCCGTTTACGTCCAGATGCCAAATCACGGATCAATTCTATTTATATGACCTCTTACTTTATTGGTGGGGCGTGCGGTTCCGCATGGGGCGTTTATTCATGGCATCATGGTGGCTGGAGCATGACCTGTCTGGCAGGATTGAGTCTGGTGCTCTGCGCTGCCTTTTTTGCCTTTCTGGATATGCGCTATCACTCTGCTGCCTCCACTTAGGCATAAAAAACTGGCAAATAAAGAATTTTCTGCCCGACTCGGCTGATTGCAAAATAGAATTTAACAAACTTGTACGACGGGATAAAACGGTTTGCCCAAATCCAGACTATGCGCATTTTCTAGCAGCACAAAGATAAAGGTCGGTAACAAGGCGGCCAGAATATTACAGGCATCCTGCAATTGCCGGCGATTGACCGAACTGTTATAAGTGGCACCGCCATGAATGATCTGATTGCGCAAGGTATAAAGACGATTAAAAACAATAAATAAAATATCTACTGAGGCCTTTTCCTGTAAGGCTTTTTGGACTTTTTTCTTCTCCTGTTCAAAATCTTCTTTCCAGCTGTGCTGGCTGATTTTTTGATTCTGATAATCCCAGAACTCCTGATACACATAGGGATTTTCTAGAAGCAGACGGATGGGTTGGCTAAATTTATCCCAAAGCACATGATAAATTTTATGTTCTCGATCTTTCTGACAAATTAAATATAAAAACTGCCTGAATGTCTGCTTGTCCTGATTGAAGACAATATCTTGCGCATAAATGGCATTAAATGAAATCCACAGGCTCATGAATTTAAGATCAAGGTCGCTATCGAGTTCGAGTGATTTTTTTAACCAGCTTAAGCCGCGATGGATTCTCAAGTTGAAATAATCTGAATGCTCTGCCTTTTTACTTTTAAAAACTTCTTCCAAAATGAACATTTATATTTTCTCTATCCATTATTCTTTTCTTTATAAGAACATACTGAATTCGAGAAATTTCCACAATATAATCAAAGCACTCAATATTCATTTTTTAATGAATAATCAGTACATTTGAGCCTGTTGCATTTTTTGTTTCTTCTCTTGTCTTGGGGCTTTAAGCAGACAGCAGATATAAACCGTGCTTCGGTCGTGCTGATAACGGATTGGATAAATTGTTTTCCTTATATTTTAAGTCAAATTGTTATGTTACGAAGTTCAAGAATAAAGCGTTATAATTTAAGTCAGGAATAAAGATTCACTAAACTTTTACACTAATTATTTAATTTGCTCTACTGAGCAAACAACAGCAACACAATTATCATGAATCTTTGATAGCAATCAGAGTCAAGATCTAATTACTCATTTTTATATGATCAATCTTCTATAAATAATAATTTATGGAAATAAACTGTACCGAGATTGTCGAAAACCCACTTTCCAGAAAAGAATGTCGCGATGACAAAATCAAAATAGACACCTAAAATTAAAGAGCGTACGGTACACTTAGTTAGTGAATGCGAGAATATCCATCAACATGCTGGGCTACAATTACTGCACTCGCTTAAGTTCGAATGTACTCTTGTAGTACTTCTACCTTGATAAAAAAAAGTATCCAGATCAACAAAAATCAATTACTGTCTGATCAACAATGCATCTCAACTTAAATATGAGAACAAAAAACTGTAACAGGTAAATGAAATTCTTCGTAACGCTGCAGCTTTTTTCGCCTAGGCAGAGTTTGACTATCCACAGCAATAATAATTAATTTCATTCAGAAAAACAAAATGCTCAATGGTGTTGAAGCTATCTGAAACTCTTGCTGATTGCACCCTTACGAAACAATGCTTTTCATAGCTTAAATTCTGATTTATAAAGATCTGCTTTAACTTTTAAATATTTATACATCCAAAATCATGAAAAATTTTATATAATTTAACTCGCCCAACTTAAAAAAAAGCAATAGAATAAACTTAAATCTTTTAATTCGTTAAATATATAATATGGGTTTAAATATTGATATTTCTGTAATAACACCAGCCTACAATGCTGAAAAATTTATTACCAGAACATATAATTCTCTTAAAAATCAAAAATTTAAAAAATTTGAATGGATTGTTATTAATGATTACTCCAATGATAGAACTGAAGAATTGATAAAAAAATTTATTACTGAAGCACATTTTAAAATTATCTTAATTAATAACATTGAAAATGTTGGTGTGGCAAAAAGTCGAAATAATGGATTAGATTTAGCAACAGGAGAATATATTTGCTTTCTTGATGCTGATGATTTTTGGTCAGAAGAAAAATTATTGGTACAGCTTCAATATATGAATGAAAATAAATGTTCAATCAGTTATATGGATTACCGGCACGTAGATTATAAAGGCGAGTTTATCAAAGATATCATTACCCCCATAGAATGTAATCGAAACCATCTATTAAAATCTAACTGCATTGGAACATTAACTTGCATGGTTAGTAAAGAGCTAATTAAAGATAGGAGATTTATAAAACATGGACACGAAGATTATATATTCTGGCTTGAATTACTATCAAGCACAGAAAAAGCTGTTAAAGTTATTACTGAAAAACCTTTATGCAACTATACCATATCAAAAAATTCCCTCTCAGGAAAAAAAATAAAATCAGCGCAATGGCAATGGAAAATTTATAGAAATATTTTACAAATAAATCTAATTAAATCTTGTTATTATTTTACTCATTATGCCGTTAAAGGACTATTAAAGCATAAAATTTAGTCATGCATTATGAGAAAAATAAATTGGCTTGATAGACAGCTTTGTTAGATTAAAAATTTTAGTTTATCCAGGAATCCATAATTATTTATAAGTAAATTTAACTAGAACAATTTGTTAATGGGAACCTAATAAAAAAAATTAGGTATAATTATTAACACCATAAGCTCTCATTAATATTTTATTAAAAACAATTATTTATTCTTGTTAAAATTTATTATTTCAATTTATTAAGCATAATTCCAAAAAAATAATAAATTTGTAGAAAAAATAGACTTTATAAGAAAGTCTATTTACAATTGAAAAATTTCTCTTTTTAGTAATGATATGCTATTTTTCATTAGATCATATATACCTGACTTTGATGGTAAAATTCAAAAATACTTTAATGTTCTAGACACTTTAGAGGTTTCTTATCGTTTTATTGGTTGGGATCGTATAGGTGAAAGTAAAAACAATGATAAAAATATTCTTTTTGAAAAAAAGGGTTATATAGGCGGAGGTCTAAAAAATTTTTTCAACCTTATTCTCTGGAATATTTTTATTTTTATTACTTTATGTAAACATCATAAAAAAATTAATATAGTTCAAGCTATTGATTTGGATACCGCATTTACAGCATTTATCTTTTGTAAATTTTTTTCTAAAAAAATGATTTTTGATATTTATGATAAATATACAGATACGCATGGGATAAATGGGAAATTTAAGAAAATTTTAGATAAAATTGAAAACTATCTCATAAAACAAAGTGACTTATGTATTTTAGCGGATGAAATAAGAAAAAAACAACATAGTGTTGATTCGAAAAATATTATTATAATAGAAAACGTACCAAGAGATACGAACCTACCGAATTTAAATTCAGATATTCAAGATAACTCAAAAATTAAAATTGGTTATTTTGGAGTCTTAGAGAAAAAATATCGAGGAATTGAACATCTGGTAAACTCAATAGCTAAAAGAAATAATTTAGAACTTCATATTATAGGCTATGGTCCTTTAGCTGACTTTATAAGTAATCAGCCCAATAAAAATATCATATTTTATGGTTCTGCTTCATTAAGAGAAGGACTTTCCATTATGTCTAAAATGGATATTATAGTAGGTATGTATTATAAAGATATATTAAATCATTTATATGCAGCACCAAATAAATATTATGAACACTTAATGCTAGGTAAAGCTTTTCTTACCACTAAAGACATTCCTCCAGGTATAAAAACTGAAAAATTTAATACAGGTTGGTCTATCTCTGAAGGAGAAGATAGTTTAAATGATTTCTTTGATAGTTTAATTAATAAAGAGCTGATAAAAATAAAATCAATCAATGCAAAAAAATTATGGGAAAACCACTATAAAAATTATTATGAAAACGTATATTTAGATTCATATGGAAAAATCATAAAAAATTTAAATATTAGTTAAGGTTAGGCAATATTTTTTAGTACTTAGATTAGCATTTGAAGTGCAACACCATGTTGTTGCCATAATACCTGACTCGGACTTTTAAAGCCGAGTCTTTTTCTTGGGCGATGATTCAAACGTTGAGTGATTTCTGCAATATATTCATCCGTATAGG
>NZ_JACHVD010000012.1:0-89800 GCF_025377055.1 Acinetobacter sp. T_3_1 | reverse complement strand
TCAGGCAGACAGCAGAAAAGAGGCAAGATAGAAAGTGCGCCTGCCATATTGGCAGGACTTTCCATTTTACTGAGCACCCTTCAACTGCTCTCAGAATATTCAATAGATGAACTGAATGAAATCGCAACCATTGCATTAGGTACCTAAAGATGTGTAGATACCTATGCCTAGAAGGAGAGGGAATATTATTATTTGCTGAAAAAGGACATAGCCCTTTAATAAAAAACTATACCTCGGATTCAGCGACTGGCTGTTCAAAGTTCTTTAATTTGCGGTCAAAAACAAAAGTGCCAAACGGTAAAATGGATGCAATCAACCCCAAAATAAACATCTGAAGCGACCATTTCTGTTTTTCGCACACAATAAACAAAACAATTAAAAACAGGATAAACAGTACGCCGTGTCCCATACCGACATATTTCACCAGAATTGGATTATCCAGCATATATTTCATTGGCATGGCGATAAACAAAAGCAGGAGAAAGGAAAGTCCTTCTAAAAGACCGACAACACGTAAAGTTTGAATATTCATGGTCATGCTTAAATCTATGAGAATGAACCCTGAGTGTATCGAATATTGCTGCAATGGTGAATAAAAGCTCGATATATTTTAATAACTTATCAAATGCTTATAATCACATGTTGAAACCGGTCTTTCAGCCAGTTCAGGCTTTTTCTAAAGCTCGATTAGTGTGAATATAGCCTGCTTTATCCGTAGAGCTGTGAAATTATTCACCCTAATGTGACTCGGTACGATCTCTGATTAGCAGGTTCTAATAAAAAAAGCAGACACTCTGCCTGCTTTTTTTATTTTACGGTTTTATGGACACATTATTGAATCACACCACAGGCAATCCGCTCTCCGCCACCGCCTAAAGGTTTGGGCTCATCGGCATAGTTGTCACCACCCGCATGCACCATAATCGCCCGGCCTTGAACATCGGCCAGTTTTAAACGTGGGGCCACCAGTTTTTCCTGAGATTTTCCTGAAGCATCCACTGTAATGAGGGGTAAATCTCCCAGATGTCCGGTGAGAGGTGTACCGTGATGTGGCGCCTGGTTGGGGTTGAAATGACCGCCAGCGGCAAGGGCAGCGCCCATTTTGCCATCTTTTTCTGCCGGGCCACACAAACCTTTTTCATGAATATGGAAGCCATGAGGGCCGGGTGGCAGATCACGTAAATCGGTATTGATGACCAGACCAGAAGGGCTATCGAGTAATTCTACTGTCCCGATTTTATTGCCTATGCCTTGTGCAGTGACGGCATTGACCGTGACATGTTGCGCTTTATGTTCATCTATAGGCTGGGGGCTGGCGCAACCGGCCAAAAATATTGCCCCCAGGGTGGCAATTGCAAGGGGTTTAAATGGTATTTTCATGAGTGGAAGCATCCTGACTTTTTTATAATTGGCACCATTGAAACAAAGTCGTGGATGCAAGACCACGTGATTTAAGTAGTGGAATGTATAAGTTTCTTAACCTGGGCTTGTCAGCTTAATCAGGATGATGGGTTTCATCATCAATATCATGGGCAAGGGTGGCTTTGGGCATCATTAAGCCTTCAGTTTCATTGGTTTCGTGCAGCCATTCCCGCCAGATCGCCAGTAATACCGCCAGTATGACCGGACCGACAAATAATCCCACCATACCGAAGCTGGCCAGCCCACCCAGCACACCAAACATAATCAGCAAGAACGGAATCTGGGTAGCCCCTGAAATCACCAGTGGACGGATCACGTTATCTGCGGTACTGACCACACATACGCCCCATACCATTACCCCGATTGCTTCAATGGTGTGCCCCTGAGAAAATAACCATAGCGAAACAGAGGTATAGGCAATCGGAGGCCCAAAAGGAATCAGTGCCAGCAGGAAGGTAATGATGGTCAGCACCATCGGGTTAGGCACATCGGCTACAAAATAGCTGATGCCTGCCAGAACCGATTGGGCAATGGCAGTCAGTCCTACACCGTAAACTACGGCACGTGTGGTTTCAGAAATCGTGTCCAGGTAATGGTGGATACGCGGACCAATCACCATTTCCAGAGCTTTGCTGACCTGATGTAAAATGGTGTGGCCATCACGGTAGAAGAAAAATAACGACAGCACGGCAAAGCAGAGCTTGATCATGTTCTTGCTGACTTCGTTCAGTACCGCTTTTCCGTAATTTAAATGGCCTTGAATCCAGATCGAGACGGACTGGATAATGCTGTTCGGGTCCTGATTAATCTCTCTTAACGTACGTGAAATTTCTTTGCCAATAAAAGGTAACTGCCGGATAAAGTCAGGAACGTTCAGGTGACCGGAAAAAACCTGTTTCTGTAATTCGTAATACAGGTTTCGGCCTTCATGCTGCAACATGAAGATCGCAAAAATAATCGGTAAACCCAGGACTAAAACGACAGAAAGAATCATTACTGTGGCGCTCAGCGTAGGACGCTGTCCACACATGCGCAATACCGACTGATACAGCGGCCAGGTGACATAGGCAATAATTGCCGCCCAAACCACAGGTACAATAAAATATTTGAGCACATGAAAACTCAAATACATCAGGACAAAAAACAGTCCAAATAATAAAACCTTTTGTAATGTGGGCGCGTAATGTTGCACTGAATTCACTGACTACTTCCTAAGTTCGGAGATCATCTTAACCGAAAAAAAAGCTCCCGAAAACGAGAGCTGGGTAAGTTGTGATGAATATTTATTGAACATTTCCATGCCAAAGCTTGGACTGCGCCATTCAATGCAATTAAAACCAGGCACTGGGATCATCAATAATGGCATTTAACAGCGGTTGCCATTGTGCTTGCATGGGCAAATAGTTTTTTTGCGTTTTATCAAAAACACTCAGTCCATGCATGGCAAGCTGGGCATAGGCCGCCCGTTCGGAAATCCAGGCCACCGGCTGCTGTTCAATTTTTTGGAAGAAATCCTGAATATCTTTGGAGCTGGCACTGTTTGCTTTCATCCGGTTGGCCAACAGTAAAATTTGCACCTTGCCTTTGCGGATACGCTTAATCTCTTTTAAATGCTTCAGAAAACGCCGGGTACTTTCTATATCAAAGAAAGAAGGCTGCAATGGCGTAATAATGGCATGGGCTTCACTGATCAGCTGTTCGGCATGCTCGCCGGACAGGGCACCAGGTGCATCCACAATCAGATATTCGATATTTTTAGGCACCTCACCAATCGATTTTTCCTGACGCCAGTCCAGGCTTTGAATGGGAGCTGCATCTTCCGGACGCTGTTTCAGCCACTGCAAGGCCGATTTCTGATTATCTGCATCGGCAAGTGCAACTTTATATCCCTTTTGTGCCAAAGCGCTAGCAAGACTAATTGCGGTAACAGTTTTCCCGCATCCCCCTTTTTGATTGGCAATTAAGATAGTTTTCATGACCCTAACGATTTAATTCTGCTCAGTCCTAGCATATCATTGTTTGATGTGATGAAGATGACTCATGACAAAAGTCTAAAGGCATAAGTAGCGGTAATTTTTGCAATTAAGGAATAATAATGTCCGTTTGGATGGCAATGCTGATTGGTGCGTGTATTGGCGTGGTGCTCACCACCATGATTTTAAGCAATACCCGTAATGGACGCGTCAAGGCAGAGTATGAGCAGTACATTGCGGAACTGGAACTGGAGCATCAGCAGGCTCTGGCCCATGCGCAAAAACGCAGCGTCAATACCAGTCGTGCAGTGCTAAAAGGCAAGATGGCCGAGCAGCTGGCACCGATTATGCCTCAGTTTCAGTATTTACCTAGTGATGCCAAATTTCTGGGCGATCCGGTGGATTATGTGGTTTTCGATGGTTATACCGACCTGCGGGATGGTGAAGGAAGTCCCGAAGATATCGAGGTGGTACTGATTGACATTAAAAGTGGCGGTGCACGCCTGACCAAGGGGCAACAGGCGATTGCCCAGGCCGTTCGGGAAGGGCGGGTACGTTTTGAAACGGTGCGCATCGATTTTGATGATTAACACCGTGAGGATGACTGCACGAGGTTGAATTCAACATCATTAGAGATCTTTGATAAGTTAAACAATATTCAATTTGAAAAACTTGCAGTCATTGAAAATGATTGATGAAAGAAGCCTATTGTTTTTGAGCGCGTGCAAACAACATGCGTTGGGCAATTTTAGGAATACCGGCTGTATCCAGATAATGTTTTTCTATAAAGCTGAAATGTGCATCCAGCAAGGCCTGTTCAATATTGCGGTTCAGATGGCAGCCATCGGCAAGGCGTTTTTGAACGGGCGTCAGCAGGTTTTGCAGATGTTGCAGTGCCGGGCGGTCAGACAGTACATGTTCGACCAGATGCAAGGTTCCGCCAGGCTTGAGCACGCGATGCAATTCTGCCAGGGCCTGATCCAGATGTTCAATACTGCAAAGTGTCCAGGTACTGACGATATGATCGATACTATTGTCGGCAAAAGGCAGCTTTTCTGCACTGGCCTGAACGTGCTGCACATGAATGGCACTTTCGTGCACGCGTTTAATCGCCAGCTGATAAATATCGGCATTCGGTTCCAGTGCGTAGAGCGTATCGACATTTTGATAAAAAGGCAGATTCACCCCGGTACCAAAGCCAATTTCCAGCACTTCGCCTGCAATGGGGAGTAGCAGTTCGCGACGTTGATCCATGAGGCTGGGTGTTTGCATTACCTGATTGAGCAAATGCGGAAGAATGTGTTGCTGGTAAAATTTATAAATCATTGTCACTTAATTTTTCTTACTTTATATCATTTTAGTTTAACCAATCTTCTGTTCAGGGAATAAGACAAAAAAGTGACTGAACATATCTATATTGTTACCAAGTCCATATAGTTATTTAAGGTGACTGACTTAAAATTAATTTAGAAATCAATAAATTTGTTAGGGGCATAAAGATGATCAGGTCAATATTATTCAGTACTTTATTTGCAGCGAGCATGTTGCAAGTGAGTGCCAGTGCCTCAGTTGACTATAATATTGCCAAAGGTCTGGCTCCGGTATCTAAACAACAGTCCATCAGAACGCTGCAAACCTTTAAAGGGGATTTCCGTATTTTAGGCTCGAAAACGTATACCAGTGATGAACAGGCCAAGTTTTCGCCCATTGACTATGCGGTAAGTTGGGGGCTGTTTGCCGAACCTGAAATTGCGCGTCATATTTCGGTCAACCAATATGACCGCTATTTAAACTGGAAGATTGACCGCTTACCCGTTCCTGCCGAGCAGGCCATGCAGATGGTGTCGAATATGCACATTATTCCTGCCAACCCTCAAATTGCCAAACAGATTAAACATGTCAAACGCGGTGATTTGGTACGTCTGAAAGGCGAGCTGGTGGAAATTAAAGACAAAAATCTGGTCTGGACTTCATCTTTAACCCCAACCGATACAGGTGATGGCGCATGTGAGCTATTTCGTGTCAGTTCAATCGAATGGATTGAACGGGTTAAAGGTTAATTCGTTTCCCTAAGAAGAGGGTTAAGAGTAAATTGATGAAAGCTTTAGCACTAAGTTTTGGGCTAATACTGGGGTTTACCTTGGTGGGGTGTAGTAGCTTGAGTCCAACGGTTGATGGCAAAACTCATGTCTATTCCTTAAAGCAGCAATGTCCAGCTTTGCTGGAAATGAGTGTGGGGCAAACCCTGGAATTAACGTTGCCCGAGAATCCGACTACAGGTTATATCTGGCAAGTGGCCGAGCCGCAGAACATCTTAAAAGTCGAAGAAATTTATCGGCAATATCAAGGGGAAAGCCAACCGCCAATGGTGGGTAGGGGTGGACAAAAACAGTTTATATTTACTGCACTGCAACCCGGTGAAGAATGGATTCACGTGAAACATGGTCGATCATGGGAACAGAATCCGGTTGATGAGTGGCGTTGTCGGGTCAGAATTTCCTGATTTAATTTTTTTAGATTACTTTTATGAAAAGGGATATTTATTGATTTTCTAAATCCCTCCCGACCTCCCTTTTTCTAAGGGAGGAGTAAAAGGCCCGCTTTATTAAAGCGGGCTTTTTATATTCTAAGACATATATAAATAACTTATTTCGCTGTTAATGCCTGACCATCAAACTGAATGCCATCCCAGCCATTTTGCATAAACTGGCGAATGTTCTGGTGGTCTGTGGCTTCAGGGGTCGCTAATACCGCTGCATAATGTTCAGCAAATAAACTGAGCGTTTGTGCCTGATCTAGACCATTAAGTTGGGCAAAAGAAAATACTTTGGCACTGCCTTGGTTTTCGGTTGCAGCATTGGCCTGTTTGCCGTTTTGAAATGCTGTCGGGGTATGCTGATAACGGGCATCAATATATGCAATCACGTCTGCAAATTTGATTTCACCTGCCTGAAGCTGTGCCAATAAATCCTGAGCCATAATTTCCTCAATTCATAGAAAACAGTTTAAAAACATCGCGACTATAACAATTTTTAGGGCAGCATTTCATTACTATTTCAGTTCATTTGTAGGGTATAGTGGACCCAGAATTTACACAGTCCTGATCTTTGATTTGATAAAAATGGAACGGATATGAATTGGCTACTGGTGGCTTTAGGGGGAGCGGTGGGCGCAAGTTTGCGCTATGGGGCAGGGATATTGCTATTTAAACCCACGAGCGGATTTCCATGGACCACCTGGTGGGTGAATATCTTTGGTTGCCTGCTTGCCGGTATTTTCTTTGCATATAGCCAGAAATTTCCCGTTTTGCAAAATGAAGCACGCCTGTTTCTGATGGTCGGCATTTTAGGCGGTTTTACCACTTTTTCCAGTTTTGGTCTGGAAACCTTCCAGTTATTAAAACATGGTCAAACCACATTGGCTTTGGGCTATATGATTTCCAGCGTAATGATGGGAATTCTGGTTTTGACGCTCGGTTTTTACCTGTTTCAGTGGCTGCTACACAGCAGATAAATTGAATAGTGAGAATAAACATAAAAAAGAAGCCCAAGCTGGAGGAGAGTGCTTGGGCTTTTCAAGTCTTCAGATTAGCGTTGAAATCTTAAAACAATATGAAGTTAATGTGAGCGTTTGAAACGTGCGAAACGTTTGTTGAAACTTGCCACACGACCTTCATTGCTGGTTTGACGTTGTTCACCGGTATAAAACGGATGAGAGGCGCTAGAAATATCCAGAGTGACATAAGGATAAGTCTGGCCTTCATACTCACGGGTCTGGATCGGCTTTAAGGTACTGCCAATCACAAAATAGACATCCGCATTGGTGTCGTGGAACAGGACTTGTTGATAGTCTGGGTGAATACCTGGGCGCATACATTTCTCCATCGTATATTTTAAATTTAAAGAAATGTTATAACATAACAATTGCAAGGTCAAATAAAACCCGGTAACGATTGGTTAACCGGGTTTATTATTGGTAATTAGACGCGAGGTGGCACCAGCTCTTCGAATAAATCATTCAGGTTATCATGGACCTTTAAATGGATTAAATTCCAGTAATGTCCGGAAACCGTGCGGTTGACCATCAAGGTATCCGGTGAAGGCTTAAACACATCCCAATATTTTAATGACGGTTTGAGCAGCTCGACACCATCATGATGGGCCGAGTTTTCGGCAAAATCGTAATGGGTGATCAGCGGACGCATCAACACTTCCAGCCACTGGCGATAGAGGTCTTCAGGAAATTTGCCTTGCATGGTGAGGGAGTGCAGGTCATCCAGTTTCTGTTCCATTTCGGCAATATTGCCTTCACGGGCGGCATTAATCAGGGTTTTGAAATTAGAAACAATTTCAGTGGACAGGGTTTTAACACCGCCATAATCGTAAATAATCACCGTACCATCTTCACGGAAAGCAAAGTTGCCTGGATGCGGGTCACAGTGGAAACGTTTCAGATAAAAAATTTCCTGACCAATGGCACGGAACAGGCGACGACCCAGTTCATTACGGATGTCTTGAGACCAGGTGCTGGCTGTCTCGATGCTTTCGCCCTGTTCCAGGCTTAAAGTCAGAATATGACGTGAAGAATAGTCTTTATAAACCTGTGGGATAAGAATCTTGCTGTCTAAAGTTTCATGGAAGGTACGTGCCACTTCCAGATTCTGCGCTTCAATCTGGTAATTCAGCTCGTTATCCAGACTTTCCTGAATTTCCTTAAATAAGCGGTCCTGCAATTTACGGTCAATTTTCAGTACACCCATTAAGCGCAATGCCAGGCGAACCTGTTTCAGGTCACTTTCACAGGCTTCGTCCACGCCCGGATATTGCACTTTGACCACGACCTGCTGACCGTTTGGCAGGATGGCTTTATGTACCTGCCCAATAGAAGCCGCAGCAAAAGGCTGTTCATCGAAGTGTTGAAAGATTTGATTGAGCGGTTTGCCCAGTTCTTTTTCAACTTGTGCTTTAATTTCAGCAAAAGGCATCGCTGGGGCCTGGCGCTGTAACTTGCTGATGGCACGGGCCACTTCAGGCGGAAAGATGTCTTTATATTGGGAAGCAATTTGCCCCACTTTCATCACCGCACCTTTCATTTCGCCCAGGGTGTCAGCAATCTGTAAACCTATATCCTGAAAAAGTTTAGTGCGCGCGGCATTTTTTTGTTCTTCATCGGCATTAAAATTTTTAATCGAGTTTGACACGGTTTTAGTTGCAATACTCGCCGTCATACTGGCAAGTTTCATAAAGCGACGACCGGGGGTCCTAGCCGTTTTTGCCATTCGAAATTCCTCAGGATCATCAGAGATGGGTTTTAATGATCATAGGCGTTAAACTGGATATTGCCTACTTTAAATTGTTAAAAAGCGGCATATTTAAAGTGGGATCATTCAAAACAAGAACATTTTTAAGTGACTAAATTGCTGAAATTTTTATCATTATTTTTCTATTCACTGTGTATTGATCTCATTCCTTTTCCCATGAAAAGGAATGAGTCTAGACTCTGTTAAGAAGTTCTAAGTCGATGATTGATTCTATATAAACGGGTCAATAACAAGATGCAGGCTACAGTCAAACCGACAATCAGGCCGATCCAGACACCCGCGGCCTGCATGTCGGTAAAGCGCGCCAGATAAACCCCGACCGGAAAGGCAATGACCCAATAGGCAATCATGGTGATCCACATCGGACCTTTGGTGTCCTGCATGCCGCGCAGGCAACCCGCTGCACTGACTTGCCAGGCATCCATCAGCTGATAGGCCATGGCAAACAGCAGCAGAGACAGCGCGACCTGAGTGACCTCATAATCCGAGGTGTAAATAGCCACAATTTCTGGCCGAAAAAACCAGATTAGGGCCATGGTGACGATGGCAAAAACAGTGCCGGTGGCCAAACCCAGATATTGAACTTTATACATCGCCTGCCAGTTTTTCTCCCCATAATACGTACCTACACGAATGGTCAGCGCAATGGCCAGCGACATCGGAATCATAAATAATTGCGAGGTCACGGACATGGCAATCTGGTGCGCGGCCACCAGGGTTTCGCCCAAAGGGCTAAGTACAATCGCAGCCGTGCTGAACAGGCTCACTTCAAAAAAAATGGCCAAGCCAATCGGAAAACCGAGTTTTAAAATGCGCTTGATCCAGTAGGGATTAACTTTTTCAAATGCGGCAAAGGGCTGTGTTTTTTTGTAGGCTGAAGCTTTCAATACATAGCTTGCGAGTGCAATAAACATCAGCCATTGCAAAATCGCCGTGGCAAAACCACAACCTGCCGAACCTAACTCCGGAATCGGTCCCCAGCCATACATGAAAATAAAGTTCAGCGGCACCAGAACAATTAATGCAATCAGGCTAATGGCGGTTACGGGGCGTGGATGCCCCAGCGCTTCCGAATAGCCACGCAGCGCTGCATACATGGTCACGGCAGGCATGCCCAGGCCAATGGCATGCAGGAACAGACTGGCTTTGGGCAGTAAGACTTCAGGCACGCCTAAAACAGGCAATAAAAACGGCATGATCTGTAAAATCAGCGCAGCGATGATACCCAGAAGCAATGCAATCCACAGCGATTGCCGTGCAATGCTGGCAATTTTTTCAGGCGTACGTGCCCCGTTGGCTTCCGCAACCAAAGGCGTGGTAGCAATCATGATGCCGCTGAACAGCAGCATGACCGGAATCCACAAGCCGACCCCGACAGCAATCGCGGCAAGGTCCATCGGAGATAGACGTCCGGCCATAATGGTATCAATCAGTCCCAGACCGGCCTGGGAAAATTGAGTGACCAAAATCGGAATCATCAAATGAAAGAGCTGTTTTAATTCATAACGGGTCGTTGTAACCGACGATACATGAGACACAAAAATTACTCATCATGTGCTTAGAATAATGAGGTGTTAGCGTTGTAAAGTGAGAAGCACACCAATAAAAATCACTACGCCACCTAACAGACGTTGCCAGTTAACCGGTGTTTTTTCTGTGCCCAGTAAACCAAAATGATCCAGAACCATTGAAGTGACCAGTTGACCAAAAATAATCAAACCGGACAGGGTCAAAAAACCGAGTCTGGGCGCGGCATAAATACTGAGGCTAATGGCATATACGCCGAGAAATCCGCCCAACCATAAATACCACGGCAGTTGCACAAAGGTAGCAAAACCGGGTTTTTCTGCCGGCTGAAAAAACACCAATATGGCCAGCAGTATTGTACCAACCAGAAAAGATAAAAGGGCAGCTTGTAAAGGCGAATTTAAATATTCTCTCAACTGGCTATTAATGGCCGTTTGGATGGTGAGCGCGATACCAATCCCCAGTGTCAGCGGGATGAACAACAATAACTGAGCGGATATTTTCATCATTCTAACAATTTAATTCTTCAATAGTTTTTCCTAGTGTACTGATATTCCTGGTGAGATTTTATCAGTGTCCTGATGCAGTCATGTTAAAATATGCATCTTCCCTTATCCGTTTCGAGCTTGTTCCTTGGCTGACCTAAATCCTGCACTGGTTCCTTTATCTTTATACATTCATATGCCGTGGTGTGTGCGTAAGTGTCCATACTGTGACTTTAACTCGCATGCCGTACCGGGTGGAAAACTGTCCTTAGATTTGGAACAGCAATATTTACAGGCTTTGGTCGAAGACTTTAAAACCCAGGTCGAATTTGCCGAGGGCCGTCAGATTCATAGCGTGTTTATTGGCGGAGGCACGCCGTCACTGATTTCTGCCAAGGGTTATGAGTGGTTATTTGCGCAGCTTAAAGCACTGATTCCTTTTGAAGATGACTGTGAAATTACCCTGGAAGCCAACCCGGGAACAGTCGAACACGATCCTTTTTCAGGTTATTTAGCAGCAGGGATTAACCGCCTTTCCATTGGTGTGCAGAGTTTTAATACCGATCAGCTGAAAAAATTGGGGCGTATCCATAGTAATGATGATGCGATTCATGCCATTCATTTGGCCCGGGAAGCAGGTTTTGAACGTATCAATGTCGACTTGATGCATGGCTTGCCAGAACAAACGCTAGAACAGGCGTTGCTTGATTTAAAACTGGCGGTGGAAAATGGTGCTACGCATGTGTCTTGGTATCAACTGACCATTGAACCCAATACCGTATTTTTCCGCACGCAACCGGTTTTACCGGTAGATGATGTGCTGGAAGATATTCAGGAACAGGGCGAAGCCTATTTAAAAGCCAACGGTTTTGTGAATTATGAAGTTTCGGCGTGGCGCAAGGAAAAACCGTCGGCACATAATTTAAATTACTGGCAGTTTGGCGATTATCTGGCCATTGGGGCAGGGGCACACGCTAAAGTGACCCGGCCGGATGGCGTGTACCGTTTCCAGAAAACCCGTTTGCCGAAAGACTATTTGGCCAAAATCCCGGCTGAGCATCTTCAGTTTAAAAAGATTGAAGATGCAGACATGCCGTTTGAATTTATGATGAATGCGCTGCGGTTAAATGATGGCGTGGCTGCCCAGCTGTATGCTGAACGCACAGGTTTAGACCTGGCGAGTTTGGATGAGCTTTTAGCGTCATTACGTTCACGGAAGTTGATGGTCGAAGATCAAAGCCAGTTGGCTTGTACCGAGCAGGGGCATGTGTTTTTAAACTCGGTGCTGGAAGAATTCCTTTAATATTCAAAAATATTCAAAAATATTCAAACTTGATGTCGAAGAAGTTATTTTTAAAATACGGTGAGACAAAAAGTATTCACCAGCCTGGTTTATTGATGCCAGGCTGGTTAAGAAGGTGTGATTCACTCATATATTGATTTGATGCTATTTCATCTTGGCAACAATTTGTTCAGCCATTTGCAAATGTTTGGCCACTGCAGTCCGGGTTTGCGTAAGCATATTTTTTAATTCGGAATTTTTAGCATTGGGTAGCAATTGCTTGTCAATAATCATCAGAACTTTACGATGTACTTTAACCTGGCTCATCATATAGTCTTTATCAACTGCTGATGATTGACCCAGCTTATTCACAATCTTATCGCTGTCATTTTGCAATGATGTGCTGATATTGCTCGCTTGTGGCGTTAACTTTAGACGAGTTGCCAGGGCCTGGCCTTTTTTCTCATTTGATGAATGTGCATTAATCATCAACTGGGCATACTTGCGGGTTTGATCCATTTTTAGCTTGGGCAAGGCAGTTTTTGACTGCATGATCTCACCGTTATTTGCGGTGCTGACCACCTTGATCACTTGACTGTCTGTTAAACGTTCATGAGCATCGTGCGACATTTTAGAATGCTCTTTGCCCTCATTGGTCGATTGATGTTCCATGGCCATACTTTGAGATGCAGCAAAACTCAATGCACTACTCACTGCAATACAGTGAATCATCTTCTTCATGGTAATTGCTTTCATGTCGGCAACCTTTAAAGTTTATGATTTAAAATTTGCCTTACTAAGATAGGTCCATAACCTGAAAAGCAATGTAAAATTTCAGTGGCTTTGTGAGATAAATATATAAAGCGATGCTTGATTTAAGCAAAGACAAGGGGCGATTAGTATTAAATCATGGTGTTTAGGTGAGGGCTTATTGATTAAACAGGTTCACAAGAGCTTTATCTTTTTACACAACTAACATAAAAAACGATGAGAAAATTTAAAGTTAAATTAATGGGTATGATCAGAGTCTAACGGATCAATGGAAGATAACCGTTCATCATGATTGGCTTTCACAAGTGAAAAAAATACTTATAGATCTTTAACTTGACTCAATTATGTTTTAGGCGTTAATTTTTATCCGGTAAATACGGCCCAAAAATTGACCGCTATTGCCGATGGTGTAGAGAATATAGAGTTGATGGTTGCGGTTATCTACCGTTAGGCCTTCCGGTTCCCAATAGCGGATAGCCTGACTGGATGAAGCTTCAAAATGGCCGAGTGTCACCTGATCCATTTTTTGGATGAGTTTTCCCGTGAAGTCATACACATAGATTCGTTTAGGGCCTTTATTTTTATTGCCGCTGAGCAGGTAGATATAGGTTCCATCGGTGCTTAGGCCTTGAAATGCACAGCGATCCTGAGTGAAGCCTAAGTCAATCGGCCATTCATCTTCATACAAGAAACAAAGATCGGTTAATTTTTTCTGGCGAATAAGATCGGACTTAAAAATCCGGATGACATTTCTTTTATGGTTATTGCCGCGTACCAGCAGATATTTTCCGTCGGGGGTGAAGGTCGGCATGGTATTGGTGATCTTGCTGTATCTTTTATCGAACACCTGAATGACTTGAGTATTCATGGGTTCTGCATGAGGAACGTATTGAAATTTCAGGATATACCAACCTTTGTTCGGGATGGCTGATCCGGCAGAAGCAAACATAAAGCTAGTTTGTGGATCGACAGAAATCCCCTGATGACCGATAAGCCGTGAAGGTTTTTGCGCGTCCTGTGCCGACCATAAATTCGAGCTGTGAAATTTAAACCGATTAATCACGCCCTGTTCAGGATGGCCTTCGACATGCGTGGTATACAACATATTTTGCCTGTGATCGATGGCTAGACCTTGGATAATATGCTGGTTTCCCAATCCGGTTCTCAGCAGTGTAATGGGGTCGGCAGCATCCCCCAGGCTGGCAAAATGCAGAGAATCCATTTTTTGTTCAAGATGATGGGTATTCAAAGGCACAGTGACACTATAGGGCTGATAAAAGCGGGTCAGTATTGAAAATAATTTTTTCATCTAACAAGCCCCCAGATGCTTTTTGATTATTGTATGCTTTTGAAAATCGGGTCTGCATTTGGATTATTGTAGCGCATAAAAAAGAGCACTGTAGTGCTCTTTGATTTTGACCTAAATTTTACCGCTTAGTAGTCAAAGCTAAAGTGTTCAGGTGCAAGTGACGTCATGGTCTTGGATGGGTTGACCATTGCTTCGGCATGACCTTGACTGCGTGGAAGCAGGCGTTCGAAGTAGAAATCCGCCGTTTTGATTTTCGCTTTGTAGAACTCAGGTACTTCCTGACCTTCACCGGAAGCCAGTTTTGCCGAAGCTACAGCGGCTTGCTGCGCCCAGAAGTAAGCCATCATGACATAACCCGAGAACATCAGGAAATCGACGGAAGCAGATGACACGATGTCACGGTCTTTACGTGCCGCAAGCATGATACGAACCGTGAGTGCATTCCATTGCGCACATAGCTTGGTCAGGTCCCAGGCAAAACGGCGCATGTATTTGTTGCGTGCATGCTGACCGCAGAACTTCAGGATTTCAGCCGTGTAGTCACGAATCACTTTACCTCTAGAGGTTAACAGGACTTTACGGCCAATCAGGTCAAGTGCCTGTACACCGGTGGTGCCTTCGTAAAGGGTAGAGATACGCGAGTCACGAACAATCTGTTCCATGCCCCATTCTTTGATATAACCATGACCGCCATAGACTTGCATACCGTGGTTGGCAGCTTCAAAACCCAATTCAGTCAAGAAACCTTTCAGGATAGGCGTGTAGAAACCCAGATGGTCATCATGCGCTTCATAGGCTGCAGTATCCCCATGCATTAACGCATCCGCCATTTTGTCGGCAATTTGCGCGGCATAATAAATCATTGCACGACCGCCTTCAGCAATCGCTTTTTGAGTCAAGAGCATACGGCGTACGTCAGCATGATGAATGATCGCATCCGCCACTTTTTCTGGATCTTTTTTACCTGAAAGGGCACGCATGGACATACGTTCTTTGGCATAAGGAAGGGCGCCCTGGAATGACAGTTCAGCATGCGCAATACCTTGGATTGCAGTACCGATACGTGCCGTGTTCATGAAGGTGAACATGGCATGCAGGCCCTTGTGCGGCTCGCCAATCAGGTAACCCGTTGCATTGTCAAAGTTTAATACAGCAGTCGCTGAAGCGCGGATCCCCATTTTGTGTTCGATTGAACCACAAGTTACAGGGTTGCGCTCACCCACGCTACCGTCTGCATTGACCAAGAATTTTGGCACGATGAATAGCGAAATACCTTTGGTTCCCGCAGGTGCATCTGGAAGGCGTGCGAGAACGATGTGAATGATGTTTTCTGTTAAATCGTGTTCACCGGCAGAGATAAAGATTTTCGTACCCGAAATGGAATACGTGCCATCTGCATTTGGTTCCGCCTTGGTTTTCACCTGGCCCAAGTCTGTACCGCATTGTGGTTCGGTAAGACACATCGTGCCTGACCATTCACCGGTGACCAGGTTTGGCATATAGGTATTTTTCTGTTCTTCAGTACCAAACTGAAGAATCGTGTTCATACAGCCGATACTCAGACCTGGGTACATCTGGAATGACCAGTTCGCAGTACCCATCATTTCTGATTTGATCAGGTTTAAAGATTGCGGCAGGTTTTGACCGCCAAATTCTTCAGGGAAAGAAAGACCTTGCCAGCCGCCTTGCACAAATTGGTCATACGCTTCTTTAAAACCTTTTGGTGTTTTGACTTCACCATTTTCAAAGTGGCAGCCTTCTTCATCACCGGATTGGTTAAGTGGAGAAAGTACGTTTTCACAGAAATCTGCCGCACCTTCAAGAATCATGTCTACAGTGTCAGCATCTGCTGCTTCACCATTTGAGAGAGTTTTATAATGTGTTGGGTAATCAAGCACTTCGTTCATTAAGAAACGAATATCGTGCAAAGGGGCTTTATACGCTGGCATAGTGTTAATCCTAATTTAGAAATAGTATTGGATTATCCGAATCGATAATTTGATTATTCACATTGTTGATTAAAATACATTGATGATGCAGCCTGAGAAAAATGTCAGAAAGGCTAATTTAAAATATTATGATTCAGCTTCAAGTCTAAATAATTATATGCTTTTGTACATTTTTTGGGATATGCGACTTTCGATTATTTATGTAAAAATATAATTAAATAAACATGTTATTGTAATTTTTGACATAAAGGCAACGGATTTCCTCTTTTTCTTAGAAGGAAGATGGTTAAATCAGGACAGATGTCATAAAATCCAATGGTGAGCCATTTATACCGATAAAAACTGAAAAGAAGCAGTGATTTACTTCTTTTCAATTATTTGATTCCTACCATTTAAAGAAAATCTTTGAGTTCAGGCTTGACCCCGTTCCAGATCGAAAAAGATTCGATTGCCTGTCCCACCAGCATGCCATAACCTTCGGAAGTCGGAACACCGCGGGCTTTGGCCTGATCTAAAAAGCTGGACGGCTTGCCATAGGCCATTTCATAGGCATGCTTAAACTGTAAAGCTTCAGGTAAAACCAGGGCATCGCCGGTCAAGCTTGCCGAAGTTGCATTAATGACAATGTCGAAGTCGCCTGCCAGATCATTTAATGAAATGGCTTCAAGGGTGGCTTGGGGCACAGCGGGTTTCAAATCGGCCACCAGTTGTTCTGCACGGGCTAAAGTCCGGTTGGCGATGACGATCTTTTTCGCACCTGCCTGTACCAGGGGATAGACGACCCCACGGGTTGCACCGCCTGCACCAATAATCAACAGCTCAGTATCTTCCAGTTTCCAGTCTAGGGCCTTGATGGCATTGACCAGACCCTGGCCATCAGTATTGTCGCCATGCAGCTTGCCATCTTGCATCCAGAGGGTGTTGACTGCCTTGGCAATTTTGGCACGTTCGGTTAATACTGCACAGGCTGCGAAAGCCTGCTCTTTGAAAGGCACCGTCACGTTCAGGCCCATACCGTCCTGAGCAAAGAACGCCTGGATATTGGCTTCAAAACCATCCAGTGCAGCAAGGCGTTTGCTATAGACGAGATCAATACCGGTTTTTTCTGCAAAGGCATGATGCAGTTCTGGAGAGCGTGATTGTTCGATTGGATTGCCAACCACTGCGAATTGTTTGCTCATTTCACAAGGTCCGTGTGCGGAAATGGCATTCAATATACGTGATTTTGTGCCCTGGCTAAAGCCAGCACCACGGGGAAAGTTAAAAAAGAGCAGCAGAAGCTGAAATCGTTTGGCCCCGGCTTTTTCAAATCTAACTGGAAGACGAGAGCCGTTTATCTGGTATCAAGGATTGCAGATGTCGTGGACCTGGTCTTCAAGCCACATGGCTGCAGTAAAAAATAAAGCCAGACCTGCAAATACGGTAAAGCTGATTGACAGGCTGTCCGCAAGGGTATTGTGTGAAAGCAGGGTAATGGTGATTGAACAGATGATCATAGTTACAATCGACCAAAATAAAATCACCTTATGATTTAAGATTGTGTTGAGCATCATTTTCTCCCTCCAGCATACTTTTTTGTATTTATCCATGCTGATTAAATCTGTATAGGTCATGAATGTAGTCAATCAGTCTAAACGATTTTTGTGACACACTCGTGTCTAGTGCTGTAAGGAAATATGTCTGTTTTCTTGTATTAATGCACTGGTTAAATATTTTGATTATTTTAATGTATTGATTTTAATTATTTAAATATTAAAGTCGTGATGTGGTTTTAAAATGTATTTCAGTGGAAAAATCCCTTTTTCTGCGCGAAAAAAGGGATCAAAACTTTTTTATTTCTTAAGTTCAGTCAACCAGTCATGCGGTTTGAGATAATAGTCGGTCAGGCGTTTTTCAGGCGAATTTTCCTCCCACTCGGGACGATACGACCAGGCGGCCAATGGCGGCATACTGACTAGAATCGATTCAATCCGGCCGCCAGTTTGCAGACCGAATAAAGTGCCACGGTCATAGACCAGGTTATATTCTACATAGCGGCCACGACGGTAAAGCTGGAAGTCACGCTGGGCTTCGCTATACGGTTTATCCTGGTTGCGTTGAAAGACCGGAACAATCGCTTGCAGATAACCATTGCCGACCGCCTGCATATACTGAAAGCAGGTTTCAAAATCCCACTGGTTCAAATCATCAAAAAATAAGCCGCCAATCCCGCGCTGTTCATCACGATGCTTTAAATAGAAATAATCATCACACCATTTTTTATGTTCGGCATACACCATATTACCAAATGGTGCACATAGCTCATGGGCTTTTTGATGCCACGCCAAAACATCTTCATCATTGGGATAAAATGGCGTCAAGTCGAAACCGCCACCAAACCACCATACCGGATCCTGGCCTTCTTTTTCGGCCACGAACAGGCGTACGTTGGCATGTGAAGTCGGCACATTGGGATTTTTTGGATGAATCACTAAAGACACGCCCATGGCTTGGGCTTTGGCACCGGCAATTTGCGGATGACGCTCTGTGGCAGAAGCGGGAAGTCTGGAAATGTTGATGTGCGAGAACATGACCCCGCCTTTTTCAATCACGCTGCCGTTTTGCAACACACGTGAACGGCCGCCACCGCCTTCAGGACGCTGCCAGTCATCAATTTCAAATTGAGCTGTGCCGCCACCTTGTTGTTCTTGTTGTTCAAGTGCTGAGCAAATACGGCTTTGCAGGTCAAGCAGGAATTCGCGAACGCGTTGAATATCGGCAGATGTAGGATGCTGCATCAAAGCCCTCATAGCGGAAAAGAAAACTGAGATACATCAAAGCATAAATTGTATAAAAGAGTAAGGATTTTTATGCAGCACGCTTTTTATTGAAAACAGATACCATTCATTTTATGCAGACTTTGATGCAAAGTGGTCGCTGAAAAATATTCCGACTAGATCGCTAGGTTGAATTCTATGACCAAGCCCAGCAAAATGAGTTGAATATGTATGCAAAATATAGGTTCGGTTATAGGTATAACCGGCTGTTGCAGTAGAGAGTGGATAGCAGCGATGACGCGTTCTTTAATTCAAAAATATAATGTGCCGGGACCCCGTTATACCAGTTATCCAACGGTGCCGTACTGGGAAACCGAGCCATTTTCACTTGAGCTGTGGAAACAGAGCTTAAAGCGTTCTTTTGATGAATCTAACTCAAGTGAAGGTATCAGTCTGTATATCCATCTGCCTTTCTGTGAAAGCCTGTGTACCTTCTGTGGCTGCCATAAACGGGTCACGAAAAAGCATGAGATGGAACAGCCTTATATTCAGGCCGTGCTCAAGGAGTGGGACTTGTATTGCCAGTTGCTGGCAACAACGCCGAAAATTAAAGAAATTCATTTGGGTGGCGGCACACCGACCTTCTTTTCGGTTGAGCATTTACAACAGTTAATACAGGGCATTCTGGCAAAGGCAGAGGTGGCTGCCGAGCATGAATTCAGCTTTGAAGGGCATCCCAATAATACCACCCGTGAACATCTGCAAGCCTTGTATGATCTGGGTTTTCGTCGGGTTAGCTATGGTGTGCAGGACTACAATGAAACGGTGCAAAAAGCCATTCACCGGATTCAGCCTTTTGAACATGTACAGCGTGTCACGGAGTGGGCACGTGAAATCGGTTATACCTCCATTTCCCATGATCTGGTTTTTGGCTTGCCTTTTCAAAACCTGGAAGATGTGCTGAATACCATTGATCAAACCAAGAGTTTAATGCCAGACCGTTTGGCATTTTATAGCTACGCTCATGTGCCGTGGATTAAGGGCAATGGCCAGCGTGGTTTTAAAGATGCCGATGTACCGAAAGATGAATTGAAACGCCAGTGCTATGAAGAAGGCAAAAAACAACTGCTGGCGCATGGTTATCATGAAATTGGTATGGATCATTTTGCCCTAGAAAAAGACGGCATGTACCAGTCCTTTAAACAGGGGACTTTACATCGCAACTTTATGGGCTATACCGCATCCAAAACCCAAGTGATGATTGGCCTGGGAATTTCTTCCATTAGCGACAGCTGGTACAGCTTTGCGCAAAATGAAAAGAAACTGGAAGATTATTATGCACGTCTGGAGCAAGATGAAATTCCGGTGGTCAAAGGCCATGTGCTGAGTGCCGAAGATTTGATGATTCGCAAACATATCTTGAACTTGATGTGTACTTTTACCACATCCTGGGCATCGAAAGAGATGCAATTTCCTGAACTGCCCGAGGTTTTGCTGCAACTTGCAGAAATGCAGCAGGATCAGCTATTACAGATTGATGAGCAGGGCATTACCGTGACTGAACAGGGCAAGCCTTTTGTACGTAATATTTGTATGGCTTTTGATTTGCGTTTAAAACGCCGTGTTCCGGAGAACCGGATTTTTTCGATGACGATTTAATCTTATTTAATCCCTCCAACCTCTCTTTCTTGCGCTTTGACTTAAAGCAATGCTTAAGTCTCGCTCAGAGAGGTTTTTCCTCACTGCTGTCCCATAGTTAAATACTCGGTGTTAGATTTGTGAGTGTGGCAAGCATGCCATACATTCCCCATCACGACAGGACGTCGTGTATGGGGAATAAAGACTTTTGCCTACTTTTGGTCTGTCAAAAGGAGGGTTAAGCCTACACAAAGTCACTACAACTTTTAAAGAAAAGACAAGGCTGTGAAAAATTAAATATCAAAAGCTTAAATTTAAAATATCATCATATTGATTCGATACTGAAATAAAATTCAAATTATGCGACAGCAGTGGCTTTTTCCCCTCTTTCTTAAAGATGAGTAACACAGTTACGCAAGAGGGGAAATTTATAAAAAAGAGATTAAAAATCACCTTTCTTATACATATGCGCCATGCGTTCATGTTTGGTTTTTAAATACTGGGCATTAAAAGGATTCAAACCGACAGTGAGCGGCACACGGTCAACCACATCAATGCCCAGTTCTTGTAGTGCCTGAATCTTGGAAGGGTTATTGGTAATCAGTTTAACCTGCTTGACCTGCAAATGGTCGAGCATGATGGTACACATGTCATAGCGTCGTGCATCCGCCGGCAAGTTCAGCATCAAGTTGGCATCCACCGTATCGTGTCCCTGGTCTTGCAGGGCATAGGCACGAATCTTGTTGGTCAGTCCAATACCGCGACCTTCCTGACGTAAATACAGAATCACGCCTTGACCGACTTCATTGATCAATTTCTGGGTGGCTTGCAGTTGCGGGCCGCAATCGCATTTCAGTGAAGCAAAGGCATCACCGGTTAAACACTCAGAATGAATCCTCACCAATACCGGTTCAGTGGGCGGCGTATCCAGACCTTTAGAAAGTGCTACATGTTCTTCGCCCGTTTTAGGGTCTTGAAATACCGTGATTTTAAATTCACCAAAAGCGGTTGGTAATCTTGAAGTCGCGACAAATTCTATGGGCACTGCTTAACTCGTTAAATAGTTCATTAATTGGCTAAAGTATAGCGGAATGATTGGACATTAGTTGAATTGTAAAGATGAATTTATGCAGAAGATTTTCTTTTTTGTATAAAGCGAACGATAATGGTTGATAAATAGTAAGATTATTCAGGATAATCTCGCTCATGAACAAACACCCAGTGTAGAGATTTGCCTCTAAACTGCATCGCTAGAAATGTGGCTGATTTAAAGGTGATACAATTCGATCATTATGCTCGAATAAACCCATTGACCTAGCTTAGGATTTGCCAGGCTTTAGAAGGCTTCGCCATTTATGTTGTATACAGAAATACCGACTCACCGCCCTGTAACTCCGTTGCTGGATGCGATTGATCATCCTCAACAATTACGATTGCTCGAGCGTAGCCAACTAGAACAAGTGGCGGATGAGTTACGTCAGTACATTTTGTATGCAGCAGGACAAAGCGGTGGGCATTTTGGTGCCAATCTGGGGGTGATCGAACTCACGGTGGCTTTGCACTATTGTTTTAATACTCCGCATGATCGCCTGATCTGGGATGTGGGTCATCAGGCCTATCCGCATAAAGCCTTGACCGGTCGCCGTGAACAGTTGACCACCATTCGTGCCAAAGACGGTTTGGCTGCCTTTCCTGCACGTGAAGAATCGATATTCGATACCTTTGGGGTGGGGCACTCTTCAACAGCCATTTCTGCGGGACTGGGCATGGCACTGGCGCGCCGTTACCAGAAAGACCCATGTGAAGTGGTATCCATTATTGGTGATGGTGCCATGACCGCCGGTATGGCCTTTGAAGCCATGAATGATGCCGTTGCACATGATGCTGATTTGATTGTGGTACTGAATGACAACGACATGTCCATTTCATGCAGTACCGGTGGTTTTGCCAAACATCTGGCTGCCATATGGGAACGGGGCCAGTCGGTCAATGTTTCGGATGAAGGTGAAGCCTATGTGCAGCCTCATCCAGCATGGACCTATAACTCACGTTTGCACAGTGCTGCAACAGATGCTGCAGACAACCTGTTTAAAGCTATCGGTTTTGACTATTTTGGCCCATTTGACGGTCATGATGTCAATCAGCTGGTGCAAGTGTTTAATGCCCTGAAAAAACGTAAAGGTCCGCGTTTAATTCATGTCTATACCACAAAAGGTAAAGGCTTTGCGCCTGCGGAAGCCGATCAGATTAAATACCATGCCATCAGCAAATTAAATGCTGCATCTTCAAGCAATCCAGCACCGAAATATTCCGATGTGTTTGGACAATGGCTCTGTGATGAAGCCGCTCAAGATCAGCGTTTGCTGGCCATTACGCCGGCTATGTGTGAAGGTTCAGGCATGGTGCAGTTTGCCAAACAGTTCCCGGAACGCTTTTTTGATGTGGCGATTGCTGAACAGCATGCCGTAACATTGGCAGCAGGGATGGCCTGCGAAGGTTTAAAACCGGTCGTGGCGATTTATTCGACTTTCCTGCAACGTGGTTATGACCAGTTGATTCATGACGTAGCCTTGCAAAATCTGGATGTTACTTTCGGCATCGACCGTGCCGGGCTGGTGGGTGAAGATGGCCCGACCCATGCCGGGGCTTATGACTATGCCTTTATGCGTACTGTCCCGAATATGGTGATCATGGCGCCTAAAGACGAAAATGAATGTCGTCAGATGCTGCATACTGCTTATTTATACAATGGTCCCGCAGCGGTGCGTTACCCGCGTGGCAATGGGGTAGGGGTGGAAATTCAGCAACAGATGACGGCTTTGGAGATTGGCAAAGCAGAAATTGTGGCCAGTTTTAATGAATCTCAAGAAGACCAGATCAGCATTCTGGCATTCGGTAGCCGTGTCAGTGTGGCGGTAGAAGCAGCACAAACTCTCGCCGCTAGCCATGAGGTGGGGGTGCGTGTGGTAAATATGCGCTTCGTTAAACCCTTGGACGAGCAGATCATTGAACAGCTGGCTGCGACAACCAGTTTATTTGTAACGGTTGAGGAACATGCCGTGATGGCTGGTGCAGGCAGTGCGGTAAACGAATACCTTGCTCAGGCACAAATTGTTAAGCCAATCTTGAATTTAGGGCTGGCAGACATCTTCATGCACCAGGCTTCGCATGCACAGATGCTGCAACAGGCCGGACTGGATGCCAAAGGCATTGAAAAATCAATTGAATTGGCCTGGTCAAAACTTGTGCAGTCGGTGTCCTGATCGGCTTAAAAATTTTAGAAACATTTTTTCCCTAAAAGCCCTCGTATTTGCTAAAATGCGAGGGCTTTTATGCATTATTCTTTATCAATATCTTCAAATTGTAGTGGGTGTTCAATGGAACCTATGGTGGTGATGGCTGCGCGTGCGGCTCAATTAGTTGGTCAAGAGCTTTTAAAAGCGCATCAAAATCGTCATAAACTCGATCTACAAGTCGAAGAAAAAGGGATTGATGGTCCGGTAACGCGTGTAGACCGTTATTTGGAACAGTTGACTATCGATACGCTACGTAAAAGCTATAAAAACCACAGCTTCCTTGGTGAAGAGTTTGGTCTGCAAGAAGGTAAAGGTCACGACGCCGACTGGTGTTGGGTGATCGATCCGCTGGATGGGACTTTAAACTTCATTAACGGTTTCCCGCATTTCTGTATTTCTATTGCTGTTCAGCACAAAGGTGTGACTCAACACGGTGTCATTTATGATCCTGTGAAAGACGAGTTATTCTCTGCCAGTCGTGGTCGCGGTGCAATGTTGAATCAACGCCGTATTCGCGTAAATGTCAAAGACAGCCTGCAAAATACTTTCCTTGCCGTAGGTCATGCTTACCGTGCTAAACGTAACGGTGAAGTGATTTCTTATGCAAAAAACCATTTCGATTCATTATTAAACGTAACTGAAGCGGGTGCACAATACCGTCGTGCAGGTTCTGCTGCATTAGACTTGGCGTATGTGGCTGCAGGCCGTTTGGATGGTTATTTTGAACTTGGCTTGAAACCTTGGGATATCGCTGCAGGCGAGTTAATCGTGAAAGAAGCGGGTGGTACTGTAGTGGATGCACGTGGTGGTGCCGATTCTATGGAAAATGGTCAAGTGCTTGCTTGCTCTATGAAAATGCTGAAACCTTTAATGCAGGCTGTTGTTCCAGCTTGGGGTGACGCAGCCAAGTAAGATCGATTGAATCGAGTGACATGACAAAAGAGCTCTCCTTGTGAGGGCTTTTTTTATTTTTGAATTAAATTCCTGATGGCATGAAAATGCCGGATAGCATCCATTTGCCCGTATGTTTACCCATATAAAGGGTTACAATATTGGTTGTTTAAAAATTAAACAAAATTGAGTTGTAAAATAGACTGTTACTGAAAAAAACAGTATGTATGCATAATTTGATCGAAAAAAATGATTACTTTTTTAAATGGTTCTGTTATTATGCCGCCACGCACTTAAATTTCCGTTCTTTACCTGAACATTATCTTCTAATCATTGTATGCGCGTCCTGTCCATAGAGAGGACATATCCTTCGCGCCCCAATCGCTTAAGCGATTCCTTCAGGTTTGCGGCCGTAATCATGCGTGCGTTATATCCACATCGTCGTTATTCGGATCGCTGCTGAATTCTTATATTTTTCAGCTCTAATTGCTGTGCCGCTTTTTGCCGATGTCCATATTGTAATTTATTAAATGGAGCACCCATTTTCGGGTGAATACTCTCTATGAGCAAAACTTTTGCTGATTTTTCCCTTGATGAGTCGTTAACACAGGCTCTAGAAGGCTTAGGCTTCACTACGCCAACTCCTGTACAAGAACAAGCGATTCCTGCTGCACTTGAAGGTAAAGATCTTTTAGTATCAAGCCAAACCGGTTCTGGTAAAACAGCTGCATTCCTGCTTCCGACTTTGAACGCGCTTGCAAATCAAGACACTTTCGTACCGTTTAAAGAACGTATGAAAGCAATTACTCAACCGTCAATTTTGGTGATTTCACCGACGCGTGAGCTTGCACAACAAGTATGTCAGGATGCGATTGCATTCGTTCGTCATATGAAAGGCGTTCGTGTGGCTGCGATCATGGGTGGTATGCCTTTTGGTAAACAGATCCAGCAGTTAAAAGGCGCGCAGGTTGTGGTAGCAACTCCAGGTCGTTTGCTTGACCTGGTTAACCGTCGTCAAATTAAACTGGATAAAGTGGATTCATTAATTGTCGATGAAGCTGACCGTATGCTTGACCTCGGTTTCTCTGAAGACCTGGAAGCCATCAGTGATTTAGCGGTTAACCGTACACAAACCTTAATGTTCTCTGCAACATTTGCACCACGTATCATTAATCTTGCTGAACGCATGATGAATGATCCTGAACGTATTGCAATTGAAACAGGTCATTCAACCAATACTGACATCACTCAGACTTTACATTGGACTGATGGTTTCGAGCACAAGAAAAAATTGCTTACCCACTGGTTAAATGAAGAAGATCTGGATCAGGCAGTAGTATTTGCTTCTACTCAAGAAGATACCGACATGCTGGCTGAAGAACTTTCAGAAGCGGGTCTATCTGTTGTAGCACTTCACGGTGCGATGCCACAAACCGTACGTAACCGTCGTTTACGCAGTATTCGTGAAGGCCGTGCAAAAATCCTGGTTGCGACTGACGTTGCAGCACGTGGTCTGGATGTACCAACCATTTCGCACGTAATTAACTTCGGTCTTCCAATGAAGAATGAAGATTATGTACACCGTATTGGTCGTACCGGCCGTGCGGGTCGTACTGGTAAAGCCATTACTTTGGCAACTTACCGTGAACGCGGCAAAATCCGTGCTTTGGAAGATTATTTGGAAACGCGTTTAAACGTTTCTGAAATTGAAGGTCTTGAGCCATCTCCACCTCCTGCACGTGGTAGCCGTGATGGCGGTCGTGGTCGTCGTGACGGCGGTCGTGGTGGCCGTGGCGGTTTCGGTGGCGGTCGTCGTTTTGAAGGTGAAAGCAACTTCAAACGTCGTGAAGGCGGTGAAGATCGTCCACGTCGCAGCTATGATGACAAACCACGCAGCGAACGTCCTTCATTTGGTGAAGACCGTCCACGTCGCGAATTTAACAGCGACCGTCCGCGTCGTGAATTTAATGGCGACCGTCCGCAACGTTCTTTCGAAGATCGTCCACGTCGTGAATTCAACAGCGATCGTCCACGTCGCGAAGGTGGTTTTGAAGATCGTCCACGTCGTGACTTCGGTGATCGTCCACAACGTAGCTTTGGCGGTGAAGATCGTCCACGTCGTGACTTCGGTGATCGTCCGCAACGCAGTTTTGGTGACAAACCGCGTTCTAACGATGACAACCGTGGCAACCGCGTAGACTATAAACCAGCGCGTGAAGGTGGTGACCGTCCACGTCGCGAATTCAATGGCGACCGTCCGCAACGCAGCTTCGGCGACCGTCCTAAGCGTGATTTTGGTGACCGTCCACAACGCAACTTTGGTGAAGATCGTCCTAAGCGCAGTTTTGGTGAAGATCGCCCACGTCGCAAATTTAACGACTAATAACGTTAGATTTGGGTAGTAAAAAACCGGTGGAAACACCGGTTTTTTTATGGGATTAATCTTTGACCTTGTCGAATAAAAATGTATACTGGATCATAGTTTGTTTTAATTCTGTTAAATATGAATAATGAGTCTAATGACTATGTTGGGAATTTTAATCAAGAGGTGATTATGCCTTATATTGGTTTAATTTTATTACTCACTAACATCGCATACTATATCTATAATTCTTTTCTGTAACCCGGTCTCTTGCTGGTTCAAATAACTGACGACAATTAAAAAAATTAAAAATTATGGTAAATTGGTTGCTTTTTATCTAAAGGTAACATTTTAAACCCGAATCCTTTATAGTATGCATGCTGAAAAAAATGCAGGAAAACCCTCAGCTATGAATAATCAAATGCCTCAACAAGCTCAATCTTGGATTGAAGTCCATGATTTGAGCTTTAAACGAGGGAAACGTGTCATTTTCGATAATGTCAGTTTAAAGATTCGGCGTGGTCAGATTACCGCCATTATGGGACCTTCAGGTACAGGGAAAACGACTCTGCTCCGTTTGATTGGTGGTCAATTGGCACCAGAGCACGGTGAAATTCTATTGGACGGCAAAAGTATTGCACATATGTCGCGTCAGGAATTATTTACTGCGCGTGCACGTATGGGCATGCTTTTTCAAAGTGGTGCCTTGTTTACCGATATGAGCGTCTATGAAAATGTGGCTTTTCCGTTACGTGCGCATACCCAGCTTCCTGAACATCTTATTGCCGAGCTGGTGGCACTCAAACTGGAATCGGTAGGCTTACGCGGTACCGAAAAGCTCATGCCTGCAGAACTCTCAGGCGGGATGAACCGTCGTGTGGCCCTGGCACGTGCAATTGCGCTCGATCCGGAACTGATCATGTATGATGAGCCTTTTGCCGGCCAAGACCCGATTGTAAAAGGCGTACTTACGCGTTTAATTCGTACCTTGCGTGAAGCTCTGGATTTAACCACGATTATTGTGTCGCATGATGTGGGGGAAACCTTATCAATTGCCGACTACATCTATATTATTGCTGAGGGCGTAATTCAGGGTGAGGGGACGCCTGCTGAATTAAAGCAGCATGAATCGGCATTTGTGCGTCAGTTCTTAACTGGTGCTGCTGAAGGTCCTGTC
Source organism: Acinetobacter sp. T_3_1 (assembly GCF_025377055.1). Taxonomy (NCBI): domain Bacteria; kingdom Pseudomonadati; phylum Pseudomonadota; class Gammaproteobacteria; order Moraxellales; family Moraxellaceae; genus Acinetobacter; species Acinetobacter sp. T_3_1. Next base: position 61,642 of record NZ_JACHVD010000012.1, on the reverse strand, counting down.
GATTATCAATTTAGCCATAAGGCTTATTTAAGTGATGAGGTGCATTCATGAATGCTATTGCCTCATTAGGTAAACGCGTCATTGAACGCGTTCAGGGGATTGGCGTGGCAACCCAGATGTTGCTGCAAATCCTGTTTTCCATGCCGACCTGGCTTGGGGTCAAACTGTTTATTTACCAAATGTACCGGGTAGGCGTGATGTCTTTACTGATTATTGCCGTATCGGGTTTATTTATTGGTTTGGTGCTGGGCTTACAGGGTTATTCCATTTTGGTCAATATTGGCTCGGAAGCCATGCTGGGCACCATGGTATCTCTAACATTATTAAGAGAGCTGGCTCCTGTAGTGGCGGCATTGCTGTTTGCAGGACGTGCCGGTTCGGCTTTAACGGCTGAAATTGGCCTGATGAAAGCCACAGAACAGCTGGCCAGTATGGAAATGATTGGGGTCGATCCACTCAAACGGATTGTTTCACCGCGTTTATGGGCCGGAATTGTCAGCCTGCCGATGTTATCGATTATTTTTGGTGCGATTGGCATCATGGGCGGTAAAATGGTCGGCGTCGATTTTTTAGGGGTAGATGAGGGTTCTTTCTGGAGCGGCATGCAAAATAGCGTGCAGTTCTATAAAGATATTTTCAACGGGACCATTATTAAAAGCCTGGTTTTTGCATTGCTTTGTACCTGGATTGCGGTCTATCAGGGCTATGCCTGTGTACCAACGTCAGAAGGAATTGCAACATCGACTACCCGAACAGTGGTGTATTCCTCATTGTGTGTTTTAGGTTCTGATTTTGTGTTGACTGCGGTCATGTTTGGAGGTGTTTAATGAAATCACGTGCAAGTGAGCTGGCCGTAGGTATTTTTGTCATTCTGACCGGTATTGCGTTATTTTTCCTGGCTATGAAAGTCAGTGGCCTGATGGGAACCAACCTGCGTGACAGCTATAGCATGACGGCAAGTTTTGACAACGTCAACGGCCTGAAACCGCGTGCCAAAGTGACCATGAGTGGCGTCACGATTGGCCGTGTTACCGATATTACCCTTGATCCGGTGTCGCGTTTGGCAACGGTACATTTTGACCTGGACGGCAAGTTAACTTCTTTTAACAAAGAACAGCTGAAAAAGGTTCAAGCCAATGCTTTGGAAGAATTGCGCTATAGCACAGAATACAGCGAAGCGGCTCCTTCGAAACAAAAAGAAATGGAAAAGCAACTTGTTGCTAACATGAACTCCATCACCAGTATTGATGAAGATGCTTACATTATGGTTGCCACCAATGGTTTATTGGGCGAAAAATATTTGAAAGTGGTACCAGGTGGTGGCCTGAACTATATCAAACGTGGTGAAAGCATTGCCAATACCCAAGGCACCATGGATCTTGAGGATTTGATCAGCAAGTTCATTACTGGCGGTGCGGGCAAGTCATCAGCGAAGGCGGCGGAAGAAAATACATCAACTGAATCAACAGAAGATGCGCAAACTTCATTTGTTGAGTAATTTTGAGAGGAGAATTTAATGAATACTTTACTTAAACATACACTTGGTATAAGTGTTTTATCAACAATGATGGCGAGTACTGCTTTTGCACAACCGGCTGAAACGCCACCGGCGTTTGTTAAAAAAGTGGCGGATGGCCTGATTAGCCGTTTAAAAGCGGATCAGGGAAAATTGCAAAACAATCCTGCTGCAGTGAAAGCGATTGTGCGTCAAAACCTTGACCCTTATATTGATTCACAAGCCTTTACCCGTCTGGTGATGGGAACTTATGCCACCAATCAGTACAGTACGGCTGCTCAGCGTGCCAAGTTTGAACACAATTTCCGTGAAACTTTAATCGAAAATTACGGTACAGCTTTTGCTAAATATACCAACCAGACGTATAGCCTGCGTCCATATAAAGAAACCAATAGTAAAAATCCTGTAGTCACAATTGATTTCAACAACAAAGGCGAAAAAACACCAGTATCTTTCCAGTTGGTGGATAAAGGCAATCAATGGAAGGTACGTAATATCAATGTGGCTGGTATTGATTTAGGTTTGCAGTTCCGCAACCAGTTTGCTGCAACGGTAAAACGTAATGGTGGCAATATCGATAAAGCCATTGCGAACTTCGAACCAGATGCATCTGTAGATAAAAAATAACTAAGAAGGGTGTTCAGTGATTCAATTCATTCATCAGGAATTGCAGGTTTCCGGCAAAATAGATTATGCCAATGCAGAGGACTATTACCAGCAAGGTTTGAAACTGATTCAATCGCAGAATCAGTTTCCTGTGGTGGTCAATCTGGCACAGCTGGAACAGGGCGGTACGCTGGCTTTGGCCGTATTGGTGCGCTGGTTGCGTCAGACCCCGAAAGCCCAAGGCTTACAGTTTAAAGCAGTCCCTGAGAAGATGCTGAAAATCATTCAGGCCTGTCATTTGCACGATGATCTGCAGCTGATTGCCTAATTCAATAAAAAAGCACCGGAAGGTGCTTTTTTATTGAGCTGAGCTTGTAAGAGATGAATATTGAGCAGTCCTCTCTCCCTCAGGGAGAGAGTTAGAGAGAGGGGATAAAATTAGAATTCTAGATTTCTTCCTGTAGCTAGATTGGCGAGTAAAGCAGCTTAGATAAGTAATGAAATTGATGGGATTTAAAATACCTCCCTCTAACTCCCTCCTGGAAGGAGGGAGGATAAATGATGCCTCAAATCCATTTCTTCCAGCGGAAATAGGCCAGTGGTCCGATAAAGAAAGCCGCTAAAATAATACTGACCATAATGAAGCTGGTGGTGCCTCGTGCAAAAGGTAGCACATCGGTATTCATGCCATAAACACTGGCAACCAGCATGGGTGGCGCGAGCATGCTTGGCAAGATCGAGAATCGACGAATCGTATCGTTCTGTTCGGTATTAATGAATCCGGAGGTGGTATCTAGCAAGAATCGAACCTTCTGGAACAGGAAGGCATCATGTTCGACCAGAGACCGAACGTCTTCGCTGAGTTCCCGAATATCGGCATCGTAAATATGACTGCCCAAAGCACGTGGACGGGACAGGAAAGTCAGGACACGACGCAAATCGATTAAACACAATTGCGCTTTTCCGAGCATGTCCTCGAGTTGTGCCAGACGGGTAATCATGTCATCCAGATCGAGAATCTGTTCGCGATGGCGGTTGTTCAGCACTTCTGTGGAATACTTTTCCAGGTCTTTGTGGATATCTTCCAGGATATCCGCAAGCTCGTCCAGTTTGGCTTCCAGTAGACCCAGCAGCACCCAGGTCGGGTCTTTGTAGTCAATCTCATAGTCATTGCGGCGGGCACGGGCACGGAAAGCACGAAAGGCCACCAGTTTTTCACCGCGCAGGGTAAACAGGCGTTCTTTATGCAGAATAAAAGCCACCGTTTGCACGGTTGCTAAAATACTCGAATTGTCATCGGTTTCGCCATCGACCTGAAAATTTTTATTTTTCGTCAAAAAGTAGGTGCTGATATGTAAAATACCGTCATCATCACGGTAAAATCGTGCCGATGAAGAAATATCCTCTAAAGATTTTAGGGTGGGTAAATTTTGCTCATAAGCATCTAAGACCCATTGTTGTTCTTCTTGTGATGGGGCAATGAGATCGATCCACACTAAATCCGGGTGGAGATCAAAACCACCATTGATGGTGGCATCTTCCAAACTACCGCGCTCTGTGGCGTAAAAGGCTTCAAGCATGCTGTCTTTTCCCTGCGCAGTATAGGTTAATTGATGGGTGTATTTTAGACAAGGAATTGAATAAAAACACTGATTCAATCGCTTTTTTATTAAAAAATCTCCTGAAAATTTACTTTATTAATATGACATCTGTAAAACATGGTGAAAAAATGACGAAATCAATCGCAATTTTTTGCGGCTCTTCTATTGGGACAGATTCCATTTTTTTAGACACCGCGCAAAAAATGGGGCAGACCATCGCCCAGCAAGGTAAAACGCTGGTCTATGGTGGCGGCCGTTCTGGCTTGATGGGAGTAGTGGCCGACAGTGCTTTACAGGCAGGCGGAAAAGTCATTGGTGTCATTCCCAATGTATTGGTGGATCGTGAGCTGGCTCATCCGCATTTAACCGAATTGCATGTGGTGGCCAATATGCATGAACGCAAAACCAAAATGTCGGAACTGTCCGATGCCTTTATTGCACTGCCGGGTGGTGCAGGAACGCTGGAAGAGATTTTTGAGCAATGGACCTGGGCGCAGCTCGGTATTCATTTAAAGCCTTGCGCATTTTTAAATGTGGCCGGTTTTTATGATGATTTACTCAAGTTTATTCAGTTTACGACAGTGAAAGGTTTTACCCAGCCACGTTTTGCGGACAGCATTATTGCTTCGGACTGCATTGAAGAAATTTTGCAACAGTTTGACGCTTTTCAGGCACCACAGCCGAAATGGGGTATGGCTGATCAACAAGTGCTGGTGAAATAAAGATGAAAGTGATTACGGTAGCGGCTGCCATTATTTTAAATGAGCAACAGCAACTTTTGGTGGTGCGTAAGCAGAATACTTCCTGCTTTATGCAGGTGGGTGGCAAGCTGGAACCCAACGAGCCACCTGAAGCGACCATGCTGCGTGAAATTCAGGAAGAAATTGGCTGCCAGGCTTCAATTGAACAATTCGTCGGTCGTTTTGAAACGGCAACCGCCAACGAGCCAGATTATCAGCTGGTCAGCTATGTTTATCATGTAACTTTAGATCATGCCCCAAAAATTGATGCTGAAATTGCCGAGATGAAGTGGGTCGGTTTAGAGGATAAAACAACCCCACTGGCACCTTTAACCCGTGAAATTGTCATGCCCTGGGTGAAGCAATTTTTAACAGAAAGCACGATGTCCTGATGAATAAAATAAATTCTTCTCAGCAAGGATGAGCATAGGCTTCTGCCAGGAAATAAGCAGACTTCCTTTCCTGGCTTTAAATCTCTGCACTGGCAATACAGGCTGCATAAATCTTTTGACAGCCTAATTGTTCCAGTTTCTGTTTTAAGGCATGCAGCGAACTGCCGGTCGTGACCACGTCATCCAGCATCAGTACCGTACGGTAACGGACGCGGGTTTTTGTGGCAATCACGAATTGCTGCTCAATCTGGTCAAGCCGTTCAATACGGCTCAAGCCTTTTTGCGAATGCTGGGCCAGTCGTGCCACCGGTTGCCAGACCGGAATCTTCAGCTGTTTTGCCAAAATTTTCGCAAGCACCAATGACTGGTTATAGCCGCGTTCTGCCAGTCGTTGACTGGAAATCGGCATCGGGACGATGGCCTGGATTTTGGGAAGCTTGAGGTCGATAAGTGAGCCAGCCAGCAGGTTTTGAAAGTGCAGTTGCTGTTCATATTTGAATTTTTGAATAATACGGTCCATCGGGTAGGCATAATGACAGGCCACCTGAATCTGCATTTCCTGTCGCTGGATGTTCTGTTTCAACCAGGGAAGTTGTTGCCAGCAGTCGGTACAGAGTGAATGATGACGTTGATGGTCTATGCCACAAAGTACACATGGAGAAAGCCGCTGCATGGCTTGGTGCAGTAAGGGATGAATAAATGACAGCATATTTTTCTTCTTCTTATGAATATTAATTTTGCATAGGCGGTATGTAGGTAGCAAACAGCAGCATCCATGCTGCTGATACTGTAATCAATAATCCGCAAAATTGCTTAGGTAAAATTATCTTTTACACATAGGCATAGCGCGGCGCTTCAGGTAACCAGCGTTTCAGTAAAGCCTCTGCATTTTCCGGATAGTCTTTCAGAATTTGCTGTGCAACATAATGTGCCTGATTCAGCAGATGATCATCACGTTCCAGTTTGGCTACCCGAAAACCCATATCACCGGTTTGCTTGGTGCCAAGCAACTCACCCGGACCGCGAATTTCCAGATCTTTTTCGGCAATGATAAAACCGTCATTGGTTTCACGCATAATCCGCAGTCGTTCCTGTCCATTTTGCGAAAGCGGATTTTTATATAGTAAGGCACAGAAACTGGCAGTCGCACCACGACCGACCCGACCGCGTAGCTGATGCAGCTGGGAAAGCCCCAGACGCTCGGCATTTTCAATCACCATGATGGATGCATTGGGTACATCCACGCCAACCTCAATTACCGTAGTGGCAATCAAGAGTTGCAGCTGATTGTCTTTAAATTGCTGCATCACTGCCTGTTTTTCATCGGCCTTCATCTTGCCATGCACCAGACCAATGTTGAGCTGTGGAAAGCGTTCCTTAATTTCCTGATACGTCGCTTCAGCCGCCTGCGCATCCAGCGTTTCCGACTGTTCCACCAGAGTACACACCCAATAAGCCTGTTTGCCTTCGCCGCAATTGCTGGCAATTCGGCTGAGCACCTCTTCGCGGCGATCCAAAGGGATGGTGACGGTCTGAATCGGGGTACGGCCGGGCGGTAGTTCGTCAATCACCGAGGTATCCAGATCACCATAAGCGGACATGGCGAGTGTGCGTGGAATCGGGGTAGCGGTCATCACCAGTTGATGCGGAGTCATGTTATTGGCACCTTTATTACGCAGCGCCAGCCGCTGATCGACCCCAAAGCGATGCTGCTCGTCAATAATCACCAGGCCGAGTTTGCTGAATTCGACATTTTCCTGAAACAGGGCATGGGTACCCACCACCAGATTGGCTGTTCCCTGTTTAATGGTTTGCTCGGCCGCTGTACGGGCTTTGCCTTTCTGCTTGCCCGAAAGCCAGGAAACATTCAGGCCTAAAGGTTCAAACCATTTTTTAAAATTCAGATAATGCTGCTCCGCCAGAATTTCGGTCGGTGCCATCAGCGCCACTTGCCAGCCTTCTTCTAAAGCATGACAGGCGGCAACGCCAGCCACTAGGGTTTTTCCTGCACCGACATCGCCCTGAACCAGACGCAGCATTGGTTTGTTCTGTTTTAAATCCTGCACAATTTCCTTGGAAACCCGCTTTTGTGCACTGGTCAGGCTAAAGGGCAAGCTGTCCAATAACTGTTTGGCAAAATTTTTACTTGGACTAAAAGAAGGGGCGGCAATCTGCTGAATATAGGCACGCCGTGATAACAGACTGATCTGATGCGCCACCAGTTCTTCAAAAATCAGCCGTTGCTGTGCTGGATGCGAACCTTGGGCCAGTTGCAACATGTTGGCATTTAGCGGTGGTTCATGAATATATTCAAGTGCCTGTTTCAGTGCATAACCATTGGTGAATTTTTCCGGTAACAATTCGGGCAGCTCATCGCTGTGCTGTTTCAGCGCCTGTTTGACATATTCACGCAGTTTGGGCTGGGTTAGACCATCGGTTGCAGGATAAATCGCGGTGAGCTGGGTTTTCGGTAAGGGCGTATGTTCAGTAATGAGCTGAATTTCCGGATGATACAGCTCCAGACCACGCGCACCCACGCGGACTTCACCAAAAATGCGCAAGCGGTTGCCGACCTTGGCACGATCGGTCAGGGCTTTATAGACATGGTAAAAACGCAAGGTGACTTTGCCAAAATCATCCTGTAGCTGTACGGCCATAGATTTACGCTTACCGGGCGGAAAATCGACCCCTTTAACGATTCCCTCCAGTAAATAGCTGCGCCCCACGACCAATTGGTTCATGGGGATGATCGTGCTACGATCTTCATAATCACGCGGCAGATGAAACAGTAAATCATCTGTGCTAAAGATATTCAGTTTTTCCAGTAATGCAGCAGAGGCAGTTCCTACCCCTTGCAATTGATGGACTGCAGCCATTCGCCCTCAACTTGAGTTAAATCATCAGGTGCTTAATGCGTATATTATTTATAGGTTATGGTAAAACGTCTACCCGGGTTGCCAAACAATTATTTCAGCAAGGCCACCAAATTACCACAATCAGCCAAAGTTCGAAAACGGATGCTTATGCGACTCATCTGATTCAGGATGTGCATCAGCTTGATTTAGATCATCTTGAACCTGTGGATTGGGTCTATGTTTTATTGTCGCCTTCACAAAGCACGGTACAGGGCTATCAGCAGACCTATGTCGATTCTGTTCAGCCCATTGTAAATGCCTTAAAAAATCATCCTGTAAAACGAATTATTGTGGTGTCCTCGACCCGGGTCTATGGTGAAAATGCCGGTGAGCGAATTGATGATGAAACTGCTCTTCAGCCTGTGGATGAGCAGGGCAAGTTACTCTGGAAAATGGAGCAACTTTACCAGCAGGCATTTCCCCAGCAATGTATTGTCATTCGCCCAACTGGGATTTATGGTACTTCTGTAGCGAGAATGATCAAACTTGCTGAGAGCACCAAAACCTATGCCAATATGCATTGGTCCAACCGGATTCATATTGATGATCTGGCGCGCTTCCTGGCTCACTTGCTTCACGTGGAACATCCAGAACCGTCTTATATTGTCACGAATAATCAGCCTGTGCCTTTACATGAAGTGATTCAGTGGTTTCAGCGGCAACTCAATCTGTCTGAACTGGTTGTTGAAAGCCAGAAGAAAACGGGTAAACGGATTTATGCGACGCGAATGCCTGAAACTGGATTTCAGTTAGAACATGAGGATTGTTTTGGGGATTATGCAGAATTGTTAAAGGTAGAGTGAGTGTCACTCTGATATTTGAAGTTCCTCCTCCCTATAGTAGGAGGTTAGGAAGAGGGTTTTTAATCAATCTCTCCCTAGCCCTCACTTGCGCTAGATTTAAAGCAGTACTTTATCTCTAGCTCAGGATAGTATTTAACAGACCTCTCCCTATTCCTCTCCTAGAAGAAGAGGGAACGGAGAATGAAGATTATTTCTTCTTCCGTTTCAAACGGCGTTTTGCCTGCTGCGCTGCAACGGCATCCAACGCTTCTTTCAGCTCTTCATCGCTGAAGGTGGTAATGTGCTGAAGCATCTGCAAGGTCACATCATCCAGTACCAGGTTGGCGTACTGCGCCACGTTCTGGAAGTTCTCGTCAAACACAATGGCGTTATCTTCATTGTTGCGGATATAGCCCTGTTGGGTCAGAACCTTAATAAAACTCTGGAACAGCGATTTATCAAAGAATTCTGGCGAGTTGAATTCATATAGGACCGACAGACGCTGACCGACCAGATGACTGAGCTCTTCCACCTGACGGGTGGAGATATTGCCCGAACCACGCTGGGTGATTAAAGCCAGGGTCATGTAGTAACGTTCCAGACTTTGCATCACAGGCGCAGCGAGCACCACCAGCTGGTTGTGATCTTCTGAATTTGGTGCAGGAGAAACCAGGTTGCCCTCGCTATCTTCAGAAATCAGTTTCGCCTGAATCAACGCTTCTGCATAGGCACAGATCTGATCTTTCAGCTCTTCATCTTTTTTCCATTTCAGGAACAGTTCCGCTTTCAGGAATGGATAAAGCGTACGGATGACATTAATCAAATCGCCACGGCGAATCGAACCGTTATGTTCAACCAGCGCAGCAATCAGCGATGGCAACACGAAGGCATGCAAAATATTATTGCGGAAATAAGTCAGCAATACCGCCTGATTGTCTTCAATAGCAATAATATCGCCCAGGACATGCTTCACGCGTTTAATCAGTTTCAGTTTTAAACCGTAGCCAATAATTTCCTTGCCTGAAAGCGGTGTCACCTGAGTACGTGCATCATAAGGCAATGCAGTCAACAGCTTGCGGTAGGCATCCAGCTGCTTGATGCAGATCTCTTCATCCAGCGTGTGTTTAGGCGTAGCCAAAAGAATCAGCGAAAGCAGCGATACCGGATTGATCACCACGGCACGGTTAATGTTTTCCAAAATGGCATGGGCAGCACTGTTCACTGTATCCGAGACTTCTTGCGGAATCGGATCATCATTCTTGGCAATTTTAATATTTTCCGCGCCATGCTGTTTCAGCATATCATCCAGGAATACCGGCTCACCAAAGTTCACATGCACCTGGCCAAAGATACGTTCGATTTTGCGCAGGGTTTTCAAAATGCCCATGATCGATTCGGATTCTTTGTCTTTACCGTTCATTTCGCCGACATAGGTGGCACCTTCCATCAGGCGTTCATAGCCAATATAGGTCGGTACAAACACGATCGGCTTAGAGCGGCCACGCAAATGCCCATGCACGGTCATGGCTAGCATGCCGGTTTTCGGTGGCAGCAAACGCCCGGTACGTGAACGGCCGCCTTCAATAAAGTATTCCAGTGGCGTGTTACGGGACAGAATATTGAAAAGATATTCTTTAAACACAGTGGTATATAAACCATTACCGCGGAAAGTACGGCGAATAAAGAAGGCACCGCCACCACGCAATAATTGCCCGACAAAAGGCATGTTCAAGTTATCGCCCGCGGCAATGTACGGCACCATCATGCCACGTTTATAAATCACATAAGACAGCAATAAGTAGTCGATGTGACTGCGGTGACAGGGGGTATAGATAATCTCGTAGTCTTTGGCCAGTTCACGCACGGTACTGAAATTATGTACCTCTACGCCGTCATAGAGCTGGGTCCATAAACGGGTCAGCGCCATATCGGCAAAACGCACGGCTGAATGCGAATAGTCCGATACAATTTCGTTTAAATAGCCAATGGCACGGCGTTCAGCCTCAATCATGCTGATTTTGCCACGGATGCTTTCCCGGCGGATGGCATCCTGAACATCCCTAGATTTGATCAGTGAATGCATCACGTTACGGCGGTCGGATAGATCCGGACCGAGCACGACTTCACGCTGACCGTCCAGATAGTTGTTTAGTTTATTCAGAATATACGTTGCAGGTGACAGGTTTGGATGGGTCTGTTTGGCAAATTCGATCAGCTGGCGTAAAGACTGGCCCTGATGGAATTCCAGATAGGATTGACGACCATGCAGACCAATATTCACCAACTGTTTAACGGTACCAGGCGTTGCCCATGTATCGGTAAACAGAAGTTTCAGCCAGGAGTCTTCTTTGTCTGGCGAACGTCCCCATAATACGGTGACCGGAATCAGTTCAATATCCACCTGAGGATGGTGTTCCAGAATCTCGATCAGGCGCAATAAGCGCGGCGGAAAGGCATGCGGCGGAGAATTGAGTAAATTGTTTTCATCATGGTGCTGTAGAAATAGTATCGATGCTTTTTCCTTGTGATCGCCCACCACCAGCGGATCTAATGCCGGTGACAGTTTTAGCCGGCGGGTTTCGCCATCGACAATCAGGGCATTACTGCGCGAATAATTTTGTAATACATAGCACACCACTTTTTGTTGAACAGGTTGCTCTGTCTGGGAATTTACTTCTGTAGTTGTCGGTTCAGTAGGAACCTCACCAAGAACATGTGGGGTTACCACCAGGTCAAGCAGCTTACTGGAAAGCTGACGATAGATTTGACCAAAGCCACTCTTGGACATACATACTCCTACTTAAATGACCGAAACCACAGATTTTCTGAGGGGGAAACAGTTTTGCATCATTGTAATTTAAAACAATATGTCATTTTCTGACAAAATGCATTTCGAGTGTTAAATTTTATCGTTAAAAATCGTATTTTTAGCGAATATTCAGCACAAATCGCGTGACAGGCCAGTCAGTAGAACTTTAGGGCTTTCCTCGGGATTTGTGGCAAAATAGCCATTATAGCTTAGCTGATTGATTGAAATTTTTCGCCTAGATTTTAGGTATCCCACATTAAAAACAGGTTGCTTATGAACGCCTTAACCCAAGAACTGGTTGAATTACTGAGCCTTGAAAAAATTGAAGAAAATATTTACCGAGGTCAAAGCCGTAATCTGGTCGGTAAGCGGGTCTTTGGTGGGCAGGTGCTGGGCCAGGCATTACGCGCGGCATCCTATACCACAAATCGTCCTGCGCATTCCTTGCATGCCTATTTTTTATATGGGGGAGATGTCAATGCGCCGATTATTTATGAAGTAGACCGCCTGCGGGATGGCAAGAGTTTTGTCAGTCGTCAGGTGCGTGCCATTCAGCATGGACGCACGATTTTTACCGCCATGATTTCATTTGCCAATCCGGAAGAAGGCCTGAATTACCAGATTTCAGAGCCGGAATATCCTGCGGTTGAAGACCTGAAAAGTGAAGCAGAACTTAAAGCACAGCTGGTCGAATTCGTGCCGGAAAATGTGCGTGCCAGCTTTATGCGTGACCGTCATGTGGAAATTCGTCCGGTGATGCCGGTTAATCCATTTCAGCCTCAGCCTGAAGCGCCATCATACGCTCACTATATCCGTACCCATGGCCAGATTGCCCAGAAGGTTGATGAAATTTCGCTGCATCAGGCCATTGCTGCGTTCTATTCAGACTTTACTTTAATGACCACGGCTCTGCGTCCACACGGTCTGAGTTATATTTCCCCAAGTCTGCAATGTGCCAGCATTGACCATGCCATGTATTTCCATAAGCCATTCCGTGTCGATGAATGGATGCTTTATGATATGGAGGCGACCGTCAGTGTCAGTTCGCGCGGACTGAATTTCGGCCGCATGTGGCAAAATGGTGAGCTGGTGTGTAGCACGACCCAGGAAGGTTTGATTCGCTTGCGTGAAATTGAAACCCAATAAGGGCTGAACTGTCATAAAAAAACCGGACCTGCTGTCCGGTTTTTTATGGTCGTTTAATGGCAGCGAGGGATGTCCTCGGAAACATCTTTGTGGCAGCCATGGCCTGAATGGGCAACGGCTACGCTTATATTGAGAAGGAGTGCAGTCATGAGCATGATTTTTTTCATATGGCTTCTCTTTTAATTATTGGCTGAATGAGTATCTATGCATAAGCAGATTCTATGCCATCAGTTTATTAAAGTATTGTTGATTCAGATAAAGTGAGTTACTGGCTTTGATCTATTTCTGCTGAGCTTGTGACAAAAAAATTCTCGATTCTAAAAATAGGGCATGGCATAGTGCCTGACAGGACTTAATGATAAAAAGCATGTGGTAATGAGCTTAAATACACAAATATTGATTGCTGCGATTTTAGGGGTGGCATTTGGTTTTCTGTTAAATCTGTTTCCCGATACCCGGTTTTTTGATATCAGCCTCTATGGTTTGGGGCTGGCCAGCAGCATTTTTATTGGTTTGCTAAAGATGCTGCTGATTCCGCTGATTTTCAGTTCGATCGTGGTTGGGGTTTCGAACTTGCAGGCCGGTGGACAGCTGGGTCGGGTCTGGAAAATCACCCTGCTGTGCTGTGTCACCACCACCACCTTGGCGCTGATTTTGGGATTAAGCTGTGCGCACCTGTTTAAGGTGGGGCAGGGCGTGGATATTGTGATGTTTCAGGATGCCATGAACAGCCATCAAACGCCGGACACCTTGACGCCATCTTCCTTCTTTACCAATTTTATTCAAAATACCCTGATTAACCCCTTTAAAGCCTTTGCTGAAGGCAATGTGCTGGCGGTCGTGGTATTTGCCCTGTTTATTGGCGTGGCGCTGGTCAAAGGCGGAGAGAATTTCCGCAGTGTACGCAAGTTAAGCCTGCAATTTTTTGACATCATGATGATGATGATCAGCTGGGTGATGAAGCTGGCCCCACTCGGCATTTTTGCCTTGCTGGCGAAACTGATTTCAACCGAAGACATTTCCGTATTAAGCCGTCTGGCCGAGTTTGCCGCCGTAGTAACCGGAACCACCATTTTTCATGGTGCAGTGGTATTGCCATTGTTGCTATGGATTTTTGGCAAGATGAGTCCAGTCACCTTTTTCAAGGGTACCCGAGCGGCACTGATTACCGCATTTGCCACCAGTTCCAGTTCGGCCACCATGCCACTGTCAATGAAATGCGCACAGGAAAATTTAAAGGTACGTCCACAAACGGCAGGCTTTGTAATTCCCTTGGGCACCCAGCTGAATATGGATGGCACGGCACTGTATGAGGCAGCTGCGGCTTTGTTTATTGCCAACCTGATGGGGCTGGACTTGAGTATCGGTCAGCAGCTGGTGGTCTGTGCAACCGCCATGATTGCCTCCTTAGGTGCGCCGGGTATTCCAAGCGCAGGCATGGTCACCATGATTATGGTGCTGCAATCGGTCGGGTTGCCGGCAGAAGCCATTGCAATCTTGCTGCCGATTGACCGTCTGCTGGATACTGTGCGTACCGTGGTCAATGTTCAGGGCGATATGATGATTAGCGTGGTGGTGGATCGTTATAGCCGTGAACCAGAAGTGTCCTAATCCATTTCCCAGCTGGGATTAAACACGATTTCCCAGACATGGCCATCCGGATCTTGAAAATAACCCGCATACCCCCCGTAAAAAGTGGCTTGTGCGGGTTTAATGATTTTGGCGCCGGCATGTGCTGCCTGAGCCATGACCTGATCCACTTCCAGCGGACTATAGACATTTTGTCCCAACGTCATTTGAGTGGCACACATTGGCGTCAGCTCCAGTCCGGTATCCTGTTGAATGCTGCTTTGCGGCCATAAAGCCAGTTTCAGACCTGACTGCAGTTCAATAAAGGCCACCGCACCATATTCAAATTCCTGCCCTATAATTCCTTCACAGTGTAAACCCAAGCCTTCGCGATAAAAATGCAAAGATGCTTCCAGGTCACGCACCCCCAGTGTAATGACTGAAATCCGTGCTTGCATAAAATGATCCTTATTGTTGTTTTCCTCGACTTTTATCTTAAAACAAATAAAAAGCAGGGCATAAAGCCCTGTTGTGGTTAAATTGTATACATGTATTTAATTATCAAATGAATGATAAAAGGATTAGGCCACTTTCAGTTTGGCTGCACGTTTGGCCGCAGGGGAGTGATTCAGGTAAGCAATGGCATCTTCAGTTTTGGCTTCATGCAGCGGATCGTACCAGGGCATCAAATAGCCCAGTTGCTGTGATACCAGCCAGAAGGGGCTGGGCATTAAATTGTTGTCACGTTGGGCAATGGCATACCATTCGTGCCAGATCCACGGCTTGTACACTGCAGGGCGGATAGACTGAAAACGTGGATCCTGCTTGAGCAGATGAGCCGTGCCATCGACCCACAAGCCAATCACTGCCACAATTACAATAATGCTTAAATAATAGCGGGCAATATAACTGCCCCCTAGATGACGATACAAATCAAAGGCGACGGTACGGTGTTCAATTTCTTCTGCGCCGTGCCATTTAATCAGATCCAGCATGGCAGGGTCAGCCCCCAGTTTTTCCCACTCCTGGTTGTACAGGGCATATTTCCCCAGTACGCAAGTCATGTGCTCTACCGTGGCAATAATGCCAAGGCGGAATAAATCCCATTGATGTTCAAGCAATTTAGGTACTTTTACACCCAAAGGCTGATCGGCAAGTAGTTGACTGAACAGGAAATCCATCACATCCAGATTGCGCTGGATATCAATGTTACGCACGGTAAGATATTCTTTGTTGGCCGAGTTATGGGCCTGGGCATGCATGGCTTCCTGACGGATAAAGGCCTGTACATCCTGTTTCAGCTTTTCATCCTGAATTTGCGGCAAAACCTTGTTGTATAAACGACAGAACCAGAATTCGCCGGCAGGCAAAATCATGTTGATTTCATTAATAAAATAGCTGACATAAGGTTGATTTGGAATCCAGTCAATCGGGGTGTCCTGCCACTCGAATTTTACTTTACGCGGATGAATATGATAGGCAATTGATGAGCCGAGTTTGGAGTTTCTTAAACGGGAGAAAAGTTTCATCATGCTGTCCTTATTGTTTTGGCGTGCAGTGCTGCACTTGAGCTCAAGGCCAGTATGAAAAAAATGTCCCGCATTGTGATTAGCAATACGGGACACGGAAATATCAATTGATGATGATTTTTGTCGGACAGTCTAGCTCAATCAGACCCCATCAATCAGCTTGTCGGCTTGCATCGGTGGCATCTTCTGCAATTTCGGTTTCGCACTCTTCCTCTGCAACATCTAAAGATTCGAGTGGTTCATCCAGATCACCAAGGCTCGCTTCAGGAATGCTGTCCAGATCAAATTGTGTGGATTGCTCAAGGGTGAAGTTCAATCGGCCACCCATGACACTGGCCAGCTCTTCCAGGCCTTGCTTGTTGAGTGACGAGAACAACTGAATGGAGAAATCCAGCTTCATCTTTTTCAATGCCGCTTTCACTTCCTGCAAGGCTTTGGATGCCGGTCCACGATTCAGTTTGTCTGATTTGGTCAGCAAAACATGCACGAACAATTTACGTGAATAGGCCCATTCCAGCATCATCACGTCAAAATGTTGCAGTGGATGGCGAATATCCATCAGCAATACCAAGCCCTGCAGGCTTTTACGGTGAATCAGGTAATTTTCCAGTTCTTTTTGCCAGACAATTTTCATCGCTTCCGGTACGGCTGCATAACCATAACCTGGCAAATCGACCAGACGCTGTTCTGGATTACCCAGGCTGAAAAAGTTGATCATTTGGGTACGGCCCGGCTTTTTAGAGGCGCGTGCCAGCTGCTTTTGGTTGGTTAAGGCATTAATAGCGCTAGATTTACCGGCATTGGAACGTCCGGCAAAAGCAACTTCATAACCGGTGTCTTCAACACACAGGCTCAGCTTTGGCGCACTCATCAAGAATTCGGCTTTACGCAACCAGTTCAACGCGCGAACAGAGTACTCAGTAATGGCAGGATCAACTTTTTTCTCATAGCTGATCTTTTGCTTAGGCGCATGGGCTGTCTTACTGTTTTTGGATTTTCCTCTGCTGTGATGCATAACTCAACTTCAATAAATGATCTACAAGCGAACATTATAAAGGAAGTCGTTCGGTCAAGCGAACTTTGCAAGCGCAGGAATTAAAGATTGATCATCTGGATCGGGGATTGGGTGGTGTACTTTGCCGCAGGAGAGCTATTTAAAACCTGAGCCAGGGTGTATTGGTCCAGACTAAGATAAAATTGTTCGAGTGCCAGATCAAGAATGCCTTTTAGACCGCATTGAGGACGCAGTACGCAAGGAGGGGTATTGCATTCGACAATCTGGTTTTCACCTTGCAGAATCCGCACGATTTGACCGAGGGGCATTTCAAGCGCTTCGGGGTTGAGCGCAATACCGCCGCCTTTGCCACGTGTAGTAATCAGCCAGTTCTGTTTGCCCATAAAGTGCACAATTTTCACCAAATGGTTTTTGGACACATGCAGGTCCTGAGCAATTTCTGCAATGGTATAAGGCATATCTCGCGGTTGGGCGATATAGATTAAAATACGCAAGGCATAGTCAGTGAATTTATTCAGTTGCATGATAATACTGATGTTTTTAAGTAAAAAATTAGGGTTAGTCTAGCATAACCAGACTAACCCTCTCTTTATTTTATGCTGACCCAGCGGGTTAGTGCTTAACGCCACCTGTGCCAAACGCTTCACTGTGAATATTTTCAGCAGGAATGCCGCGAGCAACCAGCGCCTTTTGCTGTTCAGCCATAAATGGCATTGGGCCGCAGAGATAGTAGTCGGCATTGACAGGTAACAATGCGCTATCCATGTTGCTTAAGTCCAGGCGACCGGCAACATCATAATCTTCACCTAATTTATCGCCTGGATGTGGGAATTCATAAGCGGTAAATGTGCTGAGGCGTGGATATTTTGCTTTTAAGTCCTGAATGTGCTGATGCATTGCATGCACTTGTTTGCTACGGCAGGCATGGATGAATGTCACAGGTTGTGGCATATCCAGCGTCACCAGCTGATTCAGCATGGCAATCATTGGAGTCAGGCCTACACCGCCACTGATAAACACATTACGTTTATTTGGGTCAATCAGGTAAAAATTACCTGTTGGTGCTGAAACTTCAATTTCTGAACCTTCTGGCAGGCTATGTAAAGTATTCGATACCCAACCTGGAACCATGTCGCCTTTTTGGTCTTCACGTTTTACCGAGATACGTAAATAGTCCGCTTGAGGGCTAGTTGAAAGCGTATATTGACGAGGTTGTTTCAAGCCAAGTTCTTCAACGAAAACACGTACTGAAATATATTGGCCCGCTTCATATTTCGGCAATGCACCGCCATCGACAGGTTGCAGATAGAACGATGTGATTTCATCGCTTTCAACTACTTTTTTGGCAATCTTGAAGTTACGCCAGCCTAACCAGCTGCCTTTGGTTTGTTGATGCTGATCGTAAATAGCTTTTTCGGTGCTGATGAACAGGTCTGCCAGTTGACCATAGGCTGCTGCCCAGGCACCAATCAGTGGATCGTCCATTGAAATGCTTAACACTTCACTGATTGAATGGAGCAGGTTTTCACCAACAATATTATAGTCAGGTGCTTGAATGTTCAGGCTAACGTGTTTGTGCGCGATTAACTCAACCACAGGCAACAACACGGAAGGATCTTCAATGTTTTCAGCATAAGCCAATACTGCGCCTGCCAAGGCTTGCGCCTGTGCACCACTGCGCTGATGCCCCATATTAAAAGTTTCTTTTAGATCTGGATTATTGCCCAGCATGCGGTTATAAAAATAACCAGTCAGGGCTACGCCATTTTCGCGAAGTACAGGAACTGTTGCTTTTACTAGGTCAATTTGCTGCGGAGTCATGTTTGATCTCTCATGGCGGTTATTTATAAGATGTATTTAAAATACATCTTATAGGGTGTTTTGACAATAGGGAGAATTAACAAAACCATAAAAAAAATATGGAATATAA
Source organism: Acinetobacter sp. T_3_1 (assembly GCF_025377055.1). Classification (NCBI taxonomy): domain Bacteria; kingdom Pseudomonadati; phylum Pseudomonadota; class Gammaproteobacteria; order Moraxellales; family Moraxellaceae; genus Acinetobacter; species Acinetobacter sp. T_3_1. The sequence continues at coordinate 43,092 of NZ_JACHVD010000012.1, read as the reverse complement.
AAATATCCCATAATTTCTTAATAATTGATCAGATTATTGAATTATCGTTTACCAAATAGTGAACCCAGTAAACCCCGCACGATTTTCTGTCCGGTGCTGCTCCCCAGGCTGCGTGCAGCACTTTTGGCAAAAGTTCCCACAATATCCTGGGTGAGTTTTTCGCGTTGTTTGGCTGCGCGTTCCGCCTCTTTTTGTTGCTCGCGTGCCAGGCGTTCTTGTTCACGTGCTTGCTGTCTGGCCAATACTTCCGCTTCCTTGGCTTGCTGTTTTTCTAAAGCTTCCTTTTCTTTCGCTGCTACTTTTTCTTGTTCTGCCTGAAGGGCTTGCTGTTGCCGTTCAGCGACTTTGTTTTGCAGCATTTCAAAGGCACTATCACGGTCCAATTGCTTTTCATACACGCCCGCAATTACGCTTTGATTCATACAGGCTTGACGTTCTTGAGCACTAATCGGGCTAAAGGAAGAGTAGGGAGGCATTACCCAGCCGCGCTCGACCATTTGTGGTGTGCCTTGCTCATCCAGACAGCTAATCAGGGCTTCACCGACCCCCAGTTCGGTAATGGCCTGCTCCACTTTAAATTCAGGATTGGCGCGGAAAGTATCGGCAGCGGTCTTGACGGCTTTTTGGTCTTTAGGGGTAAAGGCGCGTAGGGCATGTTGCACCCGGTTGCCGAGCTGACCCAGTACGCTTTCAGGTAAATCCAGCGGATTTTGCGTGACAAAGTATATCCCCACACCTTTGGAGCGAATTAATCGTACCACCTGTTCAATTTTTTCCTGTAGCGCCGGACTGGCATTGTCAAACAGCAAATGTGCTTCATCAAAGAAGAACACCAGTTTCGGTTTGTCCAGATCGCCCACTTCAGGCAGCTGTTCAAACAGTTCAGACAACATCCAGAGCAAAAAGGTGGCGTACAGCTTGGGGGTATTCATCAGTTTATCGGCAGCCAGCACATTGATGTTGCCGCGCCCCTGGCTGTCAGTCTGAATAAAATCCAGGATGTCGAGTGCCGGTTCACCAAAGAACTTGTCACCGCCCTGATCGGCCAGTGCCAGTAAATTGCGCTGAATGGCGCCTAAACTTGCGGGAGACAGATTGCCATATTCCGCCTTGAATTCGGCGGCATGTTCACTGACATAAGTCAGCATGGACTTTAAGTCTTTAAAGTCAATCAGCAATAAGCCCTGATCATCGGCAATGCGGAACACTGCTGAAAGTACCCCTTCCTGGGTGTCATTCAAATTCAGGATTTGTGCCAGTAACAGCGGTCCAATTTCAGAAACTGTGCTGCGAATAGGATGGCCTTGCTCGCCAAACAAATCCCAAAATACTACAGGAGATGCGGCAAAGGGGATGGACTCAATATGCAGGCTTTTGATGCGTTCATCAAACTTTGGATTGCTTTCACCTGCTTTGGCCAGGCTGGAAACATCGCCTTTGGCATCGGCGAGAAATACGGGCACACCAATGCGGGAAAAATTCTCTGCCAATACTTTTAAGGTGACGGTTTTTCCTGTTCCTGTCGCACCGGCAATCAGGCCATGACGGTTGGCAAACTGTGAATGTAAAACAATCTCTTGTTGAGTGTTGGCGGTTTTCTTGGCAATAACGAGTGGTGTACCCATATTTTTTCCTATTTTATTTTATTCATGTTGTCGTGCAGGCAACTGTTTTAATGCATTTTCTATATCTTGGATTAAATCTGCCGGATGTTCCAGTCCTATACAAAAACGAACCAGTAAACCTTGTTGTAAATGTGTATGTTCTAAAACACGCATATCTTTCAGGTTATACAGCATGACCAGACTGAGCGGTCCGCCCCAGCTAAAGCCCAGCTTAAACAGTTCCAGTGCATCGCAGAATCTACGGATATCTGCCTGGGTATATTCAGGTTTGAAAATCACGCTGACCAGACCTGCACTCTGTGCATCTGTGCAAATTTCTTTCCAATGCAGATGTCCTGCGGATTCTGCATCGGCAGGATGCAGCACTTGGACAAATTCTGGTTGCTGTTTGAGCCAGTGCAGCAGTGTCAGGCAGCTTTCAGACTGGTGTTGATAGCGCACTTGCATTGAAGCCAGACTGCGTTGGATCTGTGCCACATCGTCGCCCGACACGCTAATCCCCTGAATGGCATGCATCCGGAATAACTGGTGATGCAGCTTTTGATCACGGGTCACGACAGAACCCATTAAGATGTCACCGCCACCACTTGGATATTTGGTCAGCGCATGCACGGTCATATCCACTGCCAAATGCTCATCGCTAAAATCGAAGGCATTAAAAGCCAGGCCTGCACCCCAGGTATTGTCGAGTGCTGTCAGGATGTTGTGCGCTTTGGCTTTTTTCACCAGATTGATCAGGTCGGGAAATTCCAGCGTCACGGAACCTGCTGCTTCTAACCAGATGAGTTTGGCTCGATCGGTGGGCTGGAAAGTCTCCGCATCAATCGGGTTATAGACTTTAACGCTAATACCATAACGCGTTTGCAGATTTCGTAGATGTTCCATATTTGGCCCATAAATGTTGTCTGCCACCCAGACTTCATCACCTTGAGCAAGAAAACATGAATTCACCAGGTTAATGGCGGATAAACCGCTTGGTGCCAGCAAGCAATATTGTCCACCTTCGACCTGGGCAATATTGTCGCCTAACGTAAACGTTGTAGGCGTGCCGTGGGTGCCATAACTATAGTCATAGTCATCCGTCCAGTGGCGATTAAACAGTGCATCGGTGTTCTCAAAAATAATGGTCGATGCACGAAACAGGGGAGGTTGAACCGTAGAAATATATTGTGGGGCCTTTCGTGGTGCATGAATCAGTGCTGTTTGCGCGTTTTTTTTCAAGGTGTTGCTCTAAGTCGTATCAAAATTAACCTTAGCTTAAGAGAAACACGCGGAATAGGCTATATAAATGCCGAAATGTATAGAAAGGTTAATGCACATATAAAGTTGGCTTCATTCTTGCTAAACCTATAACAAAGCTAGAACAATAGGCGAGGGGCATGAAGTCGCATTTAAAAGTACATTATTTTCAGCATATTGCTGGCGAAGGGTTCGGCAGTTGTTATCCGTTTTTAAAACAGCACCACGCTAAAATTACCGCAACTGAATTTTTCGCTTTACCTGTAGATCGACCGCTCGACATCGAAGCTTTACCGCAAGTGGAAGATGTAGATTTGCTCATCATTATGGGTGGGGCAATGAGTGTGAACGATGAAGCAAATTATCCGTGGTTGAAAGTGGAAAAGCGCTGGATCAGACGTTATCTGTCTATGGGGAAACCTGCGATTGGTCTGTGTTTAGGTGGGCAACTGATCGCCAATGCTTTGGGGGCGGCGGTCAGGCGTAATGAACAGCAGGAGTTGGGTTTGACCGAGGTACGCAAGGTGAAGCATGTACCTGAACAGTGCTTTGAGTTACCAGAACAATTTAAGGTGATGCAATGGCATAGTGAAACCTTTGAAATTCCGAAAGGCGCTATTCATCTGGCTGAAAATGATGTCTGTCGCAATCAAATGTATCAAATTGGAAAAAATGTCTTGGGATTTCAATTTCATCCTGAAATAACCCCCGAGGTGCTACAACTATTTTTAGAAAATGATGAAGAGTTAGAGCATTTTTCCGGTCAATATGTACAAACTGAACGTCAATTAAAAAGTATGCCTAAAAGTGACTTTATTAAAGGAAATCAAATACTAAACCAGGCTATAGAGTACGTTTTGCAAAAAACCTCATGCTGATTTATTTTTAAACAAGAGCCTCAATAGATAAACGTAAAAAAAGAGGAAAAAGTTAAAAAGAGATTTGCTTAAGCGTTAAACAATCGCTATAATGGGCGACCCTTTGATGAAAGGGGGTTGGCTACGAATAAAGTAGTTAACATCGTGACAGTCGTGGCATCGATCATGACCTTAGTGATATTTCACTGCTCTTGACACTTGCCCTCATTAAAGTGGGGTGAGATGCGTCAAGAGTGATTCTTTATATATTTGGCTTGGAGTTAACTGGTATGTCTAACCAGAGAATTCGTATCCGTCTTAAGTCTTTTGATCACCGTTTAATTGATCAGTCGGCTCAAGAGATCGTAGAAACAGCAAAACGTACTGGCGCACAAGTTTGTGGTCCAATCCCGATGCCTACTCGCATCGAACGTTTCAACGTTTTAACATCACCACACGTTAACAAAGATGCGCGTGACCAATACGAGATCCGCACTTACAAACGTTTGATCGACATCGTTCAACCTACAGATAAAACTGTTGATGCATTGATGAAGTTAGATCTTGCAGCTGGTGTTGATGTTCAGATCGCTTTGGGTTAAGGCTTTCGGGTTAATTAACACTCTAAGTTAATTAGGCCGCTTTTTTAGAGGTTTATGCACATGGCTATTGGTTTAGTCGGTCGCAAGTGCGGTATGACACGTATCTTTACAGATGCTGGTGTTTCTGTACCTGTAACAGTGATTGAGGTTGATCCTAACCGCATCACTCAAATCAAAACGCTTGAAACTGATGGTTATCAAGCGATTCAAATCACTACTGGTGAACGTCGCGAATCTCGCGTAACTAACGCTCAGAAAGGTCACTTTGCGAAAGCTGGTGTTGCTGCTGGTCGTCTGGTTCAAGAATTCCGCGTTTCAGAAGCTGAGCTTGAAGGTCGTGAAGTTGGCGCTACTATCGGTGTAGATCTGTTTACAGTTGGTCAAATCGTTGACGTAACTGGTCAGTCTAAAGGTAAAGGTTTCCAAGGTGGTGTTAAGCGTTGGAACTTCCGTACTCAAGACGCTACTCACGGTAACTCTGTTTCTCACCGTGTTCTAGGTTCTACAGGTCAAAACCAGACTCCTGGTCGCGTGTTCAAAGGCAAAAAAATGGCTGGCCATTTAGGTGCTGAACGCGTAACTACACAGGGTCTTGAAATCGTTGCTATCGACGCTGAACGTTCAGTTCTTGTTGTGAAAGGCGCGGTTCCTGGTGCTACTGGTGGCGACGTAACTGTTCGTCCTACGATCAAGGCCTGAGGGGAAATAACGTGAATTTAAATACTGTTTCCGGCTCTGCTGTTGAATTATCAGAAGTTGCGTTCGGTCGTGAATTTAATGAAGCTCTTGTACACCAAGTTGTTACAGCTTACTTAGCTGGTGGTCGTCAAGGTTCTAAAGCTCAAAAATCACGTGCAGACGTTTCTGGCGGTGGTAAAAAACCATTCCGTCAAAAAGGTACTGGCCGCGCTCGTGCTGGTTCTATTCGTAGCCCAATCTGGGTTGGCGGTGGTAAAACTTTTGCTGCTCGTCCACAAGACTGGTCTCAAAAAGTAAACCGTAAAATGTATCGCGGTGCTATGCAATGCATCCTGGCTGAACTTGTTCGTCAAGATCGCTTGGTTTTAGTTGAAGAGTTTGCTGTTGCAGCTCCAAAAACTAAAGAGTTGCTTGCAAAACTTAACGACTTGAATGCTACTCGTGCATTGATCGTTACTGATGCTGTTGATGAGAACTTGTATCTTGCTGCACGTAACATTCCACACGTTGATGTGGTTGATGCTGCTGCAATCGATCCTGTTAGCTTGATCGCGTTCGACAAAGTTGTTATGTCTGTAGCTGCTGCTAAGAAAATTGAGGTAGAACTCGGATGAACAACGAACGTATCTATCAAGTCCTACAAGGACCTGTATTCTCAGAAAAAGCACAAGTTTTAGGTGAAACTGCTGGTGTTCAAGTTTTTAAAGTTGCACTTGATGCAAACAAGCTTGAAATCAAAAAAGCAGTGGAACAACTCTTTGGTGTTCAAGTTGTTAAAGTTAACACAACGATCACTAAAGGTAAGACTAAACGCTTTGGTAAAACATTAGGACGTCGTTCTGATGTTAAAAAAGCATACGTCACCCTGAAAGCTGGCCAAGATGTTGAAATGGCTGACTTGGGCGATACCGCTGAAAGCGCAGCGGAATAAGGACGAGAATTATGCCTATTCAAAAATGTAAGCCAACGTCACCAGGACGTCGCTTTGTAGAGAAAGTCGTTCACGACCATCTTCACAAAGGCGCGCCTTATGCTCCGTTGGTTGAAGCTAAAAAACGTACTGGTGGTCGTAATAACAACGGTCACATTACAACTCGTCACGTTGGTGGTGGTCATAAACAACACTACCGTATCGTTGACTTCAAACGTAACAAAGACGGCATTCCAGCTGTAGTTGAACGTATTGAATACGATCCTAACCGTACAGCGCATATTGCTTTGTTAAAGTATGCTGACGGTGAACGTCGTTACATCATTGCGCCTAAAGGTTTGCGTGCTGGTGATAAAGTACAATCTGGTAACGATGCTCCAATCCGTCCAGGTAACTGCTTGCCACTTCGCAACATGCCTATCGGTTCTACTCTTCACAACATCGAACTTAAAATCGGTAAAGGCGCGCAATTAGCTCGTTCAGCTGGTACTTCTGTTCAGTTGTTGGGTCGTGACGGTTCTTACGCTATCGTTCGTTTACGTTCTGGTGAAATGCGTAAAATTCACGTTGAATGCCGTGCTGTTTTGGGTGAAGTTTCTAACTCAGAAAGCAACCTTCGTTCACTAGGTAAAGCTGGTGCATCACGCTGGCGTGGTGTTCGTCCTACCGTTCGTGGTATGGCGATGAACCCGGTTGACCATCCACACGGTGGTGGTGAAGGGCGTAACAAAGGTATTCAACCTGTAAGCCCATGGGGTCAAAAAGCTAAAGGGTACAAGACACGTACCAACAAGCGTACGACTAAGATGATTATTCGCGACCGTCGCGTTAAGTAACAAGTAAAGGAATCTGACAATGCCTCGTTCTCTGAAAAAAGGCCCATTCGTCGATGCGCACTTGTTCGCTAAGGTTGAAGCGGCTGTAGCGAGTAACTCTCGCAAGCCGATCAAAACTTGGTCGCGTCGTTCGATGATTCTCCCAGATTTTGTTGGTTTAACAATTTCTGTTCATAATGGTCGTAACCATGTTCCAGTGATCGTATCTGAACACATGGTTGGTCATAAACTCGGTGAATTCGCGCCAACTCGTACCTATCGTGGTCACGGTGTTGACAAGAAATCTAAACGTTAAGGTGCGATGATGGAAGTTACTGCTAAATTACGCGGTGCCGCTATCTCGGCACAAAAAGCACGTTTGGTTGCAGATCTGATCCGTGGCAAATCTGTTGCTCACGCTTTAAATATCTTGAACTTCAGCAACAAAAAAGCTGCAGTTTTAGTTAAAAAAGCGTTGGAATCTGCGATTGCAAACGCTGAACATAATAACAGTTTAGATGTAGACGACCTTACAGTATCTACGATTTACGTTGACGAAGGCATCAGCCTGAAACGTATTATGCCACGTGCTAAAGGCCGTGCAGATCGTATTACTAAGCGTACTTGTCACATCACCGTTAAGGTAGGGGTTTGATATGGGTCAGAAGGTTCATCCAATCGGTATCCGCCTAGGTGTTGTGAAACGTCATAACGCTAACTGGTATGCGAATCCGAAACAATACGCTGAATACTTGCTTAAAGATTTGCAAGTTCGTGAGTTTTTAACTAAAAAACTTAAGAACGCAATGGTAAGCAATATTCTTATCGAACGTCCAACAGGCGCTGCTAAAATTACGATTAGCACTGCTCGTCCTGGTATCGTAATCGGTAAAAAAGGCGAAGACATTGAAAAATTACAACGCGAATTAACATCTATTATGGGTGTTCCTGCGCAAGTAAGCATCAACGAAATCGATCGCCCAGACTTAGACGCTCGTTTAGTTGCTGAAGCAATCGCTTCTCAATTAGAGAAACGTGTAATGTTCCGTCGTGCTATGAAGCGTGCGGTTCAAAACACGATGCGTGCTGGTGCTAAAGGTATCAAAGTTGAAGTTTCTGGTCGTTTAGGTGGTGCTGAGATTGCTCGTACTGAGTGGTATCGTGAAGGTCGTGTACCTTTGCATACGCTTCGTGCAGACATCGACTACTCAACTATGCGTGCTGAAACGACTTACGGTACGATTGGTGTTAAAGTTTGGATTTTCCGTGGTGAGATCTTAGGTGGCATGAAACAAGTCATGAACCCTGCTCCTGCTGAAGAACGTCCAGCTAAACGCGGTCGCGGTCGTGGTGAAGGTCAAGAGCGTCGTGGTCGTCGCAATGATCGTTCTGCTGAAAAAGGAGAATAATCCATGTTGCAACCTAAACGTACTAAATTCCGCAAAGTGCAAAAAGGCCGTAACACTGGTCTAGCACACCGTGGTAGCACAGTATCTTTCGGTACTATCGCACTTAAATCTATTGAACGTGGTCAAATGACTGCACGTCAAATTGAAGCTGCGCGTCGTACAATCAGCCGTCGTATTAAACGTGGTGGTAAGATCTTTATCCGTGTTTTCCCTGACAAGCCAATTACTGAAAAACCATTAGAAGTTCGTATGGGTAAAGGTAAAGGTTCTGTGGAATACTGGGTTTGCCAAATCAAACCAGGTAAAGTCTTGTACGAAATTGATGGTGTTAACGAAGAATTGGCTCGTGAAGCATTTACGCTTGCAGCTGCTAAACTTCCGTTTAAAACCACTATCGTGACTCGGACGGTAATGTAATGAAAACTAAAGATCTACGTGAAAAATCGGTAGAAGAGTTGACAGCTTTGCTTGATGAGCAACAGCTTAACCAATTCCGTCTTCGTATGGCTAAGGCAACTGGTCAATTGGGTAAATCGCACGAAGTTGCACTTACTCGCAAGACTATTGCTCGTATCAAGACACTCCTTACCGAAAAACAGGGGAACGGACAATGAGTGAACAAACAGTTCGCACGTTAACCGGTAAAGTTGTAAGCGACAAAATGGACAAGTCTATTGTTGTGCTTATTGAACGCCGCGTTCAACACCCGTTGTATGGCAAATCAATCCGCCGTTCAACTAAATTACACGCTCATGATGAGAACAATGTTGCTAAAACTGGCGACGTAGTGACCATTAAAGAAAGCCGCCCAATTTCTAAAACTAAGTCTTGGACTTTAGTTGAAGTGATTGAAGCAGCTGCTGAGTAATTAGACGTTCTTGTTGCATCATCGGTCAATTTCGAGTACTCTTTGAGCCTTTCGAAATGTGACCGGTGATGCTCGGTTTTGGAGTAGGGCAATGATTCAAACCGAAAGTATGCTCGACGTAGCAGACAACAGTGGTGCTCGCCGCGTACAATGTATTAAAGTACTTGGTGGTTCACATCGTCGTTATGCTTCTGTTGGCGACATTATTAAAGTTACTGTAAAAGAAGCTATTCCACGCGCACGTGTTAAAAAAGGTGACGTGATGAATGCTGTAGTTGTACGTACAAAATTTGGTGTACGTCGTCCGGATGGTTCTATCATTCGTTTTGATGACAATGCTGCTGTTATTTTGAACAACAACAAAGCGCCGATTGCAACTCGTATTTTCGGACCAGTGACTCGTGAACTTCGTACTGAACAGTTCATGAAAATCATTTCATTGGCTCCTGAAGTTCTATAAGAGGCACTCATGGCTAAGATTAAAAAAGGCGATCAAGTAATCGTGATCGCAGGTAAAGAAAAAGGCAAACAGGGTACTGTATTGTCAGTTTCTAATGACCGCGTTAAGGTTGAAGGCCTTAACTTGGTGAAGAAGCATCAAAAGCCTAACCGAGCTACTGGCGCTGAAGGCGGCATCGTAACTCAAGAAGCTGAGCTTCATATCTCAAACGTGGCAATTTTTAATGCTACAACCCAAAAGGCTGACCGTGTTGGTTACCAAACGATTGAAGGCGTGAAAACTCGCGTTTACAAGTCTAACGGTGAATCAGTGGCGGTAGCGAAGTAAAAGGTTGAAATAGGCAATGGCCAGACTTAAAACACGTTACAACGACGTACTTAAAGCTCAGTTACAAGAGCAATTGGGCGTTAAAAATGTGATGGAGATTCCTCGCATCACTAAAATCACCATTAACATGGGTGTTGGTGCAGCATCAGCTGACAAGAAATTGTTAGATGGCGCTCTTTCTGATATGCAAGCGATTGCTGGTCAAAAACCAGTTCTTACACTCGCTCGCAAATCAATCGCTGGTTTCAAAATCCGTGATGGTTGGCCGATTGGTTGTAAAGTTACTTTACGCGGCGAACAAATGTACGAATTCTTAGACCGTTTGATCTCTATCGCGATCCCTCGTATTCGTGACTTCCGCGGTTTTTCTGCGAAATCATTTGATGGTCGTGGTAACTATTCGATGGGTTTGAAGGAACAAATCATGTTCCCTGAAATCGATTTCGATAAGATTGATCGTATTCGTGGTATGGATATTACCATCACTACGACTGCTCGCACCGATGACGAAGGCCGTGCGCTTATGCGTGCATTCGGCTTCCCGTTCAAATAAGAGGTCGATATGGCTAAGAAAGGTATGATTAATCGCGAATTGAAACGCGAAAAAACAGTTGCTAAATTTGCTGCAAAACGTGCTGAATTAAAAGCGACGATTGCAAATGTAAATGCGAGCGACGAAGAACGTTTCGATGCGATGATGAAGTTACAGGCATTACCACGTAATGCGTCTCCAGTACGTCTACGTAACCGTTGTGGTTTAACTGGTCGTCCTCATGGTTACTTCCGTAAGTTCGGTTTAAGCCGTAACAAATTACGTGACACAGTAATGCAAGGTGATGTACCGGGCGTTGTTAAGGCAAGCTGGTAAGGAGCACTATAAATGAGTATGCAAGATACCGTTGCCGACATGTTAACCCGTGTTCGTAACGCACAAATGGCAAAGAAACAAACTGTTTCTATGCCAAATTCTAAGTTGAAGGTTGCAATTGCAAACGTACTTCAACAAGAAGGTTATATTTCAAACGTAGAAGTTGCAGATGCTGAAGGCAAAGCAACTTTAACCATTACGTTAAAATATTTTGAAGGCAAACCAGTTATCGAAACTGTGAAACGCGTAAGTCGTCCAGGTCTACGTCAGTATCGCGGTAAAGATGCACTTCCTAGCGTTAAGCAAGGTTTAGGTATTGCAATTGTTTCTACAAGCAAAGGCATCATGACTGATCGCGCTGCACGTGCTGCGGGCATCGGTGGTGAAGTTATTGCTTTTGTTTCTTAATAGGTGATTCCTCATGTCTCGTGTGGCTAAAGCCCCAGTAACTGTACCTAACGGTGTAACAGTTACTCAGAACGGCCGGCAGGTCGAAGTGAAAGGCAGCAAAGGTACATTGTCTTTCAACCTGCATGCGCTGGTCGAGCTAAAACAGGAAGAAGGTCAACTTCAAATTGCTCCTAAAGCTGAGTCGAAAGACGCTTGGATGCAAGCTGGTACTGCTCGCGCTGTGCTTAACAACCTTGTAAAAGGTGTTAGCGAAGGTTTCGAACGTAAGTTACAACTTATCGGTGTTGGTTATAAAGCTGCGGTTAAAGGTAACGTTGTTAACCTTAACCTTGGTTTCTCTCACCCGATCGATTATACGCTTCCTGAAGGTGTAACTGCTGAAACTCCTACTGCAACTGAAATCATTCTTAAATCAGCTGATAAAGCTGCTTTGGGTCAAGTTGCTGCAGACATCCGTGGTTACCGTCCACCAGAGCCTTATAAAGGTAAAGGTGTTCGTTATTCTGACGAAGTTGTACTTCGTAAAGAAGCTAAGAAGAAATAAGGCGCGAGGTTCTTATGAACGAAAAGAAACAATCCCGTTTGCGTCGTGCGAAAAGCACACGCTTGCACATTCGTGCATTGGGTGCGACTCGCTTGTGTGTAAACCGCACACCGCGTCACATCTATGCTCAAGTTATCTCAGCAGATGGTGGCAAAGTTTTAGCTCAAGCTTCAACTTTAGATGCTACTTTGCGTGCTGGTACAACTGGTAACGTTGATGCAGCGACTAAAGTAGGTGCTTTAATTGCTGAACGTGCTAAAGCAGCTGGCGTTACTAAAGTTGCATTTGACCGTTCTGGTTTCAAATATCATGGTCGTATCAAAGCCTTGGCTGATGCTGCCCGTGAAAACGGCTTGGAGTTCTAATCATGGCTAAAGTTGAACAAAACGAAGGTCTTGTTGAAAAGCTGGTTGCCGTTGATCGTGTAGCCAAAGTTGTTAAGGGTGGTCGTATCTTCTCTTTCACAGCATTAACTGTTGTGGGTGATGGTAATGGTCGCGTAGGTTTTGGTCGTGGTAAAGCACGTGAAGTTCCAGCTGCTATTTCTAAAGCACTTGAAGCTGCACGTCGTAACATGATTACTGTTGAGCTTGTTAACGGTACTGTACAACACCCTATTAATGCTCGTCACGGTGCAAGCCGCGTTTACATGCAACCTGCTTCTGAAGGTACTGGTGTAATTGCTGGTGGCGCTATGCGTGCAGTTCTAGAAGCTGTTGGTGTACATAACGTATTGACAAAATGCTATGGTTCTACAAATGCTGCTAACGTAGTAAACGCAACTTTCAAAGGTTTGCGTGATATGACTTCTCCAGAGAAAGTCGCTGCGAAACGTGGTTTGTCTGTAGAACAAATTCAAGGGTAATCAATCATGAAAACGATTAAAGTTACCCAGACTAAATCTTCTGCGCACCGCTTGAAAAATCACAAGCTTAGCCTTAAAGGTTTAGGTCTGCGTCGTATCGGTCACACTGTTGAAGTAGTTGATACTCCTTCTAACCGCGGTATGATCAACCAAGTTTACTATATGGTTAGTGTAGAGGAATAAGCCATGACTCTGCGTTTAAATACTATTGCACCTGCAGAAGGTGCTAAGCGTGATAACCTTCGTCTAGGCCGTGGTATCGGTTCTGGCGTTGGTAAGACTGGTGGCCGTGGTGTCAAAGGTCAAAAATCACGTAAGAGCGGTGGCGTACGTCCAGGTTTCGAAGGTGGTCAAACAGCGTTATATCGTCGTTTACCTAAATTCGGCTTCACTAGCCAACTTGCTTTAAAAACTGCTGAAGTACGTTTATCAGAGCTTGCTAAAGTTGAAGGTGATATCATTTCACTTGAAACTTTAAAAGCTGCCAATGTTGTACGTAAAGATATGACTCGTGCTCGTATCGTACTTTCTGGTGATATTACTCGTGCATTCACTGTACAAGGTGTTGCTTTGACTAAAGGCGCTAAAGCTGCTGTAGAAGCTGCTGGCGGTAAAGTCGAGGAGTAATCGCTAGTGTCTATGTCTCCTAGTTCTTCAGGTCATGTTAACATGATGAAAGGCCAACCATTTCATGTGAAATATCGTGAAATTATTCGTCGATTAATGTTTTTGGTTGGCGCATTGTTGGTCTTTCGACTAGGAGCACATATTCCACTGCCGGGTATTGATAATGTCGCTTTAGAACGTTTTTTCAAAGCTAATGAAGGTACTTTCTTAGGTTTGTTTAATATGTTCTCTGGCGGGGCATTAGAGCGAATGTCAATTCTTGCGTTGGGGATCATGCCATATATCTCTGCATCGATTATTGTGCAGTTGATGTCAACAGTGGTTCCTTCGCTGGAAGCATTAAAGAAAGAAGGCGAGCAGGGTAAGCGTAAGATTAATCAATATACGCGTTACGGCACGTTATTACTTGCATTGGTGCAAGGTGTAGGTATGTGTGCTGGTCTGATTAGCCAAGGAATAACCTTGACTTCAGGACTGGCTTTTTACATTCCTGCTGTAACTTCATTGGTTGCAGGCACCATGTTCTTAATGTGGTTAGGGGAGCAAATTACCGAACGTGGTGTTGGTAATGGGATCTCCATGATCATTTTTGCAGGTATCGTTGCTGGTTTGCCAAATATCGTAATGCAAGCATTCACTTCGGTGGATAATGGTCAATCAAGCTTAATTGGTCTGGCTATATTTGCATTACTTTCAGTTGCAGTTCTTGCTGCGATTGTATTTATTGAAAAGGCACAACGTCGTATACCGGTTAACTATGCTCAAAAGCAACAAGGGCGTCGCGTATTTACTGCACAGCAGACACATTTGCCGTTGAAATTGAATATGGCGGGGGTTATTCCAGCAATTTTTGCGAGTTCATTATTGCTGTTCCCTGCAAGTTTAGGTCAATGGTTGGGTAGTTCTGATCCAAATGCAGGAATCATAAAGCGTAGCCTACAAGATTTGGCATTGGTATTATCGCCTGGACAACCTTTGTATTTGGTGCTCTTCGGTGCGTTAATTATCTTTTTCTGTTATTTCTATACTGCACTTGTGTTCAGTCCTAAAGAAGTATCAGAGAACTTGAAACGCAGCGGAGCTTATGTACCTGGTATTCGCCCAGGTGAGCAAACTGCTCGTTACTTAGATCATATTCTTAATCGTTTGACTTTTATTGGTGCAATTTATATTACGGTCATCTGTTTGATGCCAATGATTCTGCAAAGTTCTTTTGGTATTCCATTCCACTTGGGTGGTACATCTTTGCTGATCGTAGTCGTTGTTGTGATGGACTTTATGGCACAGCTACAAGCCCATCTTACTTCGCACCAGTATGACAATCAAACGTTAATGAGAAAAACGACTGCTCATCCTAAGGGATAAGCGCACTTGAGGTTTCATCATGAAAGTACAAGCTTCTGTTAAAAAAATTTGTGGTAGCTGTAAAGTTATCCGTCGTAATGGGGTTATCCGCGTGATTTGTAGCGCTGAACCTCGTCATAAGCAGCGTCAAGGTTAATCTGATCAAGACCTGTTGATTTCAGTAGGCTAATTAGGTTATTATCCGCCCCTCAAGATATTTGTGGGGCGGTTGATTATCTCTACTGCCTTTTTGGAGAAAGTGAATGGCTCGTATTGCCGGTGTAAACATTCCGGATAACAAGCATGCTGTTATCTCCCTCACGTATATTTTTGGTATCGGTCGCCACACTGCTAAGAACATCTTAGCTGCTGCTGGTATTGCACCAACTACTAAGATCCGTGAATTGGATGATGCTCAGCTTGATGCGATTCGTGCGGAAATTACCAAGGTTCCAACCGAAGGTGATTTACGTCGCGAAATTTCCATGAACATTAAACGTTTAATGGATTTAGGCTGCTACCGTGGTCTTCGTCATCGTCGCAGCTTGCCTGTCCGTGGACAACGCACCAAAACTAACGCACGTACCCGTAAAGGTCCGCGCAAACCTATTAAGAAATAAGATTTCTGGAAGCTAAAAGATGGCTAAAGATACTCGCACACGCAAGAAGGTCACTCGTACCGTCTCTGAAGGTGTTGCACACATTCACGCTTCTTTTAATAACACCATTGTGACTATTACCGATCGTCAAGGTAATGCACTGGCTTGGGCTACCTCTGGTGGACAAGGCTTCCGTGGATCACGTAAATCAACTCCGTTTGCTGCTCAGGTAGCTGCTGAAGTTGCTGGTAAAGCAGCTTTGGATTACGGTTTGAAAAACTTGGACGTCCTTGTAAAAGGTCCTGGTCCTGGTCGTGAGTCTGCGGTTCGTGCTTTAGGTGCAGTGGGTTATAAAATTAACAGCATTACCGATGTGACGCCAATCCCGCACAACGGTTGTCGTCCACCTAAAAAACGTCGCGTGTAAGGAGAAACATTCATGGCTCGTTATATTGGTCCAAAATGCAAACTCTCTCGCCGCGAAGGGACAGACCTGCAACTTAAATCAGGCGTTAAACCGTTTGACGTTAAGACAAAAAAACATGCTAAAGCTCCTGGCCAACATGGTCAAAGCCGTGCTAAGCAATCTGAGTACTCACTACAATTACGTGAAAAACAAAAAGTACGTCGTATGTACGGTGTGTTAGAGCGTCAATTTAGTAACTACTATAAAGAAGCTGCTCGTGTGAAAGGCGCAACAGGTGAAAACTTGTTGAAATTGCTTGAAAGCCGTCTTGATAACGTAGTTTATCGCATGGGTTTTGGTTCTACACGTGCAGAAGCTCGTCAGCTTGTATCTCACCGTAGCATTACTTTGAATGGTCGTCGTGTTAACATCGCGTCTATCCAAGTTAAAGCTGGTGATGTAATCGCGGTTCACGAAGGTGCTAAACAACAATTACGTATTAAAAGCGCAATTGAATTGGCTGCTCAACGTGGTATCCCTTCTTGGATGGAAGTTGACCATTCAAAACTAGAAGGTACGTTTAAAGCTGCACCGGATCGTTCTGATTTACCTGCTGAAATCAACGAAAGCTTGATTGTAGAATTGTATTCTAAATAATCCCTTGAGGTAGCAATAATGACGCGTACTGCAAATGAGTTTCTAACTCCGCAAGCGATCAAGGTCGAAGCGGCTAGCGGGACCTCGGCAAAAGTTATTCTGGAACCATTAGAGCGTGGCTTTGGCCATACTCTTGGTAATGCTTTACGTCGTATCCTATTATCTTCTTTACCTGGCGCTGCTGTGGTAGAAGTTGAGATAGAAGGTGTCGAGCACGAGTACAGTACCTTAGAAGGCTTGCAGCAGGACATCGTCGAGCTCTTGCTGAACCTAAAAGGATTGTCGATTAAGCTGTTCGATCAAAACGAAGCATATTTGACATTAGAAAAACAAGGTCCAGGCGATGTAACAGCGGCTGATCTTCGTTTACCTCATAATGTTGAAGTGGTAAACCCTGAGCATTTGATCGGCACTTTAAGTGCTTCAGGCAATTTAAAAATGCGCCTGAAAGTTTCTCAAGGCCGTGGTTATGAAACTTCTGACTCACGTTTCCCAGAAGGCGAGACTCGCCCTGTGGGTCGCTTACAGTTAGATGCTTCTTATAGCCCAATCAAACGTGTGTCTTACACCGTGGAAAACGCGCGTGTAGAACAACGTACTGACCTTGATAAATTGATCATTGATCTTGAAACTAACGGTACAGTTGATCCTGAAGAAGCAATCCGTAAAGCGGCAACAATCTTGCAACAACAAATTGCAATTTTTGTTGATCTTCAGAAAGATCAAGCTCCTGTTGCTCAAGAGCCTCGCGAAGAAGTGGATCCAATCTTGCTTCGTCCAGTAGATGATCTAGAGCTTACTGTTCGTTCTGCTAACTGTTTGAAAGCAGAAAATATTTACTACATCGGTGACTTGGTTCAACGTACTGAAGTGGAGTTGTTAAAAACTCCTAACCTTGGTAAAAAATCGTTAACTGAAATCAAAGATGTTCTGGCTTCTAAAGGCTTACAACTCGGCATGCGTTTAGAGAACTGGCCACCAGCTAGTCTCCGTATGGACGATCGTTTCGCCTATCGTAGCCGTTAATTAAGTAGGACTATCACCATGCGTCATCGTAATAGTGGTGTGAAATTAGGCCGTACAAGCAGTCATCGTAAAGCGATGTTCCAAAACATGGCTAACTCTTTGTTCGAGCACGAGTTGATTAAAACAACTGTGCCTAAAGCGAAAGAGTTACGTCGTGTAGCTGAGCCTTTAATCACTTTAGCTAAAAACGATACTGTTGCAAACCGTCGTTTAGCGTTTGCTCGTACTCGTTCAGCAGCAACTGTTGGTAAATTATTTACCGTTCTTGGCCCTCGTTACAAAGAACGTAACGGCGGTTATCTACGTGTTCTTAAAGCGGGCTTCCGTGCAGGTGATGCTGCACCGATGGCTTACGTTGAGCTAGTAGATCGCGAAGTTAAATAATTTCGCAAGAATAGCTTCAGTTGTTCTAAAAAAGACCGGTGTTTCACCGGTCTTTTTTATGCCTGAAGATTTTAAATTGTCTGACAATTTAAGCTTTTGTCCTGAACTGATATATTTTTCGTCAGTTTTACACTAACTTGACATTGTGTATTGTCAATTTTGTGGTTTAATAAAATAAAGCTTAAACAGGTTATAAAAAGAACATGGAAAAATATATTGATGTGTTGATTGTCGGTGCCGGTATTTCAGGTATTGGTCTGGCTGTTCATCTTTCTAAAAATTGCCCGCAACGCTCTTTTGACATTATTGAGCGTCGGGAAAGTTTTGGCGGAACCTGGGATTTATTCAAATATCCAGGCATTCGTTCAGATTCAGATATGTCGACTTTTGGCTTTAATTTTAAGCCATGGCAAAAAGACAGCGTCTTGGCGGATGGTCCATCCATCAAAAATTATTTATCTGAAGTGATCGACGAGTATCAGCTTAAAAATAAAATCCATTTTCAGCATCAGGTTTTGATGGCGAATTATGATTCGGACACTAAAAAGTGGGTGGTTGAAATTGAAGATGCAGCTCAACAAAAGCAAACCTGGGTGGCTAATTTTGTTCTAGGATGTACAGGTTATTATAATTATGATCAGGGATTCCAGCCTGAATTCCCCAATCAGTCTGCATTTAAAGGC
This sequence comes from Acinetobacter sp. T_3_1, assembly GCF_025377055.1. NCBI lineage: Bacteria > Pseudomonadati > Pseudomonadota > Gammaproteobacteria > Moraxellales > Moraxellaceae > Acinetobacter > Acinetobacter sp. T_3_1. The sequence continues at coordinate 24,846 of NZ_JACHVD010000012.1, read as the reverse complement.
AATTTTATTCATCCACAGCATTGGCCCGAGCAGTTAGATTATTCGGGTAAAAAAGTGGTGATTATTGGCAGTGGGGCAACCGCAATCACCCTGGTGCCTGCGATGGCGAAAGGTGGGGCAGGGCATGTCACCATGTTGCAACGTTCTCCGACCTATATTGCTTCTGTGCCATCGATAGATCTGGTCTATGACAAAATGCGCAAGTATTTGCCAGAAGATGTGGCCTATAAATTAACGCGCGCACGTAATATTAGCATGCAACGCGGTATTTATGCCCTGGCGCAGAAACAGCCGAAACTGCTCAAGAAAATTTTGCTGAATGCAGTAAAATTTCAGCTCAAAGGTAAGGTGGATATGAAACACTTTACTCCGAATTATGAGCCTTGGGATCAGCGTCTGTGTGTGGTTCCAGATGGTGACCTGTTTAAAATCTTGCGTGAAGGCCGTGCATCGGTTGAAACGGATCAAATTGAAAAATTTACTGAAACAGGTATTCAGTTAAAGTCCGGTAAACATTTGGATGCGGATATTATTGTGTCTGCAACTGGGTTGAATATTCAGATTTTAGGCGGCATTCAGGCGATGATTGACGGCAAGCCGATGAACACTTCCCAGCATATGTTGTATCAGGGTATCATGGTTAGTGATGTGCCGAATATGGCCATGATTATTGGCTATATCAATGCCTCCTGGACACTTAAAGTGGATATTGCAGCGGATTATATTTGCCGTCTGATCAACTATATGGACAAAAATGGCTATGATGAAGTGATTCCACAAGGTGACGCGACGGAGTTAATGCAAGATACAGTGATGGGCAGTCTGTCTTCGGGCTATATTGCCCGTGCCGCTGATGTAATGCCGAAGCAGGGCAAGCATGCACCTTGGAGTGTATCCAATAATTATCTGGCTGACCGCAAACAATTGAAACATGCGCGTTTTGAGGATGGTGTGCTTAAATTTCATAAGCGTGAGCAACAGGATAAGAAAAGCTCGACACCGCGTTTGGTCTCATGATTGAGTTTTCTTATTGAGCCTGATCATTATTTAAAAGAGGAGCAAAAATGCTTCTTTTTTTATGAATATTGGAATCACGAGTTCAATTTGTAATCTTTAGTTCTGCTGCAAATTCCTACAGTATGGAGTAAAAGTAATTGAGCCGGCACAGGAATAAGTTTTGAGTATCTTAGCGCGTGAATATCAACTGTCATTTGACTCCTATTTCCTTTATGCCAAGGCCTGGCAGTCTGCTGAAGCTAATCCAGAATTAGCACCGATTCTATTGATGCATGATTCACTGGGCAGTGTGGCTTTATGGCGAGATTTTCCTGCACAACTTGCCGCTCAGACCAAGCGTATTGTTTATGCTTATGACCGGCTCGGCTTTGGACAGTCAGCAGTCAATCACCAGCCTTTGGGCCTGGATTTTGTCATCACTGAGGCGACTCATGGTTTTAAGTCCGTGCTTGATTATTTTGCGCTGAAAGATTTTATTGTGCTGGGACATAGTGTGGGTGGGGGAATGTCGGCTGCCATCGCTGCTGAATATTCACAGCGTTGTCAGGCTTTGGTGACCATTGCTGCGCAATATGAAGTGGAAGAACGAACTTTAGCCGGTATCCGTGAAGCCAAGCAGGGATTTCGGCAAGCGGGACAAATGGAGCGCCTCGCCAAATATCATCCTAAGAAAGCGCAGTGGGTGCTGGATGCCTGGACTGAAACCTGGCTGGCACCTGCATTTAAGGACTGGAATTTGAGTCAGGTATTGCCCCAAATACAATGCCCCAGCTTGATCATTCATGGGGAGCAAGATGAATACGGCACGCTGGCACAGCCTCGGCAGATCTTTGCAGGAGTGAAAGGTGCAGCTGAATTGCAAATTCTAGAGGACTTACATCATATGCCGCATAAAGAACAACCCGAACTGGTACTGGCCTTGATTAGTGAATTTTTAGCAGAGATTAGTTAAGAGAAACAGCCCATCAGCAGATGGGCTTTTGATTACAGGGAACGCGAGATCAGTTCTTTCATAATTTCATTGGTGCCGGCATAAATCCGGTTGGCACGGTTATCAATATAGGCACGTGCAATTGGATATTCCATCATGTAGCCATAACCGCCATGCAGTTGCAGGCACTCATCCACGACTGTAGAAAACATTTCGGAAATTTTGTATTTCGCTGCTGCCGCTGCATCAATGCCCAGTTTTTCTTCTAGCTGTAATTCCATACAGCGGTCTAAATAAGCTCGACAGAAATCGATTTCGGTTCTTAATTCAGCCAGTTTAAAGCGGGTATTTTGAAAAGCGCTGATCGGCTTGCCGAAAGCTTGCCGCTGTTTGGTGTATTGCACGGTATGCGCGAATGCCGCTTCGGCTCCCGCCTGGCAAATGATTGCGACCAGCATGCGTTCCCAGGCCAGTTCTTTCATCAGCATCATAAAGCCCATGCCCTCCATACCCAGCAAATTTTCTTTGGGCACGCGCACATTGTCAAAGAACAACTCGCAGGTATCTTGTCCTTTCATGCCAATTTTATTTAAAGGTTTGCCCTTACTGAAACCAGCACGGTCAGCTTCGACGATGAGTAAAGATAAATTGGCAGAGCCTTTATCGCTGCTGTCCGTTTTGCAGACCACAATCGCCATGTCACACAGGTAGCCATTGGTGATAAAAATTTTAGAGCCATTGATGACATAATCATTGCCATCCAAAACAGCAGTTGTACGTACCGCTTGCAGGTCAGATCCGGTTCCCGGTTCGGTCATGGCAATGGCCGTGACCACTTCACCTGTAGCCATTTTGGGCAGCCAGGCTGATTTTTGCTCTTCATTGCCAAAATTGAAGATGTAGTTGGCCACAATATCCGAATGTAGCGAAAAGCCGGTTGCCGAATCCATGGCATAGGCCTGTTCTTCAATCAGGATCATGCTGTAAAGACGGTCTACACCCGATCCTCCGTATTGTTCCGGCATGGTGGCACAGAGTAAGCCCATTGCACCCGCCTTGTTCCATAAATCCCGGTCGACATGCTGCTGCTGTTCATATTTGGCAGTATTTGGAACCACTTCCTTTTCATAAAATTTGCGCACCGTTTCACGGAAGGCATCGTGCTCGGCATTAAACAAATGGCGGGGCAGCATAGGGGCTAAAGGTCGGATTGCAGCTGATTGCATTGTTATTCTGTCCATCTACAAAGTGATTGTCAGATAAAAATTAAAAGATTGAGACACAAGCGGCAATGAGATGAATGCTCAAATGTACAGATAAAATGATGAATTTGGTCAATTCGGGGAAATGGCTCGAAATGCAGGGGATGGATAGGGTAAACTAGCAAAAAATTTCATACGGTTGGGGAAAGGCTATGAGCGAAGAAATCAGCTTGGAAGAACGCAAAGTCATTTATCGTGCCCGTCGCGGTTTAAAAGAGATTGATGTTTATTTTGATCCCTATGTAAAAAATCATTATCTGCAGGCAGATGCAGCAGAGAAAGAAGCTTTTGCTGAATTGGTCGCACAAGAGGACCCGGACTTGCTAGATTGGTTTATGGAAGTTTCTGAACCTCCACGCCCGGAAATGAAAGCCTTGATTGTCAAGTTAAAACATTACGTCCATGGCTAAGCGTTGTTTTCAGCTGAAACGCAGCCGTCTGGCATTTGTATTTCAGCTGAGCATTTTTACTTTGCTGATTATACTTTTGCAGCAGCTGTTGCCGGCATGGTTATGGTTGCTGTGCATTGTGCTGGGTGTGTTGACCTATATCTATGGCTTTAAAATGCCTCAGCCGATGTGTCTTGAACATTTGCATGCACGTGAATGGTCGTTATACCATTTAAAATCGCAACAGGTTAAACGTGTTTCGATTAGTCATTTGATTGATCATCAGCTTTATATTGTGGTGTATTTCCAGCATTTTCAGGAAAAACCACTCTTGATCTGGGTGGATCAATTGCCTTTTAAGCAATGGAAAGCACTGAAACAACTGGCAAAATTAATCTAATTGTTAGACAGTTGTATAAAATTTGTTTTAACTAAGATATTGATAATAATTAATATAATTTTAATTTTTAATATTTTGTAAGACAGTTTAATGAAAAAAATAACAAATATTGCAATTGTCGGACAATTTTTCCGCTAAATTATTTCCGCTAAATGTAAATTAAAAACACCAACAGCAAATGAGGAAATCATCATGATGATTCCAACTTGGATGTTTCTGGTGGTAGCAATTGTTTTGGCAATTGTTATTGGACGACTAGGAACAGTGCTGAAGGATCGATTTGCACAACATGAAAGCCAATAGGCTTTTACCCCTTGATAAGTAGCATGTGCCGAACCGTCGCAATGCTACTTTTTTTTGCCCAAAATTTTTAACTTGATGGAATACAGTCAATTTTCCGTACGTCATTTCGTGGCAAAGTATTAAACCTAATTAGAGTGAATACTCTTTTATTCAGATTTCGCATCTGATATGTTTAGGTGCTATGGACATAAACACAATTATAGAGGACAGGAAAATGTCGCAAGTCCAAAAAATATGCCAGGGTATGGCAGTCATTATCATTACAAGTTCTTTATTATCAGGTTGTTCTCAAGTGGTTAAATCAGGTGCAAATATTGCCCTGGGTTTTAGTGAGAAACATATTGTGCCGCCAATCTTGGCCATGGATGATGCGGATATGGCGTGTAATTCAGGCAATGCCTTAACGCCCGCCATTATGTCAACCAAAGATATGGGGGCAGACCCAACCCGTATTGCCGTACTTTTATATGCTTCATCCGGGATCTGTGCCGAAAATCAGGCTTTGGAAGCAGAACTAGATTATTTACGCGCGTCTAAAGCGGGGCGGGTTTCAGAAGCCCAGGATGCCCGTATCCAGCAAAAACGCTGGGCGGCCATTGCTGCACAGCGTCAGTACGCGGGCTACCAGCTGTTAGAAAAGCGTTGGGCGACAAAATATAATAAGGCCTTGGGTGAGGGATGCCCGAAAATGAAAAGCGACCTTGATCAAACCGTGTATTTAATGGGGATGATCAGCGGTTTGCAGGCCATGACCAATGACATTAATTCTGGCGGTGCAGTCCATGTACCCAAAGATATTGCGGCCATCGTTGAACGCGGGATGGTCTGCCTGGATAATGCCAAATTCTGGGGCGCGCCAGAAGCGGCACGTGCCGTCATTTGGACCTTATTGCCGGGCGCAGGCGATGGTAAGCCCGATCCTTACCAGACTTTAAAACAGTCGGTACAACTGGGTGAACAAAAAGGTGTACGCCTGTCTCATGCCCTGTATGCAGTCGCAGCTCAAGCCAGTGGTGATGATGCCAAGATTCGCGATGCCCTGAAAACATTTGCTACAGCACGCTCTGAAGAAAAGCCGGTTAATCCGCAGTTCAGACTGGTCGACAGTATGGCGCAAAATATGGTGCAGGGTATTTCAGACCGTTATTGGACTGAACATACCGGAATCCGTTCGGGTGATGATGGCATGCAACGTTTCTGGGATGATCAGGACAGTTCTGCAGAATTAGATGATTTATTTGATGAAAATGAGAGTGCGGCCTCCTCTTAAATTGAATGGAATAAAAGAAAATACAAGAAAAGATGGGCTGGAATGATGTTTGATCTTTAATCCATTTTTTCTAAGCTGGGGACATGCCAATGAAAGACCAGTTTCTTATGCAAAAGATTATTTTTATTGCATTTGTAATGTCTTTTTCGGCATGTCTTCAAGTTTTTGCAGATTCATTTATCTATTGGCAAGCTGGCTTGTTCAAAGAGTTCTGGCGTTTATGGACTGCCCATTGGGTACATGTGGGATGGATCCATTATCTGCTTAATATGCTGGCTTTTGCCTGCTTACCTTTTATTTTTCCCCGCGTCAGAATCTGGCATTTCGTTGCTTTACTGTTATTGCTTCCGCCATTTATCAGCCTGTGTTTTTATTATTTCTTTCCAGATATAGAAGCCTATGCCGGCTTGTCCGGAGTCTTGCATGGGGCTTATGTCACTGTTGCCTGCGTGCATTTGTTGTATAGGAAAGAGCGCAATTTTGCTGCCTTGGTGCTGTGCCTGATTCTGGGAAAATTGCTTTGGGAAAATACCGTCGGCAGTGTCAGCACAGCAGAACTTATTGGCAGTCCGGTATTGGTTGAAGCTCATTTATTGGGAGTGATTGGAGGAATAATCATCGCTTTGGCGTATGTTCTATGGGAATATTTCGTTGAATAGTGGCGAGATTGACATTTAAAACAGAAAAGAAAATACATATTGTCATTTTCATTAATGTCGGGTTAATGCAAATTTGTAGATAACAATAAAGAAATTGGATCGGGAAAGGATATTCTCCGTTCATAAATCAAAATTGGCTTTACCAAACCACCGTGTAATGACCAAAATAAAAATAGGAATACACATGCAATATGATGAAAATAACAGATCTGGATTAGGTCTGTTACGTTATATATGGACAGAGTGGATCTCGGCCTTTGTCGTTCTTGTCTTACTTTTGCTGACTTTGATTATTGGTACCGGTGAAATGATTCACGGCCAGCTGTTGCGTATGGGTGAGCGTCTGTACGGTGATCCGGCGACTGGCATGCAATATTCATTTCTACGTGCCGAACCGAGTTCCCCAACCTGTGAACGTAATGTCAATGTCGATCGTAAAGTGCAAGAGCAGATGAAAGCCGATGCAGCCGACGAGTATGCTGATTTTTTCGGTGTGCGTTCAGAGGCTGATGTGCGTGCGGCGATAGTACAGGCTCAACAGGTCTGTGAAGAATCCTATCAGTTCTATGATAAAGCGATTGCCCATATGCAGGCTCATCCGAGTATTCGCGCATATCGTACCTTTGAAACGTCTTTCTTTGGCGTATTCAAGTTCGGTACTGAAAACCGGGCCCTGTTACTGGTTATCATGGTGGTATTTGCAGCGATCAGTGCAACGCTGAAAACCCATCATATTGGTTTACGTAGTCCCACAACGCGTATCGATTTTAAAGTGTACTCGGTGGCAATGCTGATTGGTAACGCCTTTTTGGCTTACTCGTCTTATAGCCAATATCAGTCCATGCTGAATTCGGGTGTCCCGATCGGAGACATGAAATATATTTACTGGTTGTGGATGATTCTGTTTAGTACGCTGACCTTGATCAGCCTGTATCAGATATTCAGACAGCCCAAGCAGAGCCAAGAGGGCGGTAGCTTAGGAATGGCTTTTCTGAGTGTGCCGCTGTATGGCTATATGGCGATCATTACCGGGATTAGTTTTACCTTCCTGATGGATTATCCAATGGGACAGGGTATTTACCTGGGGCAGCTGGTCGAGTTTTCGAGTATCTTCCTGAATCTGGCACTGTTTATCTGGGCGGGTATGTTGCTGAAACAGACCCGTGTCGTGGACATGTTCCTGAATATCCTGCGTCCATGGAATCTGGCACCTGAAACCCTGACCTGGCTGATCTTGGTGGCAGCTGCGTTGCCAACGGCCTATACAGGAGCATCAGGGATTTTCGTGATCGCAGCAGGTGCGATTATTTATAAGGAAGTCTGGAATGCGGGTGGACGCCGTCAGTTTGCTCTGGCAGCAACAGCTATGTCAGGTTCTCTAGGTGTGGTATTACGTCCATGTTTATTGATTGTGGTGGTTGCCTCACTGAATAAGGAAGTGACAACGGACTTGCTGTATCACTATGGCGTATATGTGTTCCTGCTGACGTCAACTTTATTTTTGATCATTTCACTGTTCTTCGCCGAAAGTAAATTCCGTATTGCAGCCCCAGGTGTAGCAGCACCTCAATCGGCTCGTGCTGTAGTGGCAATTATTCCTTATGTCGTGATTTTCATCTTGATCTGGTTATTCTATAAATATGCCTTGTCGACCGATCTGAATGAATTTACTGCTCCAGTCATGATGCCAGTGATTCTGTTGCTGGTGGTACTTTTCGACAAGTTACGCCATGAACCTGCACCTTTGCCCGCAGTGGGACATTGGGATGAAACCCTGACCGCCCAGTTGAATCCGGGATCGACCCCTGAATTGGCAACTGCCGGTGCAGCGGTAAATGTCGAATACCGTGAAGCAGAGCATGGTAAACAGCAGGGCAAAGAATTGGCAGTTGATCATGGCGTGAAACGTTCTGCCTATGGAGAAAGTTTACGTAATGTCGGATTCTGGAAATCGCTACATATTTCTACCAGTGAAACGGTTGGACATATTGGTGCCCTGGTGATTCTAATGGCGCTTTCTGTCAGTGTGGGGGGATTACTGGAACGTATCGAAGTGATGCAAGCCTTCCCGACCGATATCAGTAGTACCATTCTCGTCATTACCCTGATTGTCGGACTGATGATTTTTGTGGGCATGATCATGGACCCATTTGGTGCCGTTATTCTGATTTCCGCTACAGTGGCTCCGGTGGCCTATCAATACGGTATCCACCCGGTACATTTCTGGATGATTACCCTGATTGGTTTTGAGCTTGGTTATGTCACCCCACCTGTAGCGCTGAACCATCTTCTGGCTCGGCAGTCTATTGGAGATGCCGAGGTGGCTGAGGCGGATGCAGAAGTGCGTCATCTATCTTTCTACTACCGCTATGAACGCTGGATTTTACCCGTGATTGTGATGCTGCCTGCCATGTTGATCATCGCTTATATTCCTTATGTATTTAAGCTGTTCGGTTGGTATCATTAATCCATCATAAAAAAGCACCTTTGGGTGCTTTTTTTTATGACTTTTTATATGGGGAATTATATGCGGGAAATCTGCCTGAATTATGGGGTGGCACGTTTTTGAACCAGAGGGCTACAGAGGATAATCGCAGCCAGAATGAGGCCGAAACCCATTAAACTATAATGATCCGGTATTTCTTTCCAGAAGATAAAGCCCCAGATTCCTGCAAAAATAATGGCAATATAGTTCACGGGACCAATCTGTCCGGCTGGGGCGAGTTTATAGGCATTGGACATGAAAATCTGGCTAATATTGGCAAGCAGACCTGCGCCAATCAAGAAACCCAGTTCAGTCCAAGTATAGGGACGCCATAACCAGAACATCGGAATCATGGAAATGAGTGTGCCGATAAAGCAGAAATAAAATACGATTTTCTCTGGAGATTCGGTACGGGTGAGCGCGCGGACTGTTATAAATGCCATGGCTGCCAACAAGCTGGCACCTAGCCCAATCACAGACATCTGGTTAAACATGCCAGCATCGGGTTTGGCCACAAAAATGACCCCGACCAGGCCAATCACTGCGGCGAGCAGCATGGACTTGGTGATTTTTTCTTTCAGAAACCACCAGGCAATCAGGGGAATAAAAATCGGGGAAGAATAGGTAAAGACCATGGCATTGGACAGCTTTAAATGGGCAATTGCATAAAAGAAGCCATACATGGCAATCAGCCCGATGACGGCACGCCAGCTATGCATCCAGATTTTTTCGGTCTTAAAAAATCTAATTCCCTTAGAGCAAATAAGCGGCAGAAAAATAAACAGGCCGACAAAGTTGCGAAAAAATACAATGGTGGGATTATCTACGGTATGCGAAGCATAGCGAATACAGACACCCATAAGAGAAAATAAAAAGGCAGAGCAGGTCAGTAAAGCGAGTGCTGTAAACAGGTTCCGACTGCTGGTCGGTAGGGACATGAAACAATTCAGCTAAAATATGTACTGCTATTTTAGCTGAATATTCAACTATAAAATTATTGTTTTTGAGCCAATTGGGCTTCAAGTAATTTAATCTGTTCTTCTTTCAGGGCAATCAGCTCATCTGCATCGGCATGTTGGGCTTTCAGCATGGCTTCCTGTTCATTTAGCTGGCTTTGAATATCTTCCAGTTTAGCCACTTCTTCTTTGGCGAGTGATTCATTTTCTGGAACAGCTTCTTTCAGGATTTTTTCATCCACCAGCTGAATGGTTTCCTGCTCGGTTTGAGCAAGCGGTTCTGGCGCTTTTTCAGCTTTAGCCGCCGGTTTTGCAGGCGCCGTTAAACTGGTTCCTTCATGTTCAGGCAGTATTTCATTTGAAGTTGCAAAAAACCATTGATAGGCCAAAAAAAGCGCAATGATTGCAACCAGTCCCCCAGTAATGCCCAATAAAAGTTTTGGGCTGTTTCTTTGATCTAATGTCATATTGAACCTGTTTTTATTTAGGCTGACGCGGTTTGAACTGAATGACACCAATCTCATCCGGCTGTTCCGGCATCTGTGGTTCATCGACATGCGTTGGCCGATTTTCGCTATAGCCACAGTCAATACATTCAATCCATTCATCGTCGCCAGAAGTTAGCATGACAACCCGATCTAGCGCTTCACATTTTGGACATTTAGCACCTGCAATGAAACGACGTTTTATAGTCATCATCCTAACCTTCCGAACAATCTTAGACAGTTAGTTTAAGCGTTTTTAGAGGGGTTCGTCCAACCTTGATGACGTAATAACGCATCTATTTTTGGCTCGCGTCCGCGGAAATTGATAAACGCGTCAAGTGCTGTATCTTTTCCGCCAACTGCTAGAATAAATTGACGAAATTCTTTTCCGGTCTGAACATTAAAGATTCCTTCTTTTTCGAAACGATCGAAGGCATCACTGGCCAAAACTTCGGCCCATTTGTAAGAGTAATAGCCCGCAGCATAGCCGCCGGCAAAAATATGGCTAAAGCTATGTTGGAAACGGTTGTAACTGGCTGTGGGTGCGACTGCATATTTTTGGCGAATTTCATCCAGCGTCGCTTGTACCTGTTCGGCATTCAAAGCCGAGCTGTGCTTGTGAATATGCAGGTCAAACAGGGCAAACTCGATTTGACGCAAAGTTTGCATGCCGGACTGGAAGAAGCGGGCATCCAGCAAGGATTTAAGCAAATCTTCTGGCAAATGCAGCTTCGTTTCGATGTGTTCACTGAGCAGATCGAGGCTGTCTGTATCCCAGGTCCAGAATTCCATAAACTGGCTTGGTAGCTCGACCGCATCCCAATCGACACCATGAGTTCCTGCCACAGCAATATGGTCGACTTCGGTCAATAGATGATGCAGACCGTGACCAAACTCGTGGAACAGGGTATTCACTTCATCATGGGTAAGTAACGCTGGTTGATCAGCGACTGCAGGGGTGAAGTTGCAGACCATGTAGCAGATCGGTTTTTGCAGGCCTTGTCGGGTTTGCATGCGCGAGCGGAAACCGCTCATCCAGGCGCCACCGCGTTTGCCACTGCGTGCATACAGATCGAGATAGAAGCCGCCGACCACATTGCCTTGATCTTCCAGTTCATAATAGCGCGCATCGGGATGCCAGACCGGCGCTTCACGTTCCACAATGTTGATGCCATAGAGACGGTTCACAATGCTGAACAGGCCTTGCAAAATCTTCGGTGCAGGGAAATACGGTTTGAGTGATTCCTGCGATAAATTGAACTGTTGCTGTTTCAGTTTTTCCGAATAGTAACCCGTATCCCATGGCTGTAACTCGAAAATGCCATCCTGAATGGCAATGGTTTTTAATTCGGCAATTTCTTTGCTGGCCGGTGTGCGTGCATGTTCAGCCAGGTCGACCAGAAACTTATCTACAGTTTCGACATCCGGTGCCATTTTGCTGGCCAGCGATAACTCGGCATAGTTTTTAAAACCTAACAGTTGAGCCATTTCATGACGCAGACTCAGGATTTCTTCCATCACCTGGGTATTGTCAAATTCAGGATGTTCTGACAGGTCGGAAGCACGTGTGGTATAGGCTTTATACAACTCTTCACGCAAGCCACGGTCATCGGCATAGGTCATGATGGCCAGATAAGCCGGAATGTCTAAAGTCGCCACCGGCTGATCAAGTTCGCGTTGCTGGCCATATTGTTTAAGTAAATCGATACTGCTTTGCGGCAAGCCTTTGAGTTGATCTTCAGTCAGCGGCTTGAAGTAGATTTGTGTGGCATCCAATACATGGTTGGAGAAGTCAGATGAAAGCTGCGACAAACGGGCAGAAATTTCTGCATAGCGTTTTTTCGCTTCACCTTCTAAAGCAACCCCTGACAGTTTGAAATCGCGCAGCGCCAGTTTAATGGCACTTTGATGGGCTGCTGGAAGCGTGCTAAATACGGATGAGTCATGCACATGCTGATAGGTTTGATACAGCACCGTATGTTGACCCAGTTGGGTGTAGTATTCGCTTAATGCCGGAAGCAGGGATTGGTACAGTTCACGTGTTTCTGAATTGTTCATCACGGCATTGAGATGTGACAGCACACCCCAAGCTTCACTCATGTTGTTTTCCAGCGTATCGACCTGTTCCAGAATATTCAGCTGTGCCTGAGCATCCTCTGGAACTGCGGTTAAATCGTTTAAAAAACTTTGTCCTTGTTGAATGGCCTGTTCAATCTGTTGTTTTAAATCGGCCAGTTGAATCTGGTCAAATTGTGGAACGGGCAAGGTCGCCTTTTCTAAAGTCATTTCTAATACGCCATATCATTTATAAACTTAATAGTAGATGTAAGGCTTAGAGAGGGTTAAATCAAGGGCTATTATTTTTCAGTCGGTAAATACTTGGTAGACCAGACCTAATAAAAAGCCCTACCGGAGTAGGGCTTATATCGAAAAATTATTCTATCTTGGTTTTCGCATTCGACTTTTTCTTTTTCGGCTTAGATTTTTTCTTCAGCTTGTCTTTGGCTTTTGCATCTGCCTTGGCTGAAGATTTTTTATCTGACTTTTTGGCCGGTGCAGCAGATTTGGCTTTTGGCTTTTTCTTGCGAACCGGCTGTTCGCCCTCTTCACTCGCCACGGCTTTGGCTCGTGAACCAAAGACTTCCTCTGTGGTAGTCTTGGCCACACGTGGCGCTCGGCTACGAATCACCCGCCCGGCATGGGTCAATTGTTGCAACAGTTCAAAGTCAATCTTGCGATCTTCCAGATTCACCGCTGCCACCTTAATTTTGACTTCATCGCCCAGACTAAAGGTCTGACCACGTGCCTGACCGATTAAGCTTTGGCTGGCCTGGTCATAGACAAAATAGTCATCGCCCAGTTGGCTCACGTGAACCATGCCATCGACATACAGGTCTTTTAAGGTCACGAACAGGCCAAACTCGGCCACGGCACTGATAATCCCGACAAATTCTTCACCTAAATGCTGCTGCATATAGTGACATTTCAACCAGGTCGTGACTGAACGGGAAGCTTCATCGGCACGGCGTTCAGTTTGCGAGAAATGTTCACCGGCATCATCCAGGGCTGCACCGGAAAGCAGGAAAGGCTTCTGCTTTAAATGAGCCTTGATGGCACGGTGCAATAACAGGTCCGGGTAACGGCGGATTGGAGAGGTGAAATGGGTATAGGCATCATAAGCCAAACCAAAATGCCCGGCATTACTTGCGCCGTAATAAGCCTGCATCATGGAACGTAACAGCACCGCGTGAATGCTAGGTGCATCAATGCGGTCTTTAGTCGCATCAATGACCGCCTGATAGTCTTTTTGCGTTGGCTGTTCAGGGAAGGGCAGACCCAGCAATTTCACATATTCACGCACTTTCTGGATACGTGAAAATTCAGGTGGCTCATGCACACGGTATAACATCGGAATGTCATTTTCCAGGGCATATTCGGCGGCGGCCACATTGGCCAGCAACATGCATTCTTCAATCAGTTTATGCGCATCATTACGTGTACGCGGCAGAATTTCATTAATGCCACCCAACTCATCGAAGGTCATGTAGGTTTCGACGGTTTCGAATTCCATGGCATGACGCTGCGCCCGTAAACCTTTTAAAATCTGATACAGCTGGAACAGGGTATTCAGCGATTTACGCACATCGCGATCTTCAGGAACGGCTTTGCTGTCACCGTCAAAATACTGCGCCACCTGGGTGTAGGTCAGACGTGCTTTAGAATGCATGACCGATGGGTAGAATTCAAAACCTGTAACACGCCCGGCACGGGACAGTTTTAAATCACAAACCATACAGAGACGGTCGACATGCGGATTCAGCGAGCACAGACCATTAGATAAGGCTTCCGGCAACATCGGCAAGACAAAGTGCGGGAAATAGACTGACGTGCCACGTTCTTTAGCTTCATCATCCAAAGGCTGGTCATTACGCACATAATGGCTCACGTCAGCAATGGCCACGACCACGCGGTAACCGCCGCCTGGACGTTTTTCGGCATATACCGCATCGTCAAAGTCGCGGGCATCTTCACCGTCAATGGTGACCAGGGCCAAATCACGTAAATCGATCCGGCCCTCGCGGTCTTGTGCAGAAGGTTCCTTAAAGTGTTCCGCATCACGAATCACTTCTTCCGGAAATTCATAAGGCAAGCCAAATTCCAGAATGGTCTGCGGAATAATGATTTCAGTATCGGCCTTGTCTGCCATAGACTGAACGATATGACCGGTCGCCAGTTCTTCACGGGTCGGATAGTCATCAATTGCCACGCGAACCGAATCACCCACTTTGACCTGGGCATGTTCAATTAGTTCTTTTTCCAGGGTAATGGGTTGGTGAGCATTCGGATTGCCGGGCTGAATAAAGTATTCGCCATCGTGAACCGCCACTTTACCAATAATCTGTTTCACCCGATGCTGCACCACTTCGGTAATAAAACCCCAAGCCTTGCCTTTGCGGTCGACCGAAGTTTGACGAACCTTGACGCGGTCACCATTAAAGACCAGACGCAGCTCGCGTTCAGGCAGTAAAAGGTCTTCATGATCGGCAATCGAGGCACTGCCCAGACCTTTGGAATTGATATACACGGTGGCTTCATGCGTCGGCTGGCTGACGGCAAGCTGGAACTTGTAGCCATCTTTCATCAACTGGCCATCCCGAACCATGGCGATCAGGCGATGGCTAAGGGCATCAATACTTTTTTGATCTGCAATTTCAAAATGTTCCACTAGATCTGCATGAGATTGTGGTGCTTGTAGTTTTTCAATCGTTTCAGAAATAAGAATACGGCTGGGAATAGGATTTTCATAGCGTTCAGCTTCAGCTTTAGCTTCAGGATCGACCCAATTTTTCATAATGTCTTTGGCTTCATGTCAGAAGATAGGATTAGCATAAGTCATGCAGCAACAGACTGCACGTAAATGATTGCAATATTGTGTTTTTCAGTGCAAATTTTCGGGCCAGGTTGAATATTTCAGCAGTATTTGCCATAAAAAACAGCGAAAAGGGCAGAGCCAGCTCGGAAATTGTTTAAAAAATAGATGATTGATTAAAAATATCAGAATTTTTTGAAATCTGACTTGAAGAAACGAAGTTTAATTTGTATTATGGCGGCTCGTTACGGTGAGGTGGCCGAGTGGCTGAAGGTACTCCCCTGCTAAGGGAGCGTGGGTCTTAAAGCCCACCGAGGGTTCGAATCCCTCTCTCACCGCCACGAATAACTTGAAATGCGCTCATAGCTCAGCTGGATAGAGCACTTGGCTACGAACTAAGGGGTCGGGAGTTCGAATCTCTCTGAGCGCACCAATCAAGTTAAACGCGGCAATTTTTTATAGTAACGAATGCTGAAAAGCAACTCAAGTACGCGCTCATAGCTCAGCTGGATAGAGCACTTGGCTACGAACTAAGGGGTCGGGAGTTCGAATCTCTCTGAGCGCACCAATCAAGTTAAACGCGGCAATTTTTTATAGTAACGAATGCTGAAAAGCAACTCAAGTACGCGCTCATAGCTCAGCTGGATAGAGCACTTGGCTACGAACTAAGGGGTCGGGAGTTCGAATCTCTCTGAGCGCACCAACTTGANGCACCAATCAAGTTAAACGCGGCAATTTTTTATAGTAACGAATGCTGAAAAGCAACTCAAGTACGCGCTCATAGCTCAGCTGGATAGAGCACTTGGCTACGAACTAAGGGGTCGGGAGTTCGAATCTCTCTGAGCGCACCAACTTGAACACATCGACAGATGTAAAACTGGAAGAAACCGCACATGTTGCGGTTTTTTTTGTGCCTGAAATTTGGTGCAACTGAGCGGGTACGTTTTTTCGATGAGTGGAGATGTCTTTAAAAAAAATTAGGGCATCTTAAATATCTACTCCAGACATTCCAGATATCTGAACGAAATCTGGAGTAAAAATGCACTGGTGAAATTGATTATTTTGATCTCAAATCAATCTGTGCAATCCTCAAAAAAACAAATGTTGTTTAAAAAATAGATGAAAAATCTAATTTTGCCCAATAACTGTCCACTTGATTGCGTATTTGTTAAAAAGCACTTAACAGAATATTAAAAACGCGTATAATGCACCACATCAAGACGTCGCGCTCATAGCTCAGCTGGATAGAGCACTTGGCTACNCAATCCTCAAAAAAACAAATGTTGTTTAAAAAATAGATGAAAAATCTAATTTTGCCCAATAACTGTCCACTTGATTGCGTATTTGTTAAAAAGCACTTAACAGAATATTAAAAACGCGTATAATGCACCACATCAAGACGTCGCGCTCATAGCTCAGCTGGATAGAGCACTTGGCTACGAACTAAGGGGTCGGGAGTTCGAATCTCTCTGAGCGCACCAACTTGATCGCATCGACAGATGTAAAACTGGAAAAAACCGCATTTAATGCGGTTTTTTTGTGCCTAGAATAAATTAAATGTGTGAAAAAATTATTTCATCTTGTGTTTAATCTTTAATGCCAATACGGTATTGCCCCCTATGGCCGGTAACATGTCGTGATAAGGCATGCTTCTCATCGCTCTGAGCAGAAAGGGCGCTTGGTCATGGATTTTCATGGCACTGGTGATATTTAACAAGGTGCCGTGACCTTGCGGAATCAGCTGCATACCGCCTTTGACAAACTGCAAATCTCCACCCACTGCATCAAACTGATTTTCCAGACTGTTGGGATAGTCAAAGTGCAGCTTAAAATCGAAGGGAATATTGATCACGCCTAATCCGACTGAAATTTTGTAATCTGCATCAATGGTGTTGGGTTTAATTTTTTTCAGGTCGATCTCTTTAATCTGGCGTGGAAAAAGCTCCTGATAAGCCGGCGCACTCAGCCAGTGCTGCATCTGTTGCGGTTTTTTTGCAAAGTACTGATAGCTGCTGCTAAAACGCAAGCTTTCCAGACCGTGCGGATAGGGCACCTTGCTGGAGGGCAAGATAAAAGAAACCGGTTCCTGGGACAGTTGGCTCAGTGTGGCAATTTTTTGAACCTGGTTCGAGCTTAATGGGGCTTCGGGTAATTCTCCAGCTTTCAAGCTGTGGTAACTCGGTGTTTTAAAGTGCTGTTGCAGGGCTTCAAGTAAAAAAGCGTTGGTGCCAGAGGGAATGCCGAGTTTGGCTTCCGGAAGCGCATTCAAAATGCTGCTGAATAAAAAGCCTTTGGGATGGTTTAAGTCGCCCCATTGGGTCACGGTAATTAAGGTTTTGTTGTTGCCTAAATCAAACCATTCAATTTTGCCTGCACCATAAGGAATAGGCGCATCCAGGACAAGGGTTGAAATACTGTTCGCCGTTAAATGGTGCTGCATCAGCACATTTTCTTTAAAGTTCAAGATTGGAATGGGTGTAGGGATGGACACCTGATATTTCATCTGGGTAATGTTGCCTTGTTGTTCAACGACCTTTGCTAACTTTAAGGTCGGAAATAGCCCTTTGTACCCGTTATAGTTGCTTAAAAGCCGCGCTACGTTTTGGCTGCTGGCGGGTACCACCACCGCACCGGTATAAAACTTGCCACTGATACTGTGCGAATTTTTAAAGGTGGGTAAAGTAATTGCCTGTGCCGGATGGGCGTAAATCAAAATACGGTTTGCGGTTAAGTCAGCCAGAAGTTGGGCCTTTCCCTGGAATACACTCAGGCTACTGGGAATCTGTTCTTCCCATGGGATGATCTTTGCCGAGACCTGCGCGCCGAGCAGGCAGCACAGCACCAGCAAACTACATTTATTTTTATTGTTCTGCATGTCACATCCTGTTTATGCTTTTTAAGTGAATGATGATGTTTTAATCAATTTCAAAACGGTTGTGAAGCAAACTTATGTAATTTAGCTTGTAATGGGCCGAGCAAAAACAATAAGGAAAAGGCCGAATCTGGTGTAATATCTAGCACAATTGTTCGAATAATTTGATGATGAATCATGTCAGAGACCAAGCCTGCTGTATCGGTACGTTATTTCTTAAATCTGGAAGAATCACAAGACGGTTTTGCGCTTGCGACGTTTGGTAAAAAGCAGATTAGCCGCTTTATTACCCCCTTCGTAAGTATCGGAATTATTATTTGGGGTTTTTACCTCGGCTTTAATGGCGTGGGTCGCTATTATGTTGCGCTCGGTGCTTTCTTTTTAATTTTGCAGTTGATTATGCGTTACTGGTTTTTACCGATGATGTTTAAACGTCAATTTGTAAAATACCAGCTTGGTAAAAGTGAACAAGGCATCGAATTGTTTCAGGATCATGCGGAAATTTATGCCAATGGTCGTAAACAGATGTTTAACTATAGCGACGTGCAAAAATTTGCTACAGGTAAACTGACGTACATGATTGAATTGAAGAACCGTACCGTGGTGGTTGTGCCGAAACGTGCTTTTGAACACTCTGCCGACCAAACCGTATTTGAAAATACATTTAAAAAGTAAGCCTGAAATAACCTAACAGTGAAATAAAAAGGGAAGATCATGAGTACACGTCCATCGAAGATTGTCTGTGTCGGCCGTAGCTATGCGGACCATGCCAAAGAATTAGGCAATGCCATTCCTGATCGTCCGGTTTTGTTTATCAAGCCACCGAGTGCCTTAATGGCATTGCAAGAGGGGATTTCATGGAACCCGGCTTGGGGTAATTGTCACTATGAATGCGAACTCAGCCTGCGGATTGACCGTACTTTAAAGGCGGAGACCGATCCGGCTAAAGCGCTGGAAGCTGTGGGTGCGGTAACTTTGGGCCTGGATTTAACCTTGCGTGACTTGCAGGATGACCTGAAAAAGAAAGGTCAGCCTTGGGAACGTGCCAAAGCATATGATGGTTCATGCCTGTTGGGTGACTGGGTTGAGCTTTCAGAAGTGAAAGACTGGAAAGATGTACATTACACCTTGCATGTGAATGATGAGCTGCGTCAAAAAGGCGATACATCTTTGCTGATTTTTGATATTGCGACTTTACTTGCTGATATCAGCCAGGTCTTTACCCTGGAAGCAGGGGATGTGGTGATGACAGGTACACCGGCGGGTGTGGCTGCATTGCAATCAGGCGATCAACTCACCATGACGTTGCAAGGTCAGAGCCAGGATTTTGTCTGGAAAACCTTTGTTCAATAAGTAAAAAGATTGAATAAAAAGGCTGCTTAAATGCGGCCTTTTTAAGTTCTGAATTTTTACATGACAGTCAATTTGCATGGCTGGATCAGACATTTTTGTTTGCTCATACCTCCGCATAGTCATTGAAAAAGCCTTCATATGTGAAGACTTTTTTATGGCATCGTCAACGTCAGTTAACGCTATTTCTTTTCAAAAATAGCGGACAGGGGGATGGAGAGTTTTGCAGCCAGATAGTCATCAGATTCAACCAGTGCGGGTCCGAGTCTTTGTATCCATTCATCATCCGGGCGGATATTGGCAACATCTTTGCTGCGTGGAAGCGGGTAGGGTAGCTGTTTATAAAAGCTCCAGAAATCCACCTGAGCCAGATTGCGCGCGAGAATGTATTGATCATCATCGGTACGTTTCACCAGATTTTGCTTTTCCAGCATCAGTACATAACTTGGCCAGCGTCCAATTTCATCACGACCCAAAACCAGCAGCGCTTCTTCATCTGAAACCGTTTCGCCAATTTGCTGCTTTTTATAAAACAGCTCAAGCACGTCTAACAGCATGATTACCGGATGACGCTTCTGTTCTTTACCTGAATTAAACGCAGTCAGGCCATAACTGATTTCGACCCCCAGCAAAACAATGTTCCAGGACAGGAAAATCCATAACAGGAAAATCGGGATGGCTGCAAAAGCGCCATAGACAATTTCATAACTGGTGAAATTCGACATGATGACGCCAAACAGATTCTTCAACAATTCAAACACGACTGCACTGAATGTACCGGCAATCAAGGCGGCTTTAATTGGGACGCTGCGGTTGGGAATGGTCCAGTTTAAAATAAAGAACCCCAAAATGGTCAGGACAAAGGAAATGCCCCACAAGATAAATTCGCCGTTGACCTCATAACCGGCAAAATTATTGCTGAGTACATTTAATGAAGCCACAGTCGATGAAATAGCAAAAGCACTGCCTAACAGAATTGGACCGAGTGAAATAATAGTCCAGTAACGCATAAATCCAATGATTCCGCCTCGCGTTTCCTGAACCCGCCAAATCCGGTTAAATACGGTTTCGATACTAGAAAGCATCATGACTGTAGTCACAAACAGGAATAAAATACCAATTACTGTCAGGTTGCTGGATTTATCGGTAAAGGCATTAAAGGCCTTGTCAAAGGCGATGGTGGTTCGGGGCAGAAAATGGCTGTAAATCAGTTGTTGTAATTGCTGTCTTGCTGGTTCCAGAGCTTTAATGGAAGAAATGATTACCAGAAAAACCGTCAGCATGGGAACTACTGCAAACAGCGTGGTATAAGTCAGAGAAGCTGCCTGATCACGACAACGATCGGCTTCAAAACGTCTGATAACAAATAAAGCAAATTGAAACCAGGTCTCATTATAAAAAGGAAGTTTTTTTAAATACTTTTCTAACATAGTGATGAAGTCTCAATTTTTTTAGTCGTCTTTATGAATTTTCAATACCAAGCTTAACCAAAAAATGGGAAAAATACCGTATAGTTTTCTCTTTTGGCTTTGTTTATAAAAATTATGCAGTCTTATGTCCTTGTTTTATATTACAGCAAATATGGTTCAACCAAAGAAATGGCGCATTTAATTGCCAATGGAATTGAATCTACAGGTATGGCGATAAAAATTCGTACGGTGCCTAATCTATCCACTGTGGTGAAACAGGCTGAACCGAGTATTCCGGAGGAAGGGGATATTTATTGCACCTTGGATGATTTGGCCAATTGTTCAGGTTTGGCTCTGGGCTCGCCTACACGGTTTGGCAATATGGCCTCCGAGATGAAATATTTTTGGGATCAGACCACCAGTCTGTGGCTGAATGGCGCCTTACATCAGAAACCGGCCTGTGTCTTTACATCTTCAGGTTCTATGCATGGCGGGCAGGAAAGTACATTGCTGACTATGCTTCCGCCCCTGTTTCATCATGGCATGATGATTATGGGTCTGCCGAATGCCAACCCGGCATTGTCCAATACCAAATCGGGTGGTACGCCGTATGGAGCAAGCCATGTGAGTGGTCCACGCCATGATTTGGGACTGAGTCAGGATGAAAAAATCCTGTGTGAAGAGCAGGGTAAGCGCTTGGGCGATGTGGTTAAAAAATTGCAGGCAAACTGATTTTTTATTGAGAAACTGGGTTCAACTCACCCTATCCTTAAAATATAGAGATAAAAAAGGACCATTCTAAAAATGAATGGTCTTTTTTATTGCAATTTAAAGTTTAAGTAACTGAATGCTTATGCTTTTTCTTTAAAGCGATGCTTGCATTTTAAGCATTTATAATCCAGGAACACATTTTTATCGATAATGACTCCGGCTTTTTTACCGAAAATATTACCGAGTACCCCGCCTGTCACCCCTACGGCAATGGCACCTACAAAGGTGCCTACAGTACCACCGAAAATCACTCCTAATGGTCCGGCAATTGCCCCAATTGCGGCCCCTGTGGATGCACCTGTTGCGGCCCCACCGACTGTTCCTGCGGTTGCCCCGGCTGAGGTCATTAAAATTCCACTAATGGTCTTTAAATTCTTTTCATGATCACGTTTTTCAACTTCAGTCGATCCACATTTAGGACATTGCATAGAGTTTTCCATCAACAAGTTAGCTTGACCGATCTTGGGCTATATGGAATAGAGCGGGCTTCAAGGTCAGCGGGTATTTATGACATGTTGCAACAGTATGTCTGTTCTACATCTGGATGTCAGGAACATTTCATACCAACCTGATTCTAGTTGAAATAAAGTCAAAACAGTTTATCTGAGTTGTAAACACATTCATTCTTCATCGAATAGGAGGGATTACGGATGGGTTTTTAAGTGTTCATCAGCTCTAAAAGCATGAGCAATCGCTTCATCCTGCAGGTTCTGCAACCTCAAGCAGGGTGAGGCTGCTCCGGTCCTCTGTTCAAGTTTCATTTTAAGTGTGCTTGAGTTTAATTCTATGGAGGCTGGGAGGGGGAGAATGCCGATTTGGGGGATAGAGGCAAAAAATTACCTTTATCTCAAGGTTTCTTTATAAATAGGTTTAACTGTGATTGATTAATTATATTTTTAATAAAATATGATGAAAATCACACTTATAAAGAAGTCCTCATAAAATCGAAATTTACCATTCTATAAAATAAGTGAAGAACATAATTTCATACTTTATTAGCGAAATTATTTATTACTGTTTAGATAAAAAATATATTATTTTAATCAAGTTTTTTATGTGAATTTTATATTCAAAAAATTTTTATATAATGATTTATTACAAATCACAAATAAATAACAAATCCTTATTTTTTTAATATAAAACAAGTGGATAACTTTTTATAAAAAACAGAAAAAATGTGAATCTGGATAAAAATTGCCTTTTATTTTTTTTATGTGATTTAATTTTACTTAGATTTATTAAAACTTATTTGGGTTAAAGATAAATGAACATCTCAGGTCAGAGGGCTTCAAAGATTATGAGAATATTAATGATCAATCTGGGTTTATTTTGTTACTGTTTTCTGAACACTGCTTATGCTACATCGGATGAATGGAGTCAGCGCTGGAAATCATCAAGTGCCCGTTCCAATGAGAATCTGGTGCAGGCAAATCTGATCGAGCTCAAGGATTCCGATTATTATTCCGGCTTGGGAAAAACCATCATCAATAGTACCCATACCCGCTCTATCGGTACGGTAAATACCCCGACCAACAATATCAATATCAGTGGTGCAAATAACGACATAGACATTTCCAGTGATACTGCGAATGACGGGACTTTAAATTCGACGACTACTCAAAATAATCCGCAATGCCCTAACTTAAGCACCCCATCGGGAGACTCGCTATGCTGAATTTTCCGTTCACCCAAAACAGCAGATCTTCTGGGGGGTATCTATGTCCTGTTTGGGCATTTGCTTTCAAGCCGCATCGGCTTGCCATTCTCAAGCAAGAAGCCGTTCAGCCTGGTACAGGAGCCTGAGATGAATAAACAGGACTTGATTAAATCCATCAGCAGGAAACAGAACTCATCTTCTTTAGGTAAGACAGATGACCGGAAGGATAAGAAAGACCAGCAAGAGGGAGAGACTTCAATGCTGGAGGATGTCCGCCCCGAAGTGGTCGAGAATTACTGGTCAATCACGCAGCTTGATTAAAAGCACTATGAAAATGGGCTCGCTCCCATGATCAGAAGAAGTACTTAGCGAGAGGTGCTTCAAAACGTGAAAAGGAAGAACAGCTATGAAAAAAACTGTTAAAACAATCGCCTTATCCGTCGCCTTCCTGACTGGTGCAGGCATGGCAAATGCTCAAGACACGGAAGTGGCTGTAGATACGGGTCTGGAAACGGCTCTGGCTACTTTATCCCAGCAGGTCACCAATGGCTCTGCGCTTAACCTTGCAGTCAATACAGCGGATATTAATGCAAGCGTCAACACAGAGGGAGGTTTTGATGCTGTCAATAATTTTGAAAACACCATAGAGACCTCGGCCCTGGGTGCTGTAAATACAGGTAATCTTGCTGTAGAGCAAGGCAGCCTGAGTGCTCTGAGTACGGGTATACTCAATGCAACGCTTGATGATCAACAAAGTCAATTGGAGTCGTTGACCGATACTGAGACCGATTCGTCATCACAGATCGAAAGTGTGCTTGGTCAAAGTCTTGATGCCAGCTTTAATGAGGAGTTGAATCAAACCTTGAGCAATTACAGTGTAGCCAATGTCGCCTTTAACTCTGGCGCTATTGACGCATCTGTAAATACAATCACAGAAGGAACCGAGAATAATATCAACGGTATTAAAACTTCTGCCATTGGTGCGGTGAATACGGGTAGCATCACCGTAACCGTAAAGTAACCCCGTTTTCAACATGACTAAAGGTTTAACTATTGGTAAATAGTTAGGCCTCTTTTTTAAATAAATTATTGATTTAATTGATAAGAATAAAATCATTAACCTATTCTGGGGGCAGATTCCTTTTGCACGGGACGGATGGGGAAGACGAAATTACCTATGCCCAGCTTTTTTGTATTTGATTAATCAATTGAATCAGCCAGATCAAGGCTGCTATTCATTCCTGCCCCCGGCTTTATGGCTGGGGTGGAGGCATTTTTTGAAATGGAAATCATCCTGCTAAAAAAAATTTATCTTTCTACCNTATTTGATTAATCAATTGAATCAGCCAGATCAAGGCTGCTATTCATTCCTGCCCCCGGCTTTATGGCTGGGGTGGAGGCATTTTTTGAAATGGAAATCATCCTGCTAAAAAAAATTTATCTTTCTACCAGAATTACTTTATAAATACGCTTAACTGTGATTGGTTAATTATATTTTACTAAAAAAGTAGAAGTGCGTCACATTTTGGAAAGAGTTCCAATAAAATCAAAGTTTA
This sequence comes from Acinetobacter sp. T_3_1, assembly GCF_025377055.1. Taxonomy (NCBI): domain Bacteria; kingdom Pseudomonadati; phylum Pseudomonadota; class Gammaproteobacteria; order Moraxellales; family Moraxellaceae; genus Acinetobacter; species Acinetobacter sp. T_3_1. The sequence continues at coordinate 204 of NZ_JACHVD010000012.1, read as the reverse complement.
CAACTTTCTAAAATTGAAAATGATCTAATAGCTGAAGTTTTTGGATATGAAATTTTGATTTTTTTAATATATAAAAAATATTATTTTAATTAAAATTTTGATGTAAATTTTAATTTTAGGGAATTGTTACATAATGATTTCTTACAATTAAAAAATAAACAATAATTAACAATTTATTAATAATAACAACAAGATAATTTGTTA
>NZ_JACHVD010000011.1:0-93551 GCF_025377055.1 Acinetobacter sp. T_3_1 | reverse complement strand
CCACACGTAAACGTGGGCACAATTGGTCACGTCGACCATGGTAAAACTACTTTAACTGCTGCAATTGCAACAATCTGTGCAAAAACTTACGGCGGTGAAGCGAAAGATTACGCAGCAATTGACTCTGCACCAGAAGAAAAAGCACGTGGTATTACAATTAATACTTCACACGTAGAATACGATTCTCCAACTCGTCACTACGCTCACGTAGACTGCCCAGGACACGCCGATTATGTTAAAAACATGATCACTGGTGCTGCTCAGATGGACGGTGCGATCCTTGTATGTGCTGCGACTGACGGTCCTATGCCACAAACTCGTGAACACATCCTTTTGTCTCGCCAAGTAGGTGTACCTTACATCCTTGTGTTCCTGAACAAATGTGACCTTGTAGACGACGAAGAGCTTCTTGAGCTGGTTGAAATGGAAGTTCGTGAACTTCTTTCTACTTATGACTTCCCTGGTGATGATACTCCTGTTATCCGTGGTTCAGCTTTGGCTGCACTTAACGGTGACGCTGGTCAATACGGCGAGTCTTCAGTTCTTGCTCTTGTTGAAGCGCTTGACTCTTACATCCCAGAACCAGAACGTGCAATCGACAAAGCATTCTTGATGCCAATCGAAGACGTATTCTCAATTTCTGGTCGTGGTACAGTAGTAACTGGCCGTGTTGAATCAGGTATCGTGAAAGTAGGCGAAGAAGTTGAAATCGTAGGTATTAAAGACACAGTTAAAACAACTGTAACTGGCGTTGAAATGTTCCGTAAATTGCTTGACGAAGGTCGTGCAGGCGAGAACTGTGGTGTTCTTCTACGTGGTACTAAACGTGAAGACGTTCAACGTGGTCAAGTATTGGCTAAGCCAGGTACAATCAAGCCGCACACTAAATTCGATGCAGAAGTATACGTACTTTCTAAAGAAGAAGGTGGTCGTCACACTCCATTCCTTAACGGTTACCGTCCACAGTTCTACTTCCGTACAACTGACGTAACTGGCGCAATCCAGTTGAAAGAAGGCGTTGAAATGGTTATGCCTGGTGACAACGTAGAAATGTCAGTAGAATTGATCCACCCAATCGCAATGGACCCAGGTCTACGTTTTGCGATCCGTGAAGGTGGTCGTACAGTTGGTGCTGGTGTTGTTGCTAAAGTAACTGCATAANAGGCGTTGAAATGGTTATGCCTGGTGACAACGTAGAAATGTCAGTAGAATTGATCCACCCAATCGCAATGGACCCAGGTCTACGTTTTGCGATCCGTGAAGGTGGTCGTACAGTTGGTGCTGGTGTTGTTGCTAAAGTAACTGCATAAGTATTAATTGTGTGAAAAAGAGCGTCCCTTTGGGACGCTTTTTTTTTGTTTTTATTTTATGCATTCATTTTTTAAAATTCGTCTTGTATAGCCTTGCCTTATCTCTTGCAGCGAAGAAGTGATTTGACACATTACCTTTTTTTCGGCGTCAAAAAAATTTCGCTTATTGTGCTTTTCTCTTGGCTCGGAATAAAACAATTTTTATTTTCTTGCGTCGAAAAAATAATTTCACTTATCATTATTTTTTCTCCTCATGTCCTAAACTGATATTTTCCTGACCTTATCTGCCCTTATAGCAAGTTTTTAAACACGTAATATAACAATCAAGAAAAACAAAAGTGAATTTAGCAATGTATGTGCTAGATAGGAGTAAAGCATCATGAATGCAAAGGTCAATATAAACAATCGTGCCGGTGCGAGTTTTCCTGTACGCCGCATGAACTTTGATTTTGAACAAGTTCCCGAATACTGGATGAATGGTTCAGCCGGGCTGACGCACTTTATGACAGCATTATCAGCTTTGTTTCCCGCTGGTGAAAAATTCTTTATCGACAGTGTTCGCGCTGTACGTCATCATCCTGCCTTAAAAGACAATATAGAATTACAAAAAGAAATCTCCGCCTTTATTGGTCAAGAAGCCATGCATACTCAGGAACATGTAGGCTTTAATGCATCAGCACAAAGATATGGGCATGATGTGGATACCTTAGATGGCTATACCGATAAAGTAATTCAGACTACACGTAAATTGATGGCGAAAATAGCTAAACCTGTGGGAATTACTCAGGAAATGATTGACCTGACTGCAACCACGGCACTTGAACATTTTACCGCGACCATTGCATCGCAGCTTTTAACCAATTCGCATATCCAGGAACTCATGACAGATGAAACCATGAAAACCATGTGGATGTGGCATGCGATTGAAGAAAATGAACATAAGGCCGTGGCATATGATGTATTTGAGGGATTATTCGGTAAAGGCTTGAAGTCATATGCACTGCGTACATCTTCATTGGTGATCGCCATGGCAACTTTATTTGTGGTACAAAGTTATTTCCTGGCGCGTCTTTTAAAGCAGGATCAACAGCTTAACTTTAATTCACTACGGGAAATTTATAGTTATGCCTATAGTCCATCAAAAGGCGTGATTAGCGGTATGGGGAAGGAAATGCTGTTGTATTTCAAACCGGGTTTCCATCCGAATGATCTGGACACTCATGCTTTGCTCGAAAAATGGAAAGCGAATTTAGGCTTTTAAGCGGAAACCACACAGAGCGATAGTGATCGCTCTTTTTTTTACTCGATTTTTATCGCAAAGTTTTTATAATGCGAGGGTTAATTTTATATAAGAAGAACGAAGATGATTCGTTTGATGCAAGCTGCAGATGTATCTACAGTGGCAAAGATTGAAAGATTGGTCCAAAGCCATCCCTGGACGGTTAAACAGTTTGAAGAAGCTGTAACGGGTTATCAGAGCACAGTAATTGAACAAGACGGTCAGGTGGTGGGATTCTGTATTTTACAGCCCGTGCTGGATGAAGCCAATTTGCTGTTAATGGCAATTGATCCGTCTCAGCAGGGCAAAGGTCTGGGTTTTAAGCTACTGGATGCATCGCTTGCTATGCTGAAAAATAATCCCGTACAAATTTTTCTGGAAGTACGGGAGTCTAATACTCCTGCAATCAAGTTGTATGAAAAAGCAGATTTTCATCAAATCGATTTACGCAAAAATTATTATCCCAATCCGGATGGATCAAAAGAGCATGCCATCATTATGGTGAAAGCATGCACTGATGATTTTGCAAGTTTGTTTAAATAGGAATGGCGGCATTACTTGATGATGGGGTTGTTCCAGCCCGAAGGTAATGTTGTCATGAGGGAGTTGCCCAATTGCTGAATTTCTTCCTGGTTGAGCAAGCGGTTTAAACGTCGCCATTGCCCATCAATCAACAGTTCCAACGGCACATATTGAGATTTGTAGTTCATTTTATCGGAGTGCGGAACCCAATAGCCGAGATAGACATAAGGCAAAGCCAAAGCTTTGGCATGTTCAATCTGTTTAAGTACGGCAAAAACACCCAGTGAGCGCCGGCTTTCCTCAGGATCAAAGAAGGTATAGACCGCAGAAATTCCGTCATCTAGCGGATCGCAGCTGGAAACACTCAGCAGTTTGTCATCTTTCCAGAATTCGAGAAAAAAACTGTCTGTACAGCTATGCACTAAAAATTTTTCGAATTGATCCAGACTTGGCGGGAACATATCGCCATCGGCATGACGTTCATTGATGTAGCGTTCATAGAGTTGATAGTGAATGTTGGTCGCATCGGCGGCGCGGGTAATTTTAACCGTCAGATCCTGATTGCGTTTCCATGCCTTCTTTTGTGCATTGTTCATTTGAAAGTCGGAAACAGGTACGCGGCAAGATAAACATTGACGGCACAGGTGGCATTCAGGACGATACACAAAATCGCCACTGCGACGAAACCCCAGACGTGAAAGTTCAGACAGGCTGACCACATCAATGCGATGGGCAGGATCTAAAAAGACCATTCGCGCCGATTTATTTTCCAGATAACTACAGCTATGCGGTGGCGTAATGTAATACTGTAAATCATTGAGCAGGGACTTTGGGTGATACGAGTTCATGGCAAGATCCCTCTTGTATTTTTCATTCAATTAATTTTGCGTTTTGCGCTATTGTTTTACTTGAAAATACACCCTCCTGATATTTTTTCCAATCAATAGCAGGTTGTTTTACAACATCTTGTAACGAATTAAGATACGCCTGGCGAGAAAGTGTACAGGCACCCAGGCTTAAAAGATGATCATTGACCAATTGACAGTCAATCCAAGGCAAATTGTTTTCCCGCCCGATCAGCATTAAAGTATAAAACGCCATTTTTGAGACATCGGTTTGCGTGCTAAACATGGACTCGCCAAAACAGCCGTGTCCAATGGTCACGCCATATAAACCGCCAACCACTCTATTTTCATCCCACACTTCAATACTATAGCCATAACCGGCTTCAAACAGCCCGCAATACCCCTCAATAATGTCTTCTGAAATCCAGGTGTCATCTGCATAGCTGCGCGGCAGGGCACAAGAACGGATGACCCGTTCAAAGGCCTGATTGACCGTGATTTGATAGTCAAACTTTTTCATATTTCGAATTAAGGATTTACTGGGATGATAATCCTGCGGGCGGATAATGCAGCGTGGTTCGGGACTCCACCAGCAGATCGGTTCACCTTCAGAAAACCACGGAAACAGGCCATGGGTGTAGGCTTCAAAAAGCGTAGAAGGGGAGAGGTCGGCACCTATGCAGATCAGTCCCTCGCCATCGGGATCAGCCTCGATGGGATCGGGAAAAATGAATTCTGAGGGGGCTAATGGATGCATGCGATTCAGCCTGAACGAAAAGGGTAACTGGCAATAAACACTTAAGATTTTTATCATACAAAAAAAAACCGCCCCAAGAGGACGGTTTTTTGAGTTGGATTGATTTATTTCAATCATTCACCCAAGGCATCAAGGTATTTTTCAGCATCCAGTGCAGCCATACAGCCTGAACCTGCTGAAGTAATCGCCTGGCGGTAAATACTGTCGGCAATATCGCCTGCAGCAAATACACCCGCTACAGAGGCAGCAGTGGCATTACCTGCAGTACCGCTTTGTACCTGGATATAACCGTCACGCAGGTTAAGTTGACCTTCAAACATGCTGCTATTCGGTTTGTGACCAATGGCAACAAACAAGCCCGTAACGTCTACATCCTGTTTAGAGCCATCTTGGGTAGACTGTAGGCGTACAGAAGTTACGCCGCTATTATCACCTAAGACTTCTTCCACCTGATGGTTCCAGATAATGCTGATTTTGCCTTCTTTTTCTTTAGCAAAAAGATGATCCTGAAGGATTTTTTCAGAACGCAATGAATCACGGCGATGAACCAGGGTTACATGTGAAGCAATATTCGATAGGTAAAGCGCTTCTTCTACAGCAGTGTTGCCACCACCGACCACCATCACTTTCTGGTTTTTATAGAAGAAACCATCACAGGTTGCACATGCGCTTACACCTTGACCCATGAATTTAGCTTCAGATTCAAGACCCAGATACTGAGCCGTTGCACCGGTTGCAATGATGAGGGCATCACAGGTGAACTCTTCCATGTCGCCTTTTAAAACGAACGGGCGAACGCTTAAATCCACTTCGTTGATATGGTCATAGACAATGTCGGTGCCAAAACGTTCGGCATGGGCTTGCATGCGTTCCATCAGGGCAGGGCCGGTCAGGCCTTCCGGATCACCCGGCCAGTTATCTACTTCAGTGGTTGTCGTGAGTTGTCCACCCAGTTGCAAGCCTGCAATCAGGGTAGGCTTCAAGTTTGCACGCGCTGCATAGACCGCTGCGCTATAGCCAGCAGGACCCGAACCTAAAATAATCAGTCTTGAGTGACGTGCGCTCATCCGCTGCATCCTTTTTTATTTAGAAATTTGTGGAATTATACGTGAAACTGTATAACAGTGGTGTGAGATTAAAGTCGATATTATTGATCATGCAAATCGATTTGAGCTATATAGAACAATAGTGCTGTGCTAGATATTCAATCTGGTATATTTCTAAGCAGCGGCCACTACATAATATTGCATCTTTTTTTGTGGAACAGGTGCATAATACGCGTTTATTGTGAAACTATTTTGTCTTAGTTTCTTACAAAAACATGAATGAAAAATTGGTTACAGGACAGTATATGACTGCGGTGTCGAGTGTTTATGCACAGCGCTTAATAAAGACATTATTTTTAGTCTCATTTGGAATTTATTTATTCCTTGCAACAGTGACCTATACGCCTTTTGATCCGGGCTGGATGCACATTTCCAGTGATACCCAGCAGGTGTCGAATGCCAGTGGGGTTGCCGGAGCGTGGATCGCAGATTTACTGTTCGGTTTTTTAGGCTGGGCAAGTCTGCTCATTCCAATTTTTCTGTTTGTTGAGGCAATTCAGGTCTGGTGGCCGTATAGCTTTTTGAATAAGCCTTTTCGCTATGCTGCACAGTTCTTTATTTTGCTGGCGACAGCAAGTTTGTTGTATCTGTATTGGCAGGTGCCGGCAGATACGCTGGACAATTCGTCGGGCGGTATCATTGGGTATGAATTGGGGCAAAGCCTTACCCAGATTCTAACCATTTATGGAGCAACCCTTTTCCTGCTACTGTTCTGGTTTGTGTTATTCACCTTTGCATTTGGGGTGAAGTGGAACAAAACCTGGGACACCCTCAGAGCAACCCCTGCCTATTTACAGGACTTATTTTATAAAAATGTGCCGGAAGCCGAATCTGCATTTGACCGGACAAATCCTGAAGTCAAAAAATCATTGCTAAATAATAAGCAAAAAACAGCCACAGAAAAAGTATCAGTAGTCGCCGAACATAAGGAAGTAGAACTATCCCCAATCGTTCGAGATCCGGCTGCAGAGCGCCTGTTTAATGACATGGTTGAAAGAGAGCAGTCTGCACAGCAACAGCTGATGGATGATGAAGACGAGGCAGAATTTGAACAGATTTTAGAAAAGGCCCATCGTCTGGAACAGAATACACAGCGTGTCGTGGCTACAGGTGAAGTCTGGCGTGCCTTACATTCCGATGACAACCAGAAACATAAACAGGATATTGATGCACTGTTAAAAGCGGCTGAAGAATCTGGGCCTCATACACCACATGACCATTTACAAGCCTTTGTTCATGAGCAACCTGTCGCCACAACTCCCCAGACCTCGAAGCAAAACCTGGATTGGGATGATGACGAAATCTTTGACGAATTGCTTGCCGCTGTGCCGGGTGGAAAAACGGCTACAGATGTACATACGCCATTTAATCCTGTAAATCCAGAACCCGCAGCAGTCATTCATGAAGAAAAGATGGTGGCGGCGGCCTCTGTGAATATTGCGGCGTCACCACAACTCAACAGTACGTCTAAAAATAGTGCATTGGATGACGAGTTTGATGAGCTGGATGATCTGCTGGTCGATGATTTACCGGTAGATAATTTACGGGTAGATAATTTACAGGTAGATCACTTGGAGCCAGCGGCGCCTGTGGCACGTACTACGAGTAGTTATGCTCAATCCTCAGCCTTTGTACGTGCAGAAATCAATACTCAATTGCAGTCGCAATCCACCATTTCCGAAGATGAAAAGGCCTTGATTGCTTCCAACAAAGATGCCTTCCGTGAAGTTTGGCAAGAAACGGCTGGAAAACCTGTCGACGAGTTTGAATTGGATGAGGATGATTTTGATCTGGATGCGCCTTTAACCGATGCAATGGGCCGCCCGATGTCACGTGCCATGCAGGTGGCACAAAACCGTCGCGATTTGCCGCCTTTGCCGGGTCTGGAGCTGCTGGATGAAGTTGACCCTAACAAGAAGGTGAATTTCACTGCCGAGCAATTGGCCCGTTTATCTGAACTTCTGGAAATTAAACTGCAAGAGTTTAATGTAAAGGCCAAAGTGATAGAAGCACAGCCCGGTCCTGTGGTGACGCGTTTTGAGCTGGATTTGGCACCGGGGGTAAAAGCCTCTAAAGTGACCAATATTTCACGTGACTTGGCACGTTCGATGTCGATGGCCTCAGTACGTGTAGTCGAAGTCATTCCGGGTAAGCCTTATATCGGAATTGAAGTGCCGAACAGCAGCCGTGAAATGGTTCGTTTGATTGAACTGGTCAAAACACCAAAATTTGAAGATCCAAATGGCATTCTTTCCATGGCCATGGGCAAAGATATTTCGGGTAATCCCGTGATTACCGAACTGGGTAAGGCGCCGCATATGCTGGTTGCCGGTACGACGGGTTCTGGTAAATCGGTTGCGGTAAACTCGATGATTCTGTCGATGTTATTGAAGTACACGCCTGATCAGTTGCGTTTGATCCTGATTGACCCGAAACAGCTGGAACTGGCGAACTATAATGATATTCCGCATTTATTGACGCCGGTCGTGACCGACATGAAAGATGCGGTTAGCGCCTTAAACTGGTGTGTGAATGAAATGGAACGTCGCTATAAGCTGATGTCTTTTCTGAAGATCCGTAAGCTCAGCGACTATAACCGCAAAGTCGAAGAAGCGATTGCCAATGGCGAAGACCTGTTTGATCCAACCTGGAAAGCCAGCGAGTCAGTAGCAGGGGAACGTGCACCGCGTCTTACTCCATTGCCATCCATTGTGATTGTCGCGGACGAATTCGCCGATATGATCATGCAGGTGGGTAAAAAAGCTGAAGAGATGATTACTCGTTTGGCACAGAAATCTCGTGCTGCGGGAATTCACCTGTTGCTTGCAACGCAGCGTCCTTCGGTGGATGTGATCACCGGTTTGATTAAAGCCAATATTCCAACCCGCGTAGCACTGCGTGTGAACTCGAAAATTGACTCGCGGACCATTCTGGATGCGGGGGGGGCAGAGGACTTGCTGGGTCATGGTGACATGTTGTTCCTCGGCCCAGGCAAGATTGAACCTGAACGTGTGCACGGCGCCTTTATTGCCGATGACGAAGTGAACCGTATCTGTGATGCATGGCGGGAGCGTGGTGAACCAAATTACGTGGATGAGATTCTGACGCCTTATGATGAAGAACCTACTTCACGTGGTTTTGAAGAGGGTGATGGTGGTTCCGACCGTGATGCGCTTTATGACCAATGTGTATCCTTTGTGCTGGAAACCCGTAAGGCATCCACGTCTTCGTTACAGCGCAAGTTTAGCCTGGGTTATAACCGTGCTGCACGCATCATTGACCAGATGGAAGAAAATGGCATCGTCAGCGGTATGGGTGCCAACGGTAAACGTGATATTTTAATTTAAGTGTAAATATCTTCTAAAGGCCTGCAAATGCAGGCCTTTTTCTTGAGCACAATTGGAAGATATCAGGTAAATTAAGTGAATATTCATGAAAAACAAAAGTATCATGCAGCTCAGGAAAAGACTGAAATATTTCATTAAGGATACAGATAGAGCATGAATATTGTCATGGCGCTATTTCCATTGATCATTTTGATTGCAATGGGATATCTACTTAAACAGACGCGTTTTGTCACAGATGAATTTTGGGGAAACTCTGAAAAGCTCAATTATTTTATCTTGTTTCCTAGCTTGCTCTTTTTGAATTTATCTCATGTCGAGCTGGATATGGCTACCGTATCGAGCATGCTGGGAATCTTGATCCTGATAATTTTGCTGGCAGCGATGGCTCTTTTTGTGGTCAAAAAAATCTATAACATTCCGGTACAGCGTTTTGGCGTGTATATGCAAAGCCAGGTGCGCTTTAATACCTATATCGGCCTGTCGCTCATGGCATCTTTATTTGGACCGAAAGGCATGCAAATGTTTGCCATGCTGATCGCTGTCGCGATTCCTTTAGTGAATATTTTATCGGTACTGGCATTATCGACCTTGAGCTGGCAAACTCTTGGAAAAACTATTATTTCGATTAGCAAAAATCCGTTAATTCTCGGCTGTATTGTAGGTGTGGGTTTTAATCTTCTGGATTTGAACGTCATGCAAAGTGTTGAACAGTTATTTAAACTGCTGGCTGCCATGAGCTTGCCTTTGGGTTTGCTGTCAGTCGGTGCAGCACTGCAATTTGATCAGTTCAGAACAAATATCTATCGTTTATTGATGAATGTGTTTGGGCGTTTGCTCATCATGCCCTTTTTGGCATTTGCCGTATGTTGGGCTTTTCATCTAAGTCATTTAGAGCGCATGATTCTGGTGGTGTTTTTTAGTTTGCCGACCGCTTCTGCCTCTTATATTCTGACCCGGGTGTATCAAGGCGATCATCGATTAATGGCGGCTGTGATTAGCTTGCAGACCCTCTGTTTTGCCGTGACTTTTCCTGTATTGATGCTCTTGCTGGCTTAAAATAAAACGCTTAAAAGAAAATGATTTTGATAAAAAATACCTGGCTGTTCTATGCAAACTGCCAGGTATTTTATGGATTACTTAAGCAAACTTGGCAAGCACTTCCAGGAAGCCTTCGCTTTGGCGCGGGTACTGTGCAATCACATCATGAATGCGTTGACCTTCAGGATTGGTGGCATTGACATCACGGCCATCGGCAACGAATTGAGTCAGTAAACGCTCATAATCATTTGGACGCATATGCTTGAATGCGTGATAAAGCACATGAAAATCAGCATTCACGCCTGCAGGAGGTAGCTGAGTTAAGTAGGCAAATACACGCTCATCTGACCATTCTTCATTGAACGTTGCTGGCTGAGATAATGCCATCGCAATCTCCTTGGTATACTGATTAAAAAAAGGCAAAATATGAGGCTAGACCAGCAAAGCAGTGCTTTGCCTAGTCGCAAGACTTGAAGCTATGCTTCAAGTGAGCTGAATGGGATAAAATACCAGTTCAGCAAGCCTCATATTTTGCCTTGATTCAATTTGCTTGACTAATCAAAATTCAGATTATCGCTCTTCAGGCAAATTGATATTCATTTCTAACATTTCAATATTGGCTTCAGAACGAACCGACATTTGAATGTGCTGTTCATCTACGCCGCGGACATAACGGTTGACCACCTGCATGATTTCTTTTTTCATGAGGTCAATCTTTTCCTGGCTTAAGCGTTTGCCTAAACCTTGTTCAGAGGCAACAATAACTTTTAAACGATCTTTAGCCGTCTGTGCGCTTGATGGTTTATCCTCACTACTAAACAGTTTACTCCAGAATCCTGCCATTTCTTACGCTCCAAATAGTCTTGCCAACCAACCTTTAGGTTTGACTTCAATGTGACGGTAAGGACGTTCTTCACCCAGGAAGCGTGCTACAAGGTCATCATAAGCCTGACCCGCAGCTTCTTCAGTAAACAGAATAACCGGTTTACCTTCGTTAGATGCTTGCAGTACGCTCTTACATTCAGGAATAACCCCCAGTGTAGGGACACGTAAGATATCTTTAGAAATATCGTCAATGGTTAACATTTCTTGTTTATCTGCACGTTCAGGGTTGAAACGTGTAATACAAAGATGCTTACGGATACGACCTTCGTTTTGTTCTACTTTTTTGGTTTTGCTGTCAAGCATACCAATAATGCGGTCAGAGTCACGTACCGAAGAAATTTCCGGGTTGGTCACAATGATCGCTTCATCTGCATGGTACATGGCCATGATGGCACCGCGTTCGATCCCCGCAGGTGAATCACAAATAATGTAATCAAATTCTTGAGAAAGTTCATCCATAACACGTGCAACACCTTCATCGGTCAAGGCATCTTTGTCACGGGTTTGTGATGCAGGCAAAATGTATAAATTTTCAATATCTTTGTCACGAATAAGCGCTTGTTGAAGACGCGCTTCGTTATTCAATACATTCACAAAATCATAAACAACGCGACGTTCACAACCCATGATTAAATCCAGGTTACGTAAACCCACGTCAAAGTCGATCACAACAGTTTTGTGACCACGAAGGGCTAAACCTGTTGCAAAAGATGCACTTGTAGTAGTTTTACCTACACCACCTTTGCCTGATGTTACGACAACAATTTTCGCCACCGAATCCACTCCTGTTATGGTTCAAACCCCTTTTTAAATATGGGGCTTTTGGTGTTTATTTATACATTAAAACTCGAGAACTTCAAATACAAGTTCTTGATGATCATTCAAGTAAATATGGACAGATTTTTTCAGGACATGTGGTGGAATGTCATCCGCCACACAATATGTCCCTGCAATCGATACCAGTTCTGCTTCCAGGGAATGGCAGAAAATACGTGCTGCACTGTTCCCGCCTGCGCCGGCGATGACTCTACCACGTGCGCTACCATAAATATGTATATTTCCTGAAGCAATGACTTCAGAGCCGCTATTGATCCCGGCATTGAGAATAATATCGCCATGATCCTGGACCAGGCATTGACCGGTACGCAAAATTTCATCGTGATAAGAAGTCACATGGCGAATTACAGGTGCCGCAGGAGTCTCTTCTATTACAGCCGTTGTTGCAGGCGCTGTGTCTTCTGTAGCAGGCTTGCTTTCAATCACCTGTTCTTTGGTCGGTTTTATCTGCTGCATTGGACGGTCTGCAGGAATGACCGGAAACTGAATGGCGCGAGCCTGATCCGCCAGTACACCTTCAGTCACAGCCATAGGTTGCACATCTAGACTGATCAGCAATTGAATTAAAGCAATAAGTTCTTGTTCAACTGAACTTTCAATCACAACTAATGTACCCGGTGTACATGCTTTTTGGAGCAATGGCGCGAGTTGCTGGCGGATTGCATCGTGATCATTGGTATCTAAGCTAATGCGAACCGCATTGACCATTCTGCCTTTTATCCGTATATCAGCCATAATTATTCCTTAAACTTCTGACTCATTAATTTTATGTCGAAGTGATGTTGTAAATAGAGCAAATGCTAGAACAAATTGCAGCTTTTCTCTAGCTGCGTTTTCAATATTTTTAATCTCATGATCATTCTTTAACTTGATCATGTTGCTCTAATATTTGTTGCCATTGTTTTACTTTTACTTGCTTGCGAATGGCTTCTAAACTCTCAAAAACAGCCGATTCCACCAGTTTTTCCACATGAGTATTATTTTCAAATTGTATTTGGCTGATTTTATTCGAAATTTCTAAATATGCCAGATTTTTTTCATTTTTATGACTATAGGCAAAAGGTTCAATCAGCCCCAGTGTGATGTTTTCTCCCAAGCGTTGTCCGATGCTCTGGATCTGTTGCTCTATGCGCCCTCCCACAATCGGAATCAGGCGCAATAACTGGGTGAGTTCAGGAGTGTCTTCAATGGCGCGATTGACAATGTCGCCGACATTTTCAGCAATCATGATTTTTTGCGCTTGCAGCTCTTTGCCCAAAGATTCTTGCAAAATATTCGCCAGGGCAGTGGCAAACATGTCACGGTGATGGGCAACCAGATCTTCAATCAGTTTTTTATGTGTGGTACTGGTGGAAAGTTCACGTTTTATGCCATTTAAAACCGTAAGTACAATACGGCTGGTGAGTTCTTCAAGCAACATGTGGTAATAAAATTTGGCCCGCCGATACCAGGCGTCCGGAATAACTTTATAACCATGCTGGTACAGATTGTAGGCGATGGCCCCGGCACGTAATAAACGTAAAAAACGCAGTTGCGGAATAATCGATAGAATTTCATACCAGTGTATAAAAGGAAAGAAAAACCAGCGTTTATGATGCTGCGCAATAATCGCAATGGCCCAGCGAACCAGCAGTTCAATCACCAGAAAACTGGTAAACCAGCTTTCGGTAATGATAACCCAGGGACGCAATGAGTTACGGTAAAACTGCAGCAGTTCAGGAAGATGAATGAAGTCAAACAGCCAGCCGCCAAAATCACTCATCAGGATGGCATTGGCACTGAGACAGAACAGGTTGATGATGATCAGAACCATCATAAAAATGTCATAGCCCAGTGCCACTTTCCATCCCCAGGTGCCTTTTTTGACAAAAGAAAAGGTTGGGGATGTGATCTGGTCGTCTTGCTTCATTTTTTTCCTTGCGTGTGTTTAAGCTTTTGCCGCCAACTCTTGCTGCATGCGTTCAATCAGCTGGTCTTTTTCAGTCCATAGCGCATGAACCCATTGCTGAAAACGTTCACGATATTCAGCATCATCTTCATAATTACCGCCTAATACCCAGCCTGGAATTTCAATTTTACGCAAATTCACCACAATGCGATTGACTTCGCCTAGCCAGAAATCACCATAACCCGGTGCGCCATCCGGATAAACAATGGTCATATCGACCAGCGCGTCAATCTTGTCGCCTAAAATATTCAGCGCCAGGGCCAACCCGCCGGCTTTAGGTTTAAGCAAGTGTTTGTAAGGGGATTGCTGCTGCGCATGTTTCTCTGGCGTAAAACGCGTACCTTCCAGATAGTTCAATAAGGTAAACGGCTGACTTAATAACTGTTCACAGGCTTTACGCGATTCTTCCATGTCACGGGTTTTCAGTTCCGGATTTTTGGCAATCTGTTCCTTGCTATGACGCTTCATCATTGGGAAACCTAATATTTTAAAGGCTTGCCCGACAAAAGGAATAAAGATCAGCTCCCACTTGGTAAAGAAACGGGTCAGCGGCATGCGGGTTAAACCAAAGTACTGATTTACTGTAGTATCCACCCAGCTTTGATGGTTACAGGTCATCAGGTAACGGCCTTGCATACTGAGCTCTAAACCTTCTTCAATCGTGATATCCCACTTTAAGTTGGGCAATATATGCTCGATTAGCCAATTGTTGACACTGAGCCAGCTGTTGGTAATTTTAATGTTGGTTTCATCTACTTTACGTGATTTTTTAATGAATTTGGTTAGTCCCAATGCGAGTACGGGTGGTCCATGAAAAAAAGTGCTTCCGGTAATGACCGAACCGACAGTAAGCCCGCGAGATATTTTTTTTAATATCGGTTGCTTGGTATTTTGAGATGACATATAAAAAACGGCCTTAAAAGAAAATCATCGAAGGTTTTTATTCAGTATTGAATATAATTGTAGAATTTAAAATAAAAAAGTCTATTCATACAAGTATGAAGAAATTGTGCGGAAGTTATTCTTAAGATCCGCAATAAATATTACAAAATGTAACTAATGCATGTATTATTTACAAAAAATCAATGGTATGCCCATTTTTTTTAATTCATTATTCCACCATACGATAAAACACAAGAAGGAGGCATGCGATGCGTGCACTAGCAATTTCAGCTGCGGTAGCAGGGGCATTAGTTCTATCTGGCTGTCAAACTGCCGGTAGTACAGGCGGTATGGAATACGATAAAACAGCAATTGGCGCATTGGTTGGTGCAGCTGCTGGTTATGGTATTTCTAAAGGTAATGCAAATACAAGCGCGCAAAATAACCGTGCAGCTGCAATTGGTGCAGTAGTAGGTGGTGCAGCGGGTGTTTACCTTGACAATAAAGAGAAAAAATTACGTCAACAAATGGCGGGTACTGGTGTAGACGTTACACGTAATCCGGATGGTTCGGTTGGCTTGATTATGCCGGGTAACATTACTTTTGATACCAACAAGTCAAATATCAAACCTAACTTCTACGCGACTTTGAACAAGGTTGCGCAAACACTGACTGAAGACAACAAGAGCGGTATTCTTGTAACAGGTTATACAGACAGCACTGGTAATGACTCGATTAACATTCCATTGTCTCAAGCGCGTGCTCAATCTGTAGCGAACTATCTTGCCGGTCAGGGCGTGGCACGTACGCGTATTAATGCACAAGGTCAAGGTTCAGCGAACCCGATCGCATCAAATGCGACTGCTGAAGGCCGTGAACAAAACCGCCGTGTAGAAATCAGCATTTACGCGGTTCAATAATTCTTCATGAATCCATGCTGAATTGAAAAGACCACCTTCGGGTGGTTTTTTTATGAATGTCAAATTTGTATTTTAGGTTATGCAAGTTTGGCGCAGATGACTATAATCGAGCTCCAATCAATACGAGGAAATACTATGTCGTCGGCAAGTCAACTCAATGACAAGCAACTTGAAGCCATGAAATATACTCAAGGACCCTTGTTAGTACTTGCAGGGGCTGGTTCAGGTAAAACCTCGGTAATTACGCGAAAAGTCGCGCATCTGGTTAAGAATTGCGGTATTCCGGCGCATCGTATTACTGCTATGACCTTTACCAATAAGGCAGCACGTGAAATGAAGGAGCGTGTCGGTAAATTATTGTCTCGTGAGGAAGCCAAAGGTTTGTCCGTTTCGACATTTCATACCTTTGGTCTGAATTTGCTGCGATTGGAACTCAAACATACGCCATTAAAAAATAATTTTTCTATTCTGGATGCCGATGATTGTAAGCGCATCCTGATGGATTTAATGCACCGTGATAATTTGTCCGGTGCAGAAAGTAAAGAGCTGATTGCCAAAGCCATGAAGATGATTTCGGACTGGAAGAATGACCTGATTCCACCGGAACAAGCTCACACCACCTGTGAAACCGCCGAAGATGTACAGTTTGCGCATTTATATCAACTGTATGAGCGTAACTTGCGTGCCTATAATGCGGTGGATTTTGATGACCTGATCGTGATGCCGACCCGTTTGTTGCAGGAAAATGCCGAAGTTCGGGACAAATGGCAGAACCGGGTGCGTTATCTCTTGGTCGACGAATATCAGGATACCAATACGGCACAGTATATTCTGGTGAAGCTGCTGGTCGGGGTGATGGGACAGTTCACGGCGGTAGGTGATGATGACCAGTCCATTTATGCATGGCGCGGAGCAAAGCCTGAAAATATGGCTTTGTTGAAAGAAGATTTTCCGAATCTAAAAGTCATTAAATTAGAACAAAATTACCGTTCAACCAGCCGTATCCTGAAGGCTGCAAATACGGTGATTGGCAATAATCCGCATATCTTTGATAAAAAACTCTGGTCGGATAAAGGTCACGGTGAAGTGATTCGCGTAATTACCTGCCGTAATGATGATGATGAATCCGAACGTGTGGTCAAGGATCTGATCACCCATAAACTGATGAATGGGAAAAACTGGAAAGATTACGCAATTTTGTATCGGGGCAATTTTCAGGCTCGCATTTTAGAAACCCAGCTGCGGCAAATGCAGATTCCCTACAAGCTTTCTGGCGGCCAGTCTTTCTTTGCGCGCGCAGAAATTAAAGACATCATGAGTTATTTGCGTCTGATTATTAACCCTGAAGATGACAGCGCATTTTTACGGATTATTAACACGCCGAAACGTGCTATTGGTCCGGTGACTTTGGAAAAATTGGGTCTGTTTGCGCAAGAAAATCACTTATCGCTGTTGGCAGCAGCAGGCGATCAGCGTTTAACGATGGCAATTCCGAAAAAAGCCACTACACAACTGGCTGAATTTGCCGATTTTATTGGCAATTTTACCCGAAATCTGCTGGATGACGACGAGCCTGTACCCATTATTCGCCAGATGATGCAGGAAGCGGGATATATTGATTACATTAAAGAAAATGCAGCAACCCCAGCACAGGAAAAAACCAAGCTGGATAATATTGAAGTGCTGTATAGCAGTATTCAAAGTCTGATTAACCGTGCCGAAGATGTTGATGACAAGAATATTGAAAGTGTGATTCGTAAAATGGTGCTGCTGGATATGCTCGAGCAGCAGCAGGAAGAAGAAGATACCGATAAAGTCAATTTGTTGACTTTACATGCGTCCAAAGGTCTTGAGTTTCCTTATGTGTATCTGATTGGTCTGGAAGAGGAAATTCTGCCGCATAAAAACTCGATTGCAGCCGAAACCGTGGAAGAAGAACGCCGTTTGATGTACGTGGGCATTACCCGTGCCCGTCAAGGCTTGACCATTACGCTGGCCGAGCAGCGTAAAGCGGGTGGCCAGATGAAACAGATGACACCAAGCCGTTTCCTGGATGAATTGCCGCAAGATGAGCTGGAATGGCTGGGTCGCAAGAAAAAACTGGCCGGCAATATTGACCCCAAATTGCAGGCACAGCATTATCTGGAAAATTTACGTGCGCTGATCAAGCGTTAATTCACCATTTAAACCATACAATTAGGAAAAACAATGAAAGTTCAAGTGAAAGTACTCGATACACGTTTAGGCAACGAGTGGCCTATGCCGACTTATGCGACTTCAGGTTCAGCAGGTTTGGACTTGCGTGCCTGTGTTAATGAAGCGACTGTCATTGAACCAGGTCAAACTGTATTGGTGAAAACCGGTTTGGCTATTTATATTGAAGATACGAATTTTGCCGGTTTAATTTTACCGCGTTCAGGTTTGGGCCATAAACATGGGATTGTTTTAGGCAATCTTGTGGGGTTAATCGATTCAGATTATCAAGGTGAGTTGATGGTATCAGTCTGGAACCGTAGCCAAGCAGCATTTACTTTGCAACCGGGTGAACGTTTAGCACAGTATGTACTTGTTCCTGTTGTTCAGGCGCAGTTTGATATTGTCAATGAATTTGAAGCAACAGAACGCGGTGCTGGCGGTTTTGGCCATACGGGTAAAGGCTAAACCTTGATTTAGTATAAGTAAATAAAACCTGATGAATACAACGGTGGGATTTGTCTGTGTCAGGTTTTATTCTTAAATCTGGATAGGATGAATAAAATATTCGTTATAAAACAAAGAATCAGCAATCATCTGATTTCAAGATTATAAGTCTAATTTGAATATAGGTGTATACTCGGAATAATGTTTTTATTGTTTTTGTAGATAATTGTTTTTTAATTAAATTTATTTGAATACTTTTGTTTTTAAACAGCATAAATTATATATCTATCAACCAAATAGCGGATCCATTAAGTAAATTTGTAAAAATTTTTTACCATTGCTTAAAAATATGAAATGCTTTTAGAATGTTAATCTTCTCATTTAATAAGATGATGCCCTGGTTGTGAATACTGAGCTAATCCAGCATGCCATAAAATTTTTATTTTATGGGTTATTCTAAAGTAGAAAATGTCATCATGAATTTTGAAAATAAAAAATTCCCAGCACAAATTTTTCGTGCTTATGATATTCGTGGAAAAATATCACTTTTGACTCCTGAGCTTGTCAAAGCCATTGCCTATGGATTGGTGATGCAATATCAGAAGTCAGGACAGACCCAACTGGCTATTGGGTATGATGCGCGCTTGACCAGTCCCCAATATGCAGAAATCATCAGACAAGTGTGTGCAGAAAAAGGGCTACATGCCACAATTATTGGTTGTTGTTCGACACCACTTTTATATTTTATTGCTCGTCAGTTTGACGGTAATGGCATTATGCTCACAGCCAGCCATAATCCTAACACAGATAATGGCGTGAAATGGATTATTCAGGGTGAACCGCCTTGTCCAGAGCAGATTCAACAAGTGGCTGTCGCAGCTCGTTCGGTTTTTACTCCAGAAGAAAAAATACTGATTGAACCGACTCAACATGAAGTTGTGGTGAAATACTGCCTTGAATATCAACATGCGCTATTAAAAGATATCCAGCTAAAGCGTCCTTTTAAGGTGGTACTGGAGGGTCTGAATGGTTCAGCCGGACGCTGTGCGGGTTTGGTGCTCAAAAAAATGGGCTGTGAACTGACGCTCATTCGCTGTGAGGCTAATGGCCATTTTCCTGATCACGACCCCGATCCGTCACAAGAGAAAAATCTGGCAGAGATAAAGCAGGCCGTGCTTGAACAGCAGGCCGATATCGGTATTGCGCTGGATGGCGATGGCGATAGAGTCGTGTTGATTGATGAACATGGCACCACAATCTCCGCAGACCGATTGTTGTCGCTATTTTCAGAAATGTGCCTGAAAACGCATCCCGGTCATGAAGTGGTTTTTGATGTCAAATGTTCGACCATGGTGGGGAATACCGTGCGTCATCTGGGTGGTCAGGCCAAAATGATCCGTACCGGAAGTTCTTTTTTACGGACCTATATATCGCAGTCCCAGGGCAAAGCCGTGTTTGGCGGAGAATATGCAGGTCATTATGTGTTTAATGACGGGCGCGGTTTTGGCTATGATGATGGCTTGTATGCGGCATTAAGGGTACTTGAATATCTTGACCAGCAGGCTGATTTAACCCTGTCCCAGGCCTTAAAGGCATATCCGGAACGTTGTTGCACTGAAGATACCTATATCAGTACGCATAATATGGAGCCGAAGGCGGTATTGCATGACGTGGAAATGAAAAGTCAGGATTTTGGTGCCCAGTTAAGTAAAATTGATGGGGTACGACTTGATTTTGAAGATGGATTTGGCATTATTCGAGCATCGAATACCGGCGAATATTTTACAGTGCGTTTTGATGCGGATAATCCTGTAAGATTAAACGATATTCGACATACATTTGTTTCCATGTTAAGTGACCGATATCCTCAAATCGCACAAGACATTTTAGATGCTCAATAAGGAGAGGCGAATGCCACATCAGCATACTGGCATCGACAAAGCACAAATTTTGACAGAAGCTTTGCCGTACATTCAACGTTTTGCAGGTAAGACGCTAGTAGTGAAATATGGTGGCAACGCAATGACCGATCCGGAGCTGGAAAGCTCGTTCGCGCGTGACATTGTATTGTTGAAAACGGTCGGTTTGAATCCAATCGTGGTGCATGGTGGCGGTCCACAAGTCGATTCGTTCTTGAAACAGTTAGGCCGCGAATCTGACCGTATTGATGGCATGCGCGTCACTGACCCTGCAACCATGGAAGTGGTGGAAATGGTCCTGGGCGGTAGCGTGAATAAATCCATCGTCAATCTGATCAACCAACATGGCGGTCGTGCCATTGGTCTGACCGGTAAAGATGGCAACCTGTTACGTGCCCAGAAGTTATTGATGGAAAAAACTGCTGAAGATGGCATGGTCAAGCAGATTGACCTTGGCCTGGTGGGTGAAGTGGTTGGGGTGAAAACTGACGTTCTGGAAATGTTTACCCAGGGTGATTTTATTCCAGTCATCGCACCGTTGGGTGTAGATGAAGAAGGCAATACCTATAACATCAATGCTGATTTGGTGGCGGGTAAAGTGGCTGAAGCTTTAGGCGCAGAGAAGCTGATTCTTCTGACCAATATCACCGGTGTACTCGACGAAAATAAAAATCTGCTGACAGGCTTGACCACTCAGGAAGTCGACCGTTTAATTGAAACTGGCGTGATTTATGGCGGCATGATTCCGAAAGTGGGCTGTGCACTGGATGCCGTCAAAGGCGGCGTGGTCAGCGCGCATATTGTGGATGGCCGTGTTCCACATGCCACTTTACTGGAAATTTTTACCGATCACGGGGTAGGTACTTTAATTACCAACCGCAGTCATCCCAAAAAAGCATAAAAATGCCTTATTGAAATTCTGACTTCAGAATCAATCAGCGTTTTCATATGCCCAATAGAAAAGCCTCATTTGAATGGGGCTTTTTTTATTGCTGGAAATCAATTTCACGTCATGAAAATGTCATCAGTCATGCCTACTGTATAAAAAAACACCAAGGTTGCATGTGATGTTGGATTCGTTAAATCAGTACAGTCAGAATTTTACATTTCCCTTTCAAAAACCCTCAGCTACAAGCTCAGCCTATAAGTTTGAATGGATTGAAGATTTAAGAAACTTGCGGGAGGTTCAGCGTTTCCGGGCGGAGCAGTTCTCGCAGCAGTTTGGTATTCAGTTTGAATCTGGCCTGGATCAGGACTTGTATGATTTTGGCTGTGAACATGCAGTATTGCGGGATAAATGGAGCAATGAAATTGTTGCTTATACGCGCTTAAAACTGTTTCAAGGCCATGAATTAAAACAGAGCTATAGTCAGCAGGAATTTAAAATTGTTCAAGCGTTCAGCCACTTGGATAATATTGTCGAAATCGGGCGAACTTGTGTGCACTCGCGTTACCGCTCTGGAAAGGCTCTTTCGGTACTATGGACAAATCTGCTACCTAAAATCGTGGAGGAGATGCGGGCCAAGTATTTAATTGGTTGTGTCAGCATTCGCATGCAAGGCAATGAGTCACGGGCGTATTATACTCATCAGCATATCAAGGCATTGCCGCAGCAATCTATCTGCAATATTCAGTCTCAGCAGGTATTTGAGCCGCCATACCCGCAGTATAGTTTCCAGCAGGATGAACGCATTCCAAAACTTTTTGATGTTTATCTGAACATGCAGGCGCAATTGTCCACTCAGGCTTTTTATGATGAAGCTTTTAATTGTCTGGATTATTTTGTCTATCTGGAAGTAAATCAGCTGACTAAAAACTTTATTCTGCAGAAAAAATCAGAACTAAGTCTTGAAAATGCATAAGAAACCTTGATTTTGCTGTTTGTAATGGGCAAAGGAGTAATGCAAAATAGCATGGTGGTGGATTAAACAGATGATGAAGACTTATGTGCCAGTTACTCGGAATGAATTGTGCTACGCCCACGGATGTAACTTTCTCGTTTCGTGGTTTTTCTCAACGTGCTGGCATTACATCAGACCATTGTGATGGTTTTGGCATTGCTTTTTTTGAAGATAAAGCCTGCCGGCTTTTCGTCGATAATCAATCCGCAGTTGAATCACCGATTGCTGAACTCATTCGTAATTATCCCATTAAATCACGCAACGTGATTGCACATATCCGTAAAGCCACTCAGGGTAAAATCAATCTGGAAAATTCGCATCCCTTTAGCCGTGAGCTTTGGGGGCGGCAATGGATTTTTGCCCATAATGGC
Organism: Acinetobacter sp. T_3_1; assembly: GCF_025377055.1. NCBI lineage: Bacteria > Pseudomonadati > Pseudomonadota > Gammaproteobacteria > Moraxellales > Moraxellaceae > Acinetobacter > Acinetobacter sp. T_3_1. The sequence continues at coordinate 71,044 of NZ_JACHVD010000011.1, read as the reverse complement.
GATTTACACGACTTTAATCCAACTTTATCGGGTCGTTTTACTCCGGTCGGCAATACCGACAGTGAGCGTGCGTTCTGTTATTTGTTAGACCAACTGGTGCTTAAGTTTGGTTATCATGAACCCAAACTCGATCAGGTGTTCGATTTATTGGCAGAGGTTTCTCCAAAAATAGCCGAACATGGCACCTTTAATTTCTGCCTGTCGAACGGTCAGGCATTATTTACTTATGCGATTACCAAATTGCACTGGCTGGTACGTGAATATCCTTTTAAACCGGCACAATTGATTGATCTCGATGTCGAAGTTGATTTCAGTCAGGTGACGACACCAGAAGATCGTGTCGCCGTCATTACCACAGAACCTTTAACCCAAAATGAAACCTGGACCGCATTTGTGCCAGGAGAGATGATTTTATTTCAGGATGGCCGACCGGTTCGCAAACAGCAGACTTATGTTGAACGCCTGGAACGTGAACGCTTGAATCCGGCATTAAAACGAATCACCAAGGCCGATCAATATTAGTAATATTCATTCCCCACGTATAAAAAACAGCAGATATTGATCCATATCTGCTGTTTTTTATACAGCTAGAAGTTTTTAATTGCATTTTTTATGTTTTAAGTGAGTGGTTTATAGGATTTAGCTTAAATAGTAGCAATAAAGCACGTTTTTTATCATTAATTTATATTCATTAAATGTTTGAAAATATAAGAAATAGAGAGACAATACTTTATATTAAAATTAATGGCTGTTTTTTTTGATTATATTGGTTAAAAAATACTTTATCTTTTTAGTGGGTCTTTAAATATAATTGAATATATATCAATGATTTATATCTGTTTTATAAAAAAACCTAAAAGCCGACTATTTTGGTGCATTTTTATTTGTTGAAAATCAATATATTATGAATTTATGTGATTAATCGGTTATATCTAATAGGTGGTCGTAATGAAAATGAAATGGGTTCCAGAATATAATACTGGCATCGATGTGATTGACGATCAGCATAAACGAATTCTTGATTATATTAATGAAATTGATGATATCGTTGAAAATACCGACCGTGCGCGTATTAAACAGATTCTTGATAATATCATTGATTACACTCAGTCGCATTTTACTTTTGAAGAGTCTTTGCAGGAAGAGGCGGGTTATAAATACCGCGTACCGCATAAACGTGTGCATGATTTATTTATTAAAAAGATTGAATCGTATCGTAGCCGCTTTGAAATGGGACAAGCGATTGAAGGTGAATTGCATGAAGTGCTTTCAAAATGGCTGATCAATCATATTCAGCACGATGATGCCGACTATGTCGGTGCGGTAAAAGAAAACATGATGGGTATTATTAAAGAAAAAGAAAAGAAAACAGGTAAAAACTGGTTTGCTCGTTTTTTCTCATAAAAGAGAAACGAGATAACAACAATTAAAAAGATAATCATTTTGCGCAGCAAATCATTAGGCATAATGGTTTGCTTTTTCTTTTTGATTTTCACTTATGAGAAAGGCAAAATAGCGAAAGACTTTTTTTAGGAACGCATCATGCAGGACAATGCGATGTCACGATGGCTATCACCGCTGATGGCATTTTGTTTATCTTTTATCATCATTGCCACTTTAGCACCGATTGTAGGGATTCAGCTTGATCGTCAGCTTGATTTTTGGCTGTTATGGTTAGCTACCATGCTTATTTTGGCTTTGCCGATTTGCTATTTGGAAATTGCATTGGCAAAGCGTTCTAAAACAACAGCTTTAAATGCTTTGTCCAGCTTAACCCGGGATGCGGATGCCTCACAAAAATGGCGTATTGTGGGCTGGCTGGCCGTAGTCTTCATTCCTTTTCTGGCAGGCGGCATGCTATCGAATGCGAGCCAGCTGCTGGGACATTTTGCCGCTAATGCAATTGCACCGCATCTTTTATTTATAGCCCTGGCTGTTGTTGCCATTTTAGTTTCATTTGCACCGCGAAAAATTATTCTGCTTTTAACGGTGATTGGGGTTTTTGCTGCTTTCATTCTGGCCAATGTGATGGGAACGCCTTTACCGTCTTGGCATGTAACACCGCTTGAATTTAGCGAGTGGGGTAGTGTAACCGTCCTGGCACTGGTGGCAAGTGGTTTAGGTATGGGCTTGTACTGGCAAACTAGTTTGCCTGCGGTTCAACAGCAAGATATGGCAAGCAAAACCGTATTGCCGATCTGGATCGCGCAGTTAGTTGCGGTAATTGCTTTTGCTTTCTTTGCTGCTAATGCACAAATCCCAAGCCTGGCTTTGGTGGTTGCTGTCGTGAGTGCTGCGGCATTGTTATTACAAATGGCGCGTGAACAGCTGTTGCAGCGTCAGTTGAATATCGTGATTCAATGGTTGCTTATTCTAGCTGCCGTATTTGTTTGGGCAATTCCTGCAATGAGCCCGATTTTTAATACACTATTGATGCTTTGGGGCTTAGTGATCTGTCTCATCTATGCCATTTTTGCCGGATGGATCATGAAGATTAGCCATCTGCGTAAGGCGATGAATTTCAGCAATGAGTTGTTTTATAACCTATGGCGTATTGCCGTACGTGTGGTGTTACCTGTTTCGATTATCCTGGCGATGATTGCAATTATTGGGCAATTGTTCTGATGAGTGAGCTACAACAGGTTTGGGTCGCCTATGCGGCACTGGAGCAACAGTTTCATATTGCGCTGCCTTTTCGGCAAGGCATGACCGCTTTAGAGGCGATTGAACAAAGTGGTATTCGGGCACAGGTTGACTTGGCAGAACCGCTCGCTCTGGGAATTTTTGGCGTGCGCCTGAAAGATCTGCATCACATCTTGCAAGTCGGTGACCGTGTCGAGATTTATCGACCGCTCATCATCAATCCGAAGGATATTCGACGCAAACGTGCAGCAGCCAACCCGGTTGGGCGATATTGTCGTGGAAATCGCTTTAAACAATTGAAGTGATAAGAAAAACCCCTCAACGAGGGGTTTATTTTTATTTTAAAGTGTCTATAGTGGTGGCGCAGTTAAAATCGCTTCTTTTGAGCCGGGCAAGCCAGGTTGAGATTCTGGAATGGTTTCTAGACCTTCAATCTTTTGCACCGTACCGGTTTGATCGAAGTAAATTTTTAAATGTTGACCATGGGCTGCCGGAATCTTGGCTTTTTTCGCATAAGTTCCTGGTATATAGTTGTAAATGTAGTCCCAACGTAAAGGATTCATTGGATCTGTTATTGTAGGGCTACCCAGCAAAAAGCGGACTTGTTGGTGACTCATACCGACTTGAATTTTTGACGCTTGTGCTTGAGTTAATGGTGTTCCTTGAGGAATATCAACTTTATAAACGCCCAAGGTCGAACAGCCTGCGAGCAGTGAAGTGACGAATAACGTCAACATGATTTTTTGCATTTTGCTACACTATCCCAAATTAATTATGATGCATTTGATCCAAGGATAGATCATACTGCATCTTAACTTTGTTGCATATTCCAACTTTAAATTTGTTGAGAGACCCTTTTACATGCCTATTTCAAATCAAGATTTACGCAAAGCTGGACTTAAAGTTACGCTTCCACGAATAAAAATATTGGAATTATTAGAAAATTCAAGACAACATCATTTAAGCGCAGAAGATATTTATAAGACTCTACTGGAACAAGGTGAAGATGTCGGTTTAGCAACTGTGTATCGCGTGTTAACGCAGTTTGAAGCGGCAGGCATTATCCAGCGTCATCATTTTGAAAATAATCATTCAGTTTTCGAAATTATGCAAGAAGATCATCACGATCATATTGTCTGCCAGAATTGCAATAAAGTGGTCGAATTCACCAATGACGTAATTGAACATGAGCAACATGAAGTGGCTGAAAAGTTTGGCTTTACTTTAACCGGTCACTCTTTGAACCTTTATGGTTATTGTGATGCGGCGGAATGCCAGGAAGCATTACGTAAAAAATAATACTGACTTGGAATCAGTTAAAAAAAACAGGCTTTATTTAAAGCCTGTTTTTTTTGCATTTTAATTGGGCTTTTAAGCCTGACCATCGAAAGTAATATTCGAACTGGCACGCATTAAACGATCGCCACCTTCTTCCGACAACTTGATTTGCAAGCGCAGATCGTTTGGTGAGTCGGCATGCTTAAGTGCATCTTTATAGCTAATTTGTTTGGCTTTGTAGAGGTCAAACAGGGCCTGGTCAAAGGTTTGCATGCCCAGTTCACGTGAACGTTTCATCAGGTCTTTAATTTCATGTACATCCCCTTTACGGATCAGGTCTGAAATTAAAGGCGAGTTGATCAGGATTTCAATCGCAGCACGACGTGAGTTGCCATCTATGGTTGGAATCAATTGCTGCGCTACAATGGCTCTTAAATTGAGCGATAAATCCATAAACAGCTGATTGTGTCGGTCCGCTTCAAAGAAGTGAATAATACGGTCAATGGCCTGGTTGGCGTTGTTGGCGTGCAGGGTGGCAAAAACCAGGTGGCCGGTTTCGGCAAAGGCAATGGCATAGTCCATGGTTTCGCGGGAACGAATCTCACCAATCAGAATCACATCGGGTGCCTGACGCAGGGTATTTTTCAGTGCCACTTCAAAGGTGTCGGTATCAATCCCGACTTCACGCTGGGTGATGATACAGCCCGCATGTTCATGAATAAATTCAATCGGGTCTTCAATGGTAATGATATGACCTTTGGAGTTCTGGTTGCGGTAACCAATAATGGATGCCAAAGAGGTGGATTTACCGGTACCGGTTGCACCGACGAAAATGATGATGCCACGTTTGGTCATTGCCAGTTCTTTTAAAATCGACGGTAACTTGAGGTCATCCATGGTCGGAATTACAGTTTCAATACGACGCAGCACCATACCCGGCTGATCGCGCTGTTGAAATGCGCTGACACGGAAACGGGCAGTTTTGTCGCGGTTGTTGATGGCGAAGTTACATTCGCGTGTTTCGGCAAATTCTTTACGCTGCTTATCACTCATAATCGAGTTTAAAAGCTGTCCCACCACTTCACCAGTCAGTTTGGTTTTTGCGACGGGCACAATCTGACCATTAATTTTCATGGATGGTTCAACGTCGGCCGTAATAAACAAGTCCGATGCCTTCTGTTGAATCATCAAATTGAGCAAGTCATTAAAATCCATAATAAGAACCTCAATCCGTTTTCAAATTATAAGAATGCTTCTGGCTGTTTCGCCATTGTGCGGGCCGTTTGCGCACTGATCACACCTTTTGCAACCAGGTTTTTTAAACTTTGATCAAGCGTGGTCATGCCGTAGTTGGCACCGGTTTGAATGGCAGAATACATTTGCGCTACTTTGTTTTCACGGATCAGGTTACGGATGGCTGGAATACCAATCATGATTTCGTGTGCAGCGACACGACCACCGCCATTTTTCTTGAGCAGGGTTTGCGAGATCACGGCTTGTAAGGATTCAGACAACATGGCACGTACCATGTCTTTTTCTTCGGCCGGGAATACGTCAATCACACGGTCAATGGTTTTTGCCGCAGAGGTGGTATGCAGTGTACCGAACACCAGGTGACCGGTTTCAGCGGCAGTCAGGGCCAAACGGATGGTCTCAAGGTCACGCATCTCACCGACCAGGATAATATCCGGGTCTTCACGCAGTGCTGAACGAAGTGCTTCGTTAAAGCCATGGGTATCACGATGCACTTCACGCTGGTTGACCAGGCATTTTTTGGATTCGTGTACAAATTCGATCGGGTCTTCTACAGTCAGGATATGGTCATAACGCTGATCGTTAATATAGTCGATCATGGCCGCCAGGGTGGTGGATTTACCCGAACCTGTAGGTCCAGTCACCAAGACGATACCGCGCGGGTAATTACAGATATCTTTAAAGATTTGACCCATGCCCAGATCTTCAATAGTTAGTACTTTTGAAGGAATGGTACGGAACACGGCACCTGCACCGCGGTTCTGGTTAAATGCGTTCACACGGAAACGGGCTACCCCTGGAACTTCAAATGAAAAGTCGGTTTCTAGCTTTTCTTCAAAATCACGACGCTGTTTGTCGTTCATAATGTCATACACAAGTTTGTGTACTTCTTTATGTTCCAAAGCCGGCAAGTTAATACGACGGACTTCACCATCGACACGGATCAGTGGCGGCATCCCCGCAGATAAGTGTAAATCTGATGCCCCGTTTTTAGCTGAAAACGCTAAAAGTTCAGTGATATCCATAATTTCCCCGAGTTCATTTAAATGTTATTTATTTTGATAGAATAATAAGGCTTTCCCAAAGCTTAACCAACAGTTAGTTGCAAGGGAAGGCAAAAAAAGATGAATGAAATGAGAACCTCGTCAATGAATAGTCTTCAACAGTCACGAAATCAAGTTATACAGCAAATAGAAGATGCCTGTAAACATGCCCGGCGCAATGTGGAAAGCGTACAGTTGCTGGCTGTTTCAAAGACCCATCCAAGTGAGTCTTTGCGCGAAATGTACCAGACCGGACAATGTGCATTTGGGGAAAATTATTTACAGGAAGCCTTGGATAAAATGGAGTCTTTGGGTGATCTGGATATTGAATGGCATTTTATTGGTCATGTGCAGCGCAACAAGACCAAGCATCTGGCAGAAAAGTTTGCCTGGGTACATGGGGTAGACCGTCTGATTATTGCAGAGCGCTTGTCGAATCAGCGTGAGGCGAATCAGGCACCACTGAATATCTGTTTGCAGGTCAATATTGATGCGCAGGACACCAAAGATGGCTGTCAGCCGAATGAAGTGGCTGAGCTGGTTAAACGCATTAGCCAGCTACCGCATTTAAAATTGCGTGGTCTGATGGTGATTCCCGCACCGAATAATCCGCAGGCATTTAGCGATGCCAAAGCCTTGTTTGAAAGTGTAAAAACTGAACATGCTCATCCTGAAGACTGGGATACTTTGAGTATGGGCATGTCGGGAGATATGAATGAGGCGATCGCCGCAGGCTCGACCATGGTTCGTGTTGGAACGGCGTTATTTGGGGCACGAGATTATTCTAAACAGGCGTAACTTTAAATCAATTCTCCCTTGCAGAGCAGTCTCCTCATCCATTGAAAAAGAAGTGGATTTAATTGAAGTCATTAGCCAATGACTTCAATCGTGCTTGCACCTGCTCCCAGAGGCTTGACCTGAATCTGTACCGGAATGCGTTCGTGCATTTCCTGAATGTGCGAGATCAACACCACTTTACGGCCCTGATTTTGCAATTGATCCAGGGCATTCATCACCATGTATAAAGATGAGGCATCTAGCGTGCCAAAACCTTCATCAATAAACAGGGATTCAATTTTCATCGAACCTGAAGCCATGTTGGCAATCGCCAGAGATAAGGCAAGGGCAGTCAGGAAGGATTCTCCGCCTGAAAGTGAGGCGACGGAACGTGTTTCGCCATCCATGTCATGGTCAATAATTGCCAGACTCAAGGAGTGATCCAGACGTTTTAAGGTATAGCGTTGGGACAGCATCGCCAGTTGCTGGTTGGCATGTTCAATTAAAATATCCAGATTGTATTGCTGGGCATAATCGCGGAATTTCTTGCCGCTGGCATCGCCCATCAGCCCGGAAATTTTGCCCCAACGGTGCTCTTCCTGCTGGATTCTCTGGATCTGATTGGCATATTGCTGTTGCTTGATGAGATTACGCTGATGCAGTTCAAGTCTCAGTTTTAACTGGTCACGGGTTTCCAGCTGGGCCTTTAAGGCTTCCAGATTTACGCTGATCAATTGCGCGAGCTGTTCAAACTGCATGTCCGGCATCTGCAAAAGATGTTCTGCATACTGTTCCTGCATGGTCTTCAGGGCAGAGGCGGCTTCATTGAGCAGGCGTTCGGCATTGTGCAGTTTGCTACGCATCTGCTGCTCTTGCTCGGCATTGATCTGAATCAAGTCTGCCAGGTCATCATGACTAAAATCTGCATGTTGTGTTAACCAGTGTTCAATTTCAGTCTGGCATTGACCGGAGGCTTTCAGGTTTTGCTGATGCTGAGCCTTAAGCTGTTCCAGTTCGCTTTTTTGCTTTTCATAGTCAAGGCGTAACTTCTCAAAGCTTTGTTTTAATTGATGATAATTCTGCTGCAGCTGCTGACGCTTAGTATCGTGTTCTGCCAGCCATTCATTCGGCTTGAGCCCGGTTAATCCGGTCATGCCATGAATGAGCTGATTGGCTGTATCGGTATTGTGTTGTCCCTTTAAGGCAATCTCTTGTAATGCCTGCTGTGTATCCAGCAGTTGCTGATCGAGATTTTGCTGATGGGTGTTGGATATGCTGAGCTGCTGCTTTTGCTGATCCAGCTGTTTGGTGAATGCATCTAACTGCTCTAACTGCAAGGCACGCACATTTAAGCGTGTTAAGGTCTGCTCGGCAAATGGGATACTGTGCTGCTGCCAGGCCTGCTGTTCGGTTGCAGTAAGACAGTCCTGGATATGCTGAACTTGCTGCTGCAAATGTTTTGCAGAAGTAATTTGATGTTCAGTACTGCTGATGGCCTGAATCAGTTGCTGCTGGGCTTTGGAATTTTGGCTTAAGTTTTCCAGCTGATGCTCAATAGCCGAAATGTCCTGTCTAAGCTGCTCAAGGTACTGCGTCATCTCGGCGTTCATTTGATCGTGAGATTGTTCCAGGTCCAGCTGTATATTTACCTGATGCAGTTGTTGAGCCAGTTCATTCTTGAAGCCTGACAATTTTTCCAGCATTTGCTGGTGGGTGTGAGTGGTCTGGGTCAACTCTGCTTGCAGGGTGGCGAGATTTTGCTGCGTTGACTGCCATTCATTAAAGCAGTCCTGTTCCTTGCCCAAGGCTTGCTGTTCCTGCTGCTGTTGCAGTTCAAACAGAGCTTTGGAGACCAGAGTTTCATCCTGACGGTAAGGATGGGAGGTGCTACCACACACCAGGCAGGCTTCTCCGGCTTTAAGCTGCATGCGTAAATGTTCAATATTTTCAGCATGCAGCAGTTGTTGTTGCTGTAAAATCTGCTGCAACTGAATCCGTTCAGCTTTGGCCGTTTGAAAAGTTTGCTCTGCCTGTTGAGCGATTTTTTCAGCTTGCCGAGCCTGGCTGTTGAGTTGAGCCAGCTTAGCATTCAATTGATGGGACCCGGTTTGCAGCTCAAAATAATCTTTCAGTTTCTGCTGTATAAAGCCGAACTGATTGAGTTGTACCAGTTTCTGTTCACGTGACTGGCGCTGTTGTTCCAGCCGGATTTCAATCTGTTCAGCCGGACCAAATTGGGCAATCAACCGATCTAATTCAGCCTTGTTTTCGGCAAGTCTGGTTTCAGCTGTACTGATCTGCCCCAGACTATTTTCAATATTTTGATATTGCACAATAAACTGGCTTAATTGCTGGATATGCGCATTTAAGCCTTTATCCAAACTGGAAAATTGCTGGCTCTGTTGCAGTTGCTGGTGAAGCTGGCTTTGTTGCTGCACAAGCTGCTGAATCTGCAATTCAATCTTTTGCTGTTGGTCCAGTAAGGGTTTTTGCTGATGTTCCAGCTGGAGCGAACGGGCTTTAATCTTTTTGTATTCTTCGCCAATAAAATCCCGTTCCTGCACGCATTGACGCACCTGTAGCAGGGCGTCATGATGTTGCTGTTCAAATTGCTGCAAACTGTTCAAATCTGTTTCAGCTTGAATATATTTGACTTTTTCGGCTTCAAACTGATAGCTTAATCCATCAAAACTGTTTTGAGTAGACTGAATTTGCGGTTCCAGTTGCTGCTGGGCTTTGAATAACTGCTGCTGCTGAAAAACAACCGGGCGAATGCTGGAAAATATTTGCAGACGGTTTAAACGGTCCTGTTCAGGCGCCAGATTTTGCTGAAGCTGTTTTTGCTCCTCATAAGCCTGCTGCTTGTGAATAATTTCACTGTCCAGTTTTTGCTTGCGCTCAAACCATTGCTGCTGTTTTTCCAGTTGTGCTTTTTCATGTTCCAGCTGTTGATATGCCTGATTCGCCTGCTGAAATTGATGGGTTAATTCAGTAATTTCTTCCTCGGATAAAATTTCAATGTGTCCGAGAATGTTCTCTATTTCTTTACGCTGGTTGGCAATCTGTTTGGTTTTTTCATAGGCCAGCTGGCCAATTTTGCCAAAAATACTGGAATTGGTCAGATATTCCAGCAGCTCACCGCGTTCATTATCGCGGGCTTTTAAAAACGCCGTCACTTCCGATTGAGCCAATAACACCGCACGGGTAAATTGCTCAAAACTGAGCTGGCAGATTTGGTGAATATGCGCATCGACGGCTTTGGCTTTATCGGCAATCACCACGCCATCGGTCAGGCATTTTAAATACCGCTGTACACTTTGCAGTTTGCCATCGACTTTTTCACGTGAACGTTTCAACTCCCAGCGCGCAAGATAGCGTTTCTGGTCCTGCGCGACAAAGCAGACTTCGGCAAAGCCATGCGCGGTGCCCCGGCGCAAAACCGTCAAAGGCGAGTTGGTCAGTAACTCTGAACCATCCACATCCTGCAATTTTCCGTCGCTGTCTTTTAAACGTGGAATCTTGTTGAACAGTGCCAGACACATGGCATCCAAAATGGTGGATTTCCCGGCACCGGTTTTGCCGACAATGGCAATCAGGCCCGCACTGGCCAAAGGTTCACTTTCAAAATCAATAAAATGCTCACCTGAAAGGGAAGCTAAATTTTTTATACGAATGGATAAAATTTTCATGGACAGTTCTTAGCGTATTTGTTGTTCTTCAAGTGATTTTTGTGCTTCGTGCATCAGACTCATAAAATCGTTCAAGACAGTTTCATCATTGCTATAGCCCTGTTTTTCCCAGATCTGCTGAAACAGTTTTTCCGGGGTTGGCGGTTCCAGGCAGATTTTTGCAATTGTTGAATTATCATTTTCCGCCGATAAATATTGCCGTGAAATTCGCACCAGACGATAGCGGTTTTTCGGCAGCGCTTCTTCAAACTGTTGTCTTAAATTGGGCAAGGGCGGCGTCAGGGTGTGATATTCAATATCCACATATTCACGCTGACCCATCTGTTCAATTTCACCATCGGGCAAGGCTTTGAGTTTTTGCATTACTTCATTCAGCTCGCCACGAATTTTATGCAGCTGAATGCAGCGCGGGATGGCAATCGCTTCAAACTGAAAGCGTGATTCATCCTGCTTTAATGGATCAACTTGTACCTCTACAATCTGATGCTTATAGTGAATCTCGCTAAAAGACAAAGGAATAGGGGAACCACTATAACGGATGTGCGCATGTTGAACTTTTTGCGGTTTGTGCAAATGCCCCAGCGCGACATAATCAATACAGTCATCAAATAATGCCGTCGATAAGGCTTCTTCATTGCCAATGATAATCGGCCGTTCCGAATCAGACGTTTCACCGCCTTGCATATGCGCATGTGACATCAGAATAAGCGCCTGATCATCCATTTTACGTTTTTTGGCTTCGGCAATCAGTTGCTGATGTAAATAGGCAACCGCATTTTGACTATTGGTAGTGTGTTCATTAAAACCGGTAATTTCTGCCGGACGTAAAAAGGGCAGCGCCAAACACCAGGCCACAATGTGTTTCTGTTGATCATAAATCGGAACCAGCAACCGGTCTAAATCAATCTGACCCTCCTCATTTTTATGAACTACGCCGACGGTTCTGGCATTGTATTTTTCCAGTAAGGGCTCGACCTGTTCAATACGATAGCCCGAGTCATGGTTACCGGCAATCATCAGGGTTTGCATATGCGGGGCAAGGGCATGGGCATCGGCCAAGAATTGATAAAGCTGTTTTTGCGCGCTGGATGCAGGATTGATGACATCAAAAATATCACCGGCGATCAGTAATGCATGGGGCTGTTTCTGCTGGATTTGTTCAAGTAGCCAGCTTAAAAACTGTTCATGTTCATACTGGCGTGAATGGTTATAAAAGAATTGTCCCAGATGCCAGTCTGATGTATGCAGAAAATGAACAGCCACGAATGCCCCAAATCACAATGGATAAAATGAGCTTATAAATTATCATAAATCATGCCATCTATTCTGCCTTTCATGGTGGATGTAGTCGCTTAATTTATGTTAATCGATTTAATTCTAAAGCTTTTTTTATTGGGCATTTTCATCCGCTTCTACCAGGCCAAAAGTATTGTGATCGGTGTCAAGAAAATATCCCTGCCAGCAACGTCCAGGAATGGCAAATTTGTCCAGGGCAATTTGACCGCCTGCATTCAGAATTTTCTGTGCGACTTCATCGAAATTTTCAACCAGTACAGAACAGGTATAAGCATTGCTACCACAATGGGTTGGAGGGATTTCTGCAGGGCGTTTCAGTAAACCGCCAGACATGTTCTCAGTTTGGATTTGATAATACTCAATCGGCAAACCTTCAACCTTACTAAATTTCCAGCCAAAAACAGACTGGTAAAAAGCGATGTCTCTGGCGGGATTGGAAGACTGGATTTCAAAGTAAACAATGTTATTCATCATCTGATCCTGAGTGTTGTTTTTAAAAGTTTAGAAAAATACAGGGACGTGGTTCCAAATGCAGAACATAGGAATTACCTTGAAAATAAATCAAATCGCTAGAAATAGATGTTTCTTCTTGGAGAGAAATTGTAGAATAAATAATCATCTTGAAATGTAAAAATGTTCAGTGGTGAAAAAGCAGTTTTTATGGGGGAGCCTGTTTCAGGCAGGTTAGTCATCAAGCGCGTATTGAAATGTCGTGTAGGGTAAAACCAGAACATATTAAGACATTTTTCGTGCATTCAAATTAGAGTAGTCTTATGTCGAACAATCCGTTTGATGAGCAGCAATTGTCGAATGACATGTTTTATAAAACATTATTAGAGTCGACTTTGGCCATACCCTGGAGCATAGATTGGGCCACCAAACAGTTTAGCTATATTGGCCCTCAAATTGAAAAGTTATTGGGCTGGGAACAGAGTTCCTGGAAGTCGGTGCAGGACTGGGCAGACCGTATGCACCGGGATGATCGTGATCATGTGCTGAATTATTGTGTGTCGCAATCCATTGCCGGTATAGATCATGAAGCGGACTATCGTGCCTTAAAGGCAAGCGGTGGATATTGCTGGATTCGTGATGTGGTTCATGTGGTACGTAAGGAAAATGGTGAAGTTGAACGTTTAGTCGGCTTTATGTTTGATATTTCTGAACGCAAGAAAAAGGAAGAGGAACTAAAAGCGTTGCACCGCAAGCTGGAAGAATTTTCCTATAAAGACGGTTTAACTGAAATTGCCAACCGACGCTTATTTGACGATTTCTATTCACGTGAATGGGACAACGCAATACGTGAACAAAAGCCCCTGTCGGTCATTTTGATCGATATCGATTTCTTTAAACAATACAATGATTTTAATGGGCATATTATTGGCGATGCCTGTATCAAGCAGATTGCACAGATGCTGGAAAGCTGCTGTGTACGTCCACGTGACCTGGTGGCACGTTATGGGGGCGAGGAATTTGCGATTGTATTGCCAGAAACGAATTTAGAGGGTGCAATTCAAATTGCAGACAATATCCTTCGTATGATGAATCAGGCAAATCTGCCCCATCGGGCATCTCCGATTTCAGAGAATGTCAGTTTAAGTCTGGGGGTGAAATGTATTTGTCCGACAGAGAAAGATGACAAAATACACTTTTTAAATATGGTCGATAAAAACCTGTTTAAAGCCAAACAGACCGGACGCAAACGGTTTGTTGCCGATGAAGCGAAAATCACGGTTTAGGTCTCAGCAGTTCATTAAAAAATAATCCCCTGTATTGAGGGGATTATTTTTATTCATCTTTTATCAATCCTTAAAATGTACCGGAATCCACTGATAGTTTTTCCCATCTTTTGAATAGATATGCCCAAGACCCGGGAAAGGTAAATGCGGGGCAGCAATCAGCTGACCGTCTTTGGCATATTCGGCAAAGTGTTTTAAACGTGTCTGTACCGCTGCTTTGGGATCAGTATCAAATTCAATTGCGGTTTCAGGGCGGTCAAACTGCAAAGTGTGTGAATGCACGATGTCGCCAATAAACACGACTTCCTGACCATCAGCTTTGAGTTTAAAGCTGTAATGCCCCGGGGTATGTCCGAAAGAAGGCTTAAATTCGATTCCACCCAATGCCAATGATTTGTCCGAGAATACCTTCACTTTTTTGGCTTTTTCATATGGAGCTAAAGCCGCTTTAATTTTTTCAACTGTACCCAAGAAACCTGCTTGCTTGTCTTTTGGCAGTTTCTTCACGGTATTGGGATTTAGCCAGTAGTCATATTCTGTTTTTGAAATATGCAAAGTGGCATTTGGATAATTCGCTACGCCTTTATTGGAAATACCGCAAACATGGTCAGGGTGGAGATGCGTCAGGAAGATGTCATTCACTTGCGTAGGTTGATAACCTGAAGCTTTCAGGTTGTTATAGATTGAACCCAGATGTGCGCCAAAGCAGCTGGCTGCACCACTGTCCACCATTACCAGTTGCTTGCCTGTATTGATGAGAAAGGCGTTGACTGAGGTTTGAACGCCTTTGTCATTTATAGCAGCATATTTTTTTAGGATGTCGCTTTTTTCGCTGTCGCTTAAGCCTTTAAACATGGATGGGTTTAGGTGGTTCGTACCATCAAGCAGGGCGGTGATTTGGGTGTTACCCATTTGGTGGTGGTAATAGCCAGCGACTTGTTTTTGAGCTGGAATGGTTGATTCAGCTGCTTGGGTGGTGATGGCTGTGGTACTTAGCGTGAGTGCGAGGAATAGGGGGTTTAAAGTTTTCATAGGTTTCTTATAAGTTGATTAAATGTTTTTATATGATATTAGATTCTAACTAGGAGATTTAAGTTTTGTTTTTTGTCTATTGATCTTTTGAGTCAGATTTCTCTGACAACGTGGACAATCTTCAAATAGATTCTCTTTTAAAATATAATACCAAGGCAGTAGAACATTAATTTTATTACCTAATTTATTAATTATTATCTTTTCATAAATCATTGTGTTTTTATCATATTTTAGAATGGGATCTAACTCTAGTTTTTCAGGATTATAAATTTTAACAAGGTTGTCTGAGTGTATATTAAAAAGTATAAAATTTTCATCATAAAATTGTGTATTAATGACTGAGTTGTATATTTTTTCTAAATTTTCACTTTTAATAGTTTTTAAATATTGATAATCGTCTCCTTTGTGTTTATCACAAGTCATTAATTCATGATGTTCACCAAACATGAATTTGAAAGAAATATTGGTATTAAAGTCGATATTACCTAAATTATAGTAGTCAGATAATTTAAATGTAAATGTTCTAGTATTTTGTAGTAGATATAATAATATTGAGTGAAAATGGAACAAGTGATCATCATGATTTGGATTGCAAAAGTACGTTAATTCTTCATTTTGGCAAGAACTAATGTGGTCAGTAAGGAAATAATTGTATGAATCCTTATGTTGTAGAATAAAATGACCATGATCTAGAATAAATATAGCATTAGGTACTAAGTCAAGAGAATATTTGTTTTTTAAAGAATTTATACATTCTGTTAATTTTTCATTATCTAAATCTGTGGTATAAAAAAATATAATTCCAAATCCTTCATTAGATATATTAGCTTCTTTTTCACTTCTATTTTTTCTTAGTCTTTTATATGAAGCAATATTTTCAAAAGCAGATTCTAATTCTGTTTGAGTTACTTTTGATTTAACTTGAATTGTACCGTAAGTATTTTCAACTGGATGAACTTCAAGTGTATTTCCTCTTTTCATTAATAAAATTCTTTCTTCGTGGTTAGAAAAAAGAATGTCCAATTCTCTTGAATAATTGCCATTAGTATCTGCAACTCTACAACTTATTTCACTAATAAGAAATTTAGGAGGTACTAAACCGGCATTTAATAAGTGTTTACGTAAAATTTCTTCTCTATGTGTACCTAAGTCTCTTGTATGTTTTATATTCTTTGAGCGGTTATAACTATTCATTAAATCTTTTTGGGAAATTGACAACTCATGACCTAGCCCTTGAAATTCAGTTTTTTTTAATTTTAAAGTCCTTACAGTCTCGGTCTTATCGACGAGAAATTGAAGTGCATTTGAATTGCTCATAAGATTCCAATAATATTAAGCATGCTTTTATTAACAATTATTATTTTATCAAATAAAAGCCCCTACATCAGTAGAGGCTTTTTCTTATCTTTCGACCGAAATCTTAAGACACTTTATCACCCGGTTTAGCACCAGATTCAGGTGAAATCACCCAAACACCTTCGCCATTACCAGCGGCAAGTACCATACCGTTTGAAATACCAAAACGCATCTTACGTGGAGCAAGGTTTGCAACCATCACCACCAGTTTGCCTTTCAGGTCTTCCGGTTTATAGAACTCACGGATACCGCTGAAGACATTACGTGGCTCAGCTTCACCAACATTCAAAGTCAATTGCAGCAGTTTGTCAGAACCTTCAACCGTTGTAGCTTCCAAAACTTCAGCAACACGTAGATCAACTTTAATGAAGTCATCAATCGTAATGATTTCAGCTTCACCCACTTTAGGTTCGGCTTTCTTCTCTTTAGCTTTCTCTTTTTTCTTCTCAGCTTTTGCTGGTTCAGCAGCAGGTGCAGCTAAAGAATCTTTAGAGGCATCGACCATTGCAGCCACAGCTTTCGGATCAACACGTTGCATCAATGGCTGGAACAATGCAATTTCATGACCAGTTAAGATTTCTGTACGTGAAGCAAAGTCGAAAGAAGCCAGTTTAAGGAAGTCCTGAACCTGAGCAGCCAAAGTTGGAAGTACTGGAGCTAAATACACAGCCAATTGACGGAACAGGTTGATACCCACAGAACACACGTCATGAACTTGCTGTTCTTCGCCTTCGATTTTCGCTAAAGCCCAAGGTTTTTTCTCATCGATGTACTGGTTGGCCTTATCTGCAAGCGCCATGATTTCACGGATCGCTGCCGAAAATTCACGGGTTTCATAAGCTTTGGCAATTGAGTCACCAGCATCAATAAAGCTTTGAACCAGTTCAGGCTCGGCACAAGTTGCACTTAGCTTGTTATCAAACTTGGTATTGATGAATTTTGCACAACGGCTGGCGATGTTTACCACTTTACCTACAAGGTCCGAATTCACTTTCTGAACGAAGTCATCCAGATTCAGGTCAGAGTCTTCTACCTTGTCAGAAAGTTTTGAAGCAAAGTAATAACGCAGGTATTCAGGGTTCAAATGCTGTAAATAAGTTTCAGCTTTAATGAAGGTACCGCGAGATTTAGACATCTTCTGACCATTTACAGTCAGGAAGCCATTCACGAATAAACCGGTTGGTGTACGGTAGTCTGCACCTTCCAGCATTGCAGGCCAGAACAGGGCATGGAAGTAAACGATGTCTTTACCAATGAAGTGATAGACTTCATTTTTAGAATCTTTTTTCCAGAAATCATCAAAGCTTAAGTCAGGACGTTTGGTTTTGATGTAATTTTCGAAGCTCGACATATAGCCGATCGGAGCATCCACCCAAACATAGAAATATTTGTTTGGTGCATCAGGAATTTCAAAGCCGAAATAAGGTGCATCACGTGAGATGTCCCAGTCATTCAAGCCATTATCAAACCATTCATCCAGTTTGTTGGCGATAGATACGGGTAGACGACCTTCATCACGGGTCCATTTTTGCAGGTATTCACCAAAATTTGGCAGTTTAAAGAAGTAATGATCCGAAGATTTCTCAACAGGAGTCGCACCGCTTAAAGTCGATTTTGGATTTAATAATTCAGTTGCGTTGTAAGTTGTACCGCAGACTTCACATGAATCGCCGTATTGATCTTCTGCCTTACATTTTGGGCATGTACCCTTAATAAAACGGTCTGACAGGAACATGCCTTTTTCAGGATCAAATAACTGGGTTACAGGGCGAACTGCAATATTGCCGGCTTCACGGTTTTTGATATAGATTTCTGAAGCGCGGGCGCGGTTGGTATCACTGTGGGTAGAGTCATAATGATCGAAATGCACACCGAAACCGTCAAAGTCACGAATGTGTTCTTTTTGCACATTGGCGATCTGTGCTTCAGGTGAAATGCCATTTGCCTCAGCACGCAGCATGATCGCTGTACCATGAGCATCATCCGCACAGACATACGTCACGTCATGACCCATTGCACGCATCGCACGTACCCATATATCAGCCTGGATATAGCCGAGTAAGTGACCCATATGAATCGGGCCATTGGCGTAAGGAAGGGCATTGGTGACTAGGATTTTACGCACGGATTCACTCTCTCATTCGTATTCATTATGCAATGGGCCATAATTTTACATGATGCAGAAGGGATTACAAAGAAATGCTTTAGCTGAAGCGCAATGAATAAAGCGACCTGAATCTTCAAATACAGCATTCGGTATCATCCGATGCGCGACGATTAAACAATTGACCGAGGTAAGTTAACGCTACTTTCTGCAATCAATAGCAACAACATGTACAGGCTTTGTTGCAGTTTACTTAATTCGTCCGTTTGGGTGCATGCTTTGTGCTAAAAAATTGTCTGATCATTTTATGACACCTCAGGAGGGTACTCATGACTCAGAATAACCAGACAAGTACTTCGAAGCAAAACCCAGATAAAGAACAACATGCACGAGAATTGAATGAGCAAGTGGAAAAAGAGCAAAAGCAGAACGAGATCGATAAAAAGCATAATCAGGAAGTTCTAGAAGCCCAGAAGCACAATACTGATGAAAAGTCCGAAGCTAGGCAAGGCACTCAGCCAAGTGGCGAACATGCAGACCAGAAAGATAATTCTAATCAAGCTCAGTCTGGCAAGTTAGATCAAAAAACTGAAAGCATTAAGATGGATGACTTAAAAGTGAAGGCAATCGCGATTGGTGAGGATCTGCTGAAAAAAGCTGAAAAGATTCTGAATGAGCTAAAAAATGGCAAGTCAGACAGCCAGCAAAATGGTGAACAGGGTTCGGATGACACGAAAAAGGCTAAAGCAGATCATACATCGGAAGATAAATCGGCAAATCAGTCAGATCAGCAGGACCGTATGGCACATTTAAAAGATGAGGCCCTACACAAGTTTGAAGACACCAAACAGAAGATTATGGAGTTGGTCAATGAAGCCTCTGTCAAACTGGGTGAACTGAGACAGATGGCGACGGACACAATGAGTAAAATGAAAGGAGAAGATCAGTCTCAGTCTGGTGAGTCGAAAAAACAGGATCAGGATTCTTCGTCCAAGGACAATCAGGATAAAGACCAGAACTCAGCTCACACCAACAACAAAGCTGAGGCCAAAAAGGATCAAGATAAAACCCATCAATCTGAGCAACACAAGTCTGACCAGAATAAAAATCATCAATAAGGGTTTCAATTTTAAAGATACTTCATTCAGGGCATGGTTGAAGGGGCTAGAACGGCCAAAAAATTGAAAATGGTCCGGATGGCATCCAAACATGCTCCATCTGCAAACCGGGCAATGTCTAAATCGGGCGAACTGTAATTGGGTGGCTACAGTTGATTGAATCTCGCTTGGGATTCAATCAACGTCATCGTATTTATTTTATAGCGCTATGTGCTGTAATGAATACCTGTGATAATAGGCACTTAAAGCAATCTGCCAAGAGTAAAGACCATGATTGACCAGGATGATTTTGATTACGACCCACCTGTAACGTGTATTCAGCAAAATCAGCAGAATAAAGTGCAAATGGGCAATCAAATCTTGAAAGAAGCCGAACAGTATCTGGAAGATATCTCGGCAGATGAACATGCTTTTCTTATCAAAACATTATTGGGCTTAGCCGAGCAGGAACCGTATTTTCAGGTACTGGTAGAAGAACTTGATCAGCCCCTGGGGGCGAAAGTTGCCAATGATGCCTTAAACCTGATGCACTTTTGGCCTGCAATTCATCAATTTAAAGATATTGAACAATTTAATTTACTCGACATCATTAATTGCAAATATTTTCAAACAGAAATGCTTAAAGCTTTTGATGCTTTAGAGATTGATGACAGCATCAAAGCACAGCGTCGTTTTGTGCTGCTTGAAAGTTTTAAGATGTATAAACTTGGTTTTTATAGTGGCTGTATTCCTAACGTCTATGCACAGCTCGAAGGCATCTTGACCGATGTTTTACTGAAAACCGGTTTCTTAAAACAAAACGGCACCAAATTTGTCGATGTCTATAAAATCGTTCCGGGCTTAAAAGGCAACGAGATAAAAAGCCTGTGGCATAAATCTAAAATTGCAGCAGAGCTGAATCCTTATTTTCCCGAACTTGCAGCATACCAGATGGATAGCAGTTCAACCGTGAGCATGACCCGGCATAATATTTTGCATGGTACGGATCTGAATCATTTTAATCAGGGGCGCAGTTTCGTCTTGTTTATCTGGCTGTTTTCTGCGCTAAGCTTTATGAGTACGCTTAAATATTGAAAAAAACTGGTGTAAACAATATTCAGCTTAAAGCAGCTTGGTTGGGGGATGCTGGATAGACTAGAGGTAGAGGGAACTTTTAAGCTTCATAACAGATAAAGCATCTATCTCTTTTTCTATGGCTTTGATCAGCAGCGGAGGCTTTTTAGCCAAACTTTATGATTCTTTAGTGGTTGTTTAGCTTTAGGGTTGTTTATGGCCCACCAAAAATCTCGAACCTGAGTTTAGGGAAGGTGTACCCAAGTTGAGAATTCCGTAGCCAAATTTTCTAAATCAATATAAAAATCCAATGAAATTTATAGCTCACGCCAGACTGTATTCTCATCTCGCAAAGAAACAGTAAAGTTAAAATTTGAGTCGTCTGATACCAACAGGCTGGTCGGTGTTTGCATAACGACTTTTAAAATAGTGCCTTGTTCAAAAACCAGCGGATTGCAGTTTTCTTTTTCCAAGGTTACGGGTTTTAATAATTCGATGATTAATTTTTCCATTTCACTTCCCCTGTTTATTAGAAATTAGATTAATTATACCATAAATTGGTAAATATTTAACCAATTTTATCAGTTTTGCGAGTTAAATCAAAAACAAACGGATAAAAATCATTATGCAGTCGACATACTGAAGAAGTAAATGAGAAGGGATTAAAGTTTATATTTTGATTTATCTTCCATTTTTGAACATTTCCATAAAAATTTTAGGGATTTAATAGCTGGATTATTTTTAAGAAAATTTTAATTTATCCCCTCTAAGCTGAGTCAAGATCTGGCAAAAAGTCATCAGTGCTGTGTTGAATGCAGGATGTCGCAGATTTTAAGCTGAACTGAATGGTTAAGACGTCACCACAGGGCGAATGAACCCTACCATTTGCCGATTAAGGTGTCAGCCCAAGACAATATTTCATCTGAAAAAACATTTCACAAACAGTGTATAAGTTGCTACAAAGATGAAAAGACGAGAATAATAGCCGCTTCATCCATCCGGCTTAAATGGGCCGGCTGGTTGATTGGCAAGTTTGAAACTAAAAATAAAGGAATAGCTTGAGCGAATGTTTAAATCTTTTTTTCCTGACCCGAAGTGGTTCTTTTCATCGTTGGTACTCTGGTTTGTCATCAATATTGCACTGTGGTATTCCGGCGGAAGTGGCTGGGGAACATTTTTAGGCTTTGCACCGGGTTATGCCACTGCAGAATTACCGATAGGGGTAAGTCGCTTTTGGGCGCCTTCATTTTTATGGTTCTATCTGTGGTTCATGGTTTCAACCGTTATTTTTGCCCTGTTCTGGCGCTTAAAATCCAGCAATCCATGGCAGGGCTGGTCGGTCTGGGGCTCGGCTTTTATTCTGTTTAACATCTGGTTTGCCGTGCAGGTGAATGTGGTGGTGAATGCCTGGTACAGCCCATTTTATGACCTGATTCAGAAAATGCTGAGCAGTGGCGGTGGCAATGTCAATTTACTCTACAGTGAAACCTTGACTTTCCTCTATGTCGCCATGGTCTATGTGACCATTGCCGTATTTAACCTGTTCTTTGTCAGCCATTATGTATTCCGTTGGCGTACGGCCATGAATGACTATTACACTGCACATTGGGAACAGTTACGTCATATTGAAGGGGCTTCGCAGCGTATTCAGGAAGATACCATGCGTTTTGCCAAAACCACCGAAAGTTTGGGAGTGAGTTTCATTCAGGCCCTCATGACGCTCATGGCATTTTTACCGGTGTTATTGCAGTTGTCATCGCATGTCAAACAGCTGCCGGTGATTGGTGAAATTCCATATGCGCTGGTTTGGGCTGCCATTAGCTGGGCAGTGCTGGGTACCGTAGTGTTGATGGTCGTCGGGTATAAATTGCCGGGTCTGGAATTTAACAACCAGAAGGTTGAAGCTGCCTACCGTAAGGAACTGGTTTACGGTGAAGACTATGCCGATCGTGCCGATCCGCTGACTTTAAAAGAACTGTTCAGTCGCGTGCGTTTTAATTATTTCCGCCTGTATTTCCATTATGCCTATTTCAACATGGTACGCATCTGGTACATGCAGCTGGACAATCTGTATGGCCTGTTTGTGCTGTTTCCAAGTATTGCCGCAGGGGCGATTACCTTAGGCCTTATGATGCAGATTGCCAATGTCTTTGGCAAGGTACGCGAGTCATTCCAGTATTTAATAGAATCTTGGCCGACCATTATCGAATTGCTTTCAATTTATAAGCGTTTAAGGGCATTTGAATCGACTTTGCATAAATAAGGCATACTCAAATTGAGCAACAGAACCCGTATGATGCGGGTTTTTTATAACGCTTTATATTTCACAATCATGAAAATGCTGAAGTATAGTAATTAAAAAGGGAAGGGGCAGAAAAAATGAAAAGGTTTTATGCGTGGACTTCGCTTTGCTGTCTGGCCGTGACCAGTCCTCTAACATTTGCCAAAGAAATTCAAGGCATGTCTTTTTCTCATCAGGATTGGGAAGTGTATTGCAGTAATACCGGCACCTGTCGGGCAGCAGGCTATCAGGATGATCATCTGCAAAGTATGCCTGCCACAATCTTGTTGACCCGTAAAGCTGGAGCAAAACAAACCGTACAAGGGACATTTTCCCTATCCAGTTTTGATCAAGCCTTAGACTACAAGAAACTGAATAATTTAAACTTTTTTATCAATAATCAGGATTATGGCCGAGTCAGGATTAACATTTCAGAGCAACTGCTTACAGGAGCACTAAATAGCAAACAGCTCAATGCACTGTTACAACAGGCCCGGAAAAAAGCGAACATCGTATTTAAAAATGCCTATTACATCTGGCAAGTTTCTGATGCAGGCATGACGGCCTCATTGTTGAAAATGGATGATTTTCAACAACGTATGGGTACGGTAGGGGCTTTGGTCAAGCCCGGCACCGAAGGTGAGTCGAAAGTATTGGCAGCACAGCCCAAATTAGTGGTCAATAAAGTAAAAACCGCAGCAAAACCTTATTTAACACTACAGCCCAATAGCAGACAGTACCAAAACCTGCATAAGTTACTCATGGCTGCCCGGCCGACACAGTCAGATGTAGCTGAATTTTGTGCAGGCATTTATGATGGAGAGGGTGCCAAACCACAAGCGATTGAACTCTATAAGCTTACCAATAACAAAGTTCTAGCTACCACCCTATGCTGGCGCGGAGCCTACAATGAAGGCTATGGGGCTTGGGTAATGAATCAATCTTTAACAGGCAAAGCGAGCTTTGTGACCGAATCTGCATCGGGTTTTGCAGCAGGCGAAATCAGCAGTGCACAAAAGGGTCGTGGTATTGGTGATTGCTGGAAGATGAGCGAATGGATTTGGCAGGGACAAGCTTTCGTTCAAACTGTAGATCGCTGGTCTGGCATGTTTAAAGGTTTTGCCGGTGGTGCTTGGGATCTTGATTTAATTGAAGCCGTGGTGAAATAACCCATTTCATTTTTGCTTTTGAGTACGCCAGCTGGCTATTTATATAAAAGATTAAATTTACATCAGGTCATGATGGAAATTGCCGAATAGCATCAGGGATAACTAAAGCTTCACCAATCATACAAAGTTTCAAATTGGCTAAAAAGTGTTATCTCCTTCAGATTTCAGTGCTGAAACTTTTAAAAGATTGGCAGTTATTTTGCTTTTTCAGATAAAAATGTATCCTGTAAATCAGTGGGAATTAATAATAAAATCAAGGTAGTGTATTTGTGATTTCCCGGATTTTCATATATTTTCTTAATGACAGCATCAGTGAGCATTAATACGTGAATTTCAAAACATTCATCTTGATTGGCGGAGTGGGCATCACTTTACATGGCTGTACCAGTTTTAATGCTTTGAGCTCAGATGATTCCGCTAAAAATTATGCTTCAGCACAGGAAATGATCGTTCAAAAAAATATTAACCAATCGAATGGACATGCCAAAGAATATGTCTATTCATGGGGAGCAAAACAGAATGACAAAGAGCCGCAATCTTTATATCCAAGAAAATATTTAAACAATTACTGTTCTGCCAAGCAGGGCAAATTCACGCTGCTCTATAAGAGCTCCATGACTCTGGTCAAGGATGCATCGGATAAAAAGCGTTTATCTGCATCTGGCAATGTCAAACAAGGCATAGGTGCCTACAAGTGCGTACAAAATAATGGGCAAAGCTGGATTGCGTCTATTGAGCCGGTGGCTGAACGTAAACTCAATGATGGGCGTGATACGCGTGTCGTCAGTTTGCAGACCAGGCTGATGTCTGCGGATGAAGCCAAAAAGTTTTATAAAAATATCCGTGTGACTACAAATGTTGCAGATAAAAAAATCAGTTCCAATGATCAGGGCAATAAAAAAGCGCTGAACAAGTCTGTGCCTCAACAAGAGGCTGAAGCTAAAAAAGAAACGGAACTGAAAAAAGAAACCAAGCCTGCAGCAGAGTTACCTGAAAAACAGCCGCTAAAAGTGGTGGAAAGTCCGCAACAGCAGCAGGTGAAATTTTACGTCGCTGCACGCCGTGATTTAAATAGCGGTAAAAATCAGGTGGCTGCCTGTAATAATGCACAGCGGGCCTATAATTATGGCAAATTGCAGGGAACGGAGGGAACCCGGGTCTACACTGAATCGGGGATGCTGGTGGCGCGCTGTTTAACCAGTGTGCCAAGTTATAGCAACCGCTTTTCTAATTCTAAAGCTCAAGCAAGGCGGGTCTTGCAAAATTTAGCCGTGAACTATAATCACAGTGGGGCGAAAAATATGCTTAGGCAGATGAAATAAAAAGCTATTTTGCTCATCTTCATCAGCGTCATGTTCCATCATCATGCGATGGAACATGAATGTTGAAATTTTCAAATCTTAACGCGGTAGTATTAGAGCTGAATCGTTGCACCGAGTGCTTTCATAAATTGCGCCATCCAGGCAGGGTGTGCAGGCCAAGCCGGCGCAGTCACCAGATGTCCGTCGGTGACTGCTTCAGTCACGGCAATATCGGCATATAAACCACCTGCAAGTTTTACTTCCGCTGCACATGCAGGGTAAGCAGAACAGATTTTACCTTGAAGTACATCGGCAGCCGCTAAAAGTTGCGCACCGTGACATACGGCTGCAATCGGTTTTTTTACAGCATCAAATTCACGCACAATTTCCACCACACGTGCATTCATACGCAAGTATTCAGGTGCGCGTCCGCCCGGAATGACCAGACCCACATAATCTTCGGTATTGACCGAGTCAAAGTCATAATTGATGGCAAAGTTATGACCACGCTTTTCGCTATAGGTTTGCTCGCCCTCAAAGTCATGAATGGCTGTGGCGATGCTGTCGCCGGCTTTTTTATCCGGACAGACTGCATGCACGGTATAGCCCAGGCCAGTTAAAAACTGGAATGGCACCATTGTTTCGTAGTCTTCGGCATAGTCGCCCACCAGCATCAAGATTTGCTTAGTCATGATTTTTCCCTCTGTTCAGATATGATTTATATAAAGTTTTATTTTCATTCACCATAGCATAAGCAGAGGTCCTTTTTAAGGATGAAGTGGCTTTCTTTAGTCGAAGCCGGAAACCCTTCAAATTGTCAGGTGGATAGACAAGCTGAAAAAGAAGCTTGATTTTACACAGCCATAACAGGCTGCACCCGGCAATTTATGATAAAAAGACAGCAGTTCAGAATGGAAGTTTGCTTTATGTTTTACTCTATTTTCACCACCTTGGGTCGTCGCTTTGCTCGAATCGGTTGTTCTGTTTTGATGGCAACTGCGGTTATGGGAACAACACAAGTTGCAATGGCCGGACCAACGGTGGATCAGTTGAGTAACTGTCTGGTGAAATCCACCACGGCAGCAGATAAAACAACGGTGCTGCAATGGACCTTTGTCGCGTTATCTGCACATCCGGAATTGAAGAAATTCAGCAATGTGAATGAAGAGCAGAGAACCCAGCTGGATAAAAACCTGGCACAAGTGTTACAGCGTATATTGGTGGATCAATGCGCGAGCCAGACTAAAGCTGTCATTGCTGCGGAGGGTGTACAAGCGGTGGGCGATAGTTTTCAGGAGCTTGGACAAATTACCGGTGAGGAAATTTTAGAAAATCCTGAAGTAGAAAGTCAGCTCAAAGGTGTGCTGCGCTATGTAGATTTAAATAAACTGGTGGTCACTTTCTTGACACCGGATGTGTGGAATAAGTTAGGAAAAATAAGATAAAACAACCATAAAAAAGACCTGAATTCAGGTCTTTTTTATGTTCAAGGGCTAAAAATTAAAAGTAACTTATATTTCAAAAGATGTGTGGAGATATAAATCGCTTTCTGTATAAATATTGGTGGCTTTATTCCAAAACCACACGTGCATTTTGCGGTTGTACAGGTCGATTGTTCGGATGCTCCATCAGTTTTGAAAATGCTTCAATTTGCTGTTTCGATGCCTGTTGAATGTTTTTTAAAACAATCCAGCGGACACCTTCGGTACAAGGCGGGGTAGTGAGTGAACCGTTAAAGCGGTAGTACTCCAGGTTGTCAGGTAAAAATGCAGATGCCAGGTCCTGTTGCTTGAGTGGAATGGCAGCACCGGCTTTTTTAGGTAATTCTTTCCACAGTTTAGCCAGTTTCTGGTTTTCTTTTCCTTCGTCAAACATCACCGCAACCACAGCAAGCTCACCCGTAGTTGATGCATGCACCAGATGCATTTCCATAGCGTAGGATTTACCTTGAATCTGGTTTTCACTGGGGCTATGCAAATGGAATTGTTTGAGTTCAAACTGTTGATTGTCCAGGTTTAAGTCGTTGCCTGGCTTGAAATTAATTTGAATGGTATGGCCGTTATGAATAATGTCTTGAGCTGAAGTGTGGTAATTAAATTTAAGTGGTGGCAGTTTGGCTTGTACGGTTTGATTAATATTAATAGGGGATTGGTTCGCCCCGGCACAGCTTTGATAGTTTGTGTTTAAGCTGGCCCAATGTTCAGGGGCTTTGTGACTGGCATAACCCCAATCGTGAGTTGAGCCAGCTTGAGCTGTGTGAACCGTGGCTAAAGTTAAAAGTGCTATTTTTCTAAAAATCATTATTTACTCTACATTTCATGCTTTATAGTTGGGCGTGTATAGTCTAAAAAATCAGCATTAGCTGCAAAAGAAAATGAATATAAAATATACAGTTAATGTTGTTTTTTTGAAGTTTATATTTTTATAAAGTGTTATTTTTACAGGTGAAATTAAGAGTTAAAATTAATCTTCTTCCTAGTCTTCACTTGTGCTGCGTTTTAAAGTAGTGCTTTAAAACTTGCTCAGGAGAGGGAACCGCGCGTATCAAATTGATGATGAGGCAAGTCCCCCTTTGGAAAAGGGGGATTAATGATTACAACAAATCAGGATAAAACTTCTCAAACTCTGGATTCACAGCTTCACCCCGCAGCAAATAGCCTTTGGGTTGTATATAACTATAAATTTCCCGCGAAGGTTGTTCATGCCAACCAATATTAAAAGCACAGAGTTTTGGGAAAAATTGTAGGTGGCTGTAGTTTAAGTTGTTATGAATCCAATAGGCGAGTTGTTGCCAATTCGCTTGGTCTTTTTCATACAGTTCTAGAAAAGATGGAATGACAATACATGCCGTTGCCCCATAACCTTTTGCATCGGGGTAGTCCCAAATATGGCTGGCAAAGTTTTTCTCGTTGCTTGCGCAGTTATGTCCCTTTTCATTGCCAAGTTGGTTGACGCTTAGTGAACGATATGCTGAACGAATAGCGAGACGTCCAAACTTTTCTTGCAGTGGTTCGAGTAGTTGTTGGCAGAGTTCTGTACCTGTGCGAATGGCAATGTCAGGATGATCGGGGAAGTTGGGCACACCGTACCAATTGGCGATTTCACTATAGAGAAAATCACGCATAAAAAATGACTTTGAAAGTTGGATACGTCCTAAGTCTTCGAGTTTGGCGATGGAGGATACTTTTTTGATGGTCATGTTGTTTTTGGCGTGAAGTGTTTGGGTTGATTGTATGTTTAAAATTTTGAAATTTAAATGATAATCCTCTCCCTAGCCCTCTCCTTTAAAAAAGGAGAGGGAATTTTCATTACTATATAAATACTGACATGTGATTTGTAATGATTACTCCCTCTCCCTTAGGGAGAGGGCTGGGGTGAGGGTATTAACGCATAAAAAATGACTGTGAAAGTTGAATACGTCCTAAGTCTTCGAGTTTGGCGATAGAGGATATTTTTTGATGGTCATAATTATTTATTCTTCATACTCGAACGATTTTTGAAGTCAGGCTTAGGTCTATCAATATGAAGCAATATAATATTCCACTTAATATCCTAAATTTTTTAATCGTTGGCTAGATCGGATTCTTGATTCTAANAATAACCAAGACTTTTTAGCCGTTGATTAGATCGGATTCTCGATTCTAGTTCTAACATTTCCAGATTAGACAGATTCGAAGTATCTCCAGAATAACCAAGACTTTTTAGCCGTTGATTAGATCGGATTCTCGATTCTAGTTCTAACATTTCCAGATTAGACAGATTCGAAGTATCTCCAGAATAACCAAGACTTTTTAGCCGTTGATTAGATCGGATTCTCGATTCTAGTTCTAACATTTCCAGATTAGACAGATTCGAAGTATCTCCAGAATAACCAAGACTTTTTAGCCGTTGATTAGATCGGATTCTCGATTCTAGCTCTATCATTTCCAGATTAGATAGATTCGAAGTATCTCCAGAATAACCAAGACTTTTTAGCCGTTGATTAGATCGGATTCTCGATTCTAGCTCTATCATTTCCGGATTAGATAGATTCGAAGTATCTCCAGAATAACCAAGACTTTGTAGTCGTTGATTAGATCGGATTCTTGATTCTAGTTCTAACATTTCCAAACTAGATAAATTAGGAGTACTACTTGGATATTCAGTTTTTTTAAACTTTTGAGTCGTGTTACCTATATAAGGTTGTGCTGGAATCTTAGATGCTGAATTAGAATAAGTAGACTGATTTTGTTTTGAATGTGGGTTAATTGATGAGTATGTTGTTGTATAAGGGATATTAAGCTCTTTTACAGTTGAAGGTAGATAAACTTGTTCTTTATTAGGATTAACGGTTTTTGTACCATATTCACCTGTATAGGGATTTACATTGTCAACAGTTGACCAATTATTATTAAAGTTTCCATCCGGATTTGATCTGTAATGGGATTGTACATATGTACCATTTTTCCGATAGTATCCTTTGACTTTAACATTCGCGAAGATACTAGAGTTAATAATAACTAAACTTAAGAATACTAATAATATTTTATTAAACAGCATAAGATGAAAAACCCCGCATTAAGCGGGGTTTTATAGCATAAAATCAATTAATTAGCGAATAAATTAACCAATCAATTTCTTCATCAACTCATTCACTTGCGCAGGGTTGGCTTTACCTTTCGCTGCTTTCATCACTTGACCAACAAGACCATTGAAAGCTTTCTCTTTACCAGATTTATACTCTTCAACCATTTTTTCGTTGGCAGCAAGTACTTCTTTAATAATCGCTTCAATCGCGCCTGTATCAGTTTCCTGTTTCAAGCCTTTTTCAGCAATAATCTCGTCCGCAGTTTTGCCTTCTTCCCACATAAAGCCGAACACTTGTTTTGCGATCTTACCGTTAATGGTGTTATCGACAATACGTGCAATCATGCCACCAAGTTTTTCACTCGACACAGGAGAGTCAGCCAAATCTAAGCCTGCTTTGTTTAAAGCACCTGAGAATTCGCCCATAACCCAGTTAGCAGCAATCTTACCTTGTGCTGCACCGCCAGCAGCTTTTACGACATCCTCATAGAACTCTGACATTTCACGTGTCAGCGTTAATACGTGAGCATCGTACTCAGTCACACCAAAGTCAGCCACGAAACGCGCACGACGTGCAGCAGGCAGCTCAGGCATGGTCGCTTTAATCGCTTCGATTTGCTCGTCGGCAATAATTACAGGCAACAAGTCTGGATCAGGGAAGTAGCGGTAATCGTTCGCTTCTTCTTTAGAACGCATTGAGCGCGTTTCCATCTTCACAGGGTCGAACAGACGAGTTTCCTGATCAATGGTGCCGTCCCATTCCAGGATTTCCATTTGACGTTCAATTTCAACATTGATCGCCTGTTCAATGAAACGGAATGAGTTGAGGTTTTTCAATTCACAACGTGTACCGAATGGTTGACCCGGACGGCGTAAAGACACGTTACAGTCGGCACGGAACGAACCTTCTGCCATGTTACCGTCAGAAATACCTAACCAGCGAACCAGCGTGTGAATCGCTTTAATGTAGGCAACCGCTTCCTCAACCGAACGCATATCTGGTTCAGATACAATCTCAAGTAAAGGTGTACCTGCACGATTTAAGTCGATACCTGACATACCTTCAAACTGGTCATGAATCGATTTACCAGCATCTTCCTCAAGGTGTGCACGAGTCACGCCAATGCGTTTAGTGGTGCCATCTTCAAGCTGGATGTCGATATGACCCAAGCCCACAATCGGGTTGTCCATCTGGCTGATCTGGTAGCCTTTTGGAGAATCCGGATAGAAATAGTTTTTACGTGCAAACACAGACGCCTGGTCGATGTACGCGTCGATACCCAAACCAAAGCGAATCGCTAAATCCACCACTTCTTTGTTCAGTACTGGCAATACGCCCGGCATGGCCAAATCAACCAGACTTGCCTGAGTGTTTGGATCATTACCAAACTCGGTTGATGAACCCGAGAAGATCTTAG
This sequence comes from Acinetobacter sp. T_3_1, assembly GCF_025377055.1. Taxonomy (NCBI): domain Bacteria; kingdom Pseudomonadati; phylum Pseudomonadota; class Gammaproteobacteria; order Moraxellales; family Moraxellaceae; genus Acinetobacter; species Acinetobacter sp. T_3_1. Next base: position 39,930 of record NZ_JACHVD010000011.1, on the reverse strand, counting down.
ATTTCGTCGCCAGCTGAGTATGAATCTCGATACCAATGACAACTTCCCAACCATCAATCAGGTTAGATTTTGGTTTAGCGTTGTTCTTCGCCATTATGCATTCTCCTCAGCAATTGCAGCGCGTTTTGTATGCCAATCCGTTGCTTGTTGATACTGATGTACCACAGACAACAATTGCGATTCTGACCAGTAGTTACCAATCAGCTGTAAGCCAACTGGCAGGTTGTCTTTGTCAAAACCAACAGGCGCGTTAATCGCAGGAAGACCTGCAAGGTTTACCGCGATGGTGTAGATGTCACCCAGGTACATTTCAACTGGGCTTAAGTTTGCACCGATCCGGTATGCAGTGGTTGGTGCAGAAGGCGCAGCAATCACATCTACAGATTCGAATGCTTTTAGGAAGTCTTGTTGAATTAAACGACGTACTTTTTGTGCTTTCACATAGTAGGCATCGTAATAACCGGCAGAAAGGGCATAAGTACCAATCAGAATACGGCGTTGCACTTCAGCACCGAAACCTTCTGAACGGGAACGCTTGTACAGGTCCATCAAGTCCACTGGGTTTTCACAGCGGTAGCCATAACGCACGCCGTCATAACGTGACAGGTTTGAAGATGCTTCAGCAGGGGCAATCAGGTAATAGGTCGGCACGTAGCTTTCTGTCATGTTGAGATCAATCTCAACCAACACAGCGCCCATGTCTTCCAGCTTTTTCAGAGATTCTTCAACACGTGCTTTCACGTCTGCATCTAAGCCGGCAACGTTAAAGTACTGCTTTGGAATACCAATGCGTAAACCTTTAACTGACGTAGCGTTCAGGTTTGCCACGTAGTCATCAACATCTTTTTCTACAGAGGTTGAATCTTTGGCATCATGACCCGCCATCACGTTCATCAGGTAAGCACAGTCTTCCGCAGAACGCGCCATTGGACCGCCTTGGTCTAAAGATGAGGCATAGGCGATCATACCGAAGCGTGACACACGACCATACGTCGGTTTAAGACCAGTCAGGCCACAGAAAGACGCAGGCTGACGGATTGAACCGCCGGTATCGGTACCAGTGGCAAAAGGAGCCAGATCAGCCGCAACCACCGCTGCAGAACCGCCTGAAGAACCGCCTGGAACATGATCCAGTGCCCACGGATTTTTGGTCGCGCCAAAGTAAGATGACTCGGAAGTTGAACCCATGGCGAATTCGTCCATGTTCACTTTACCTAAAGTGACTAAGCCCGCAGCTTTACCTTTCGCTACAACGGTGGCGTCGTAAGGAGAGATAAAATTGTCCAGCATTTTGGAACCGGCAGTGGTTTTAATGCCTTGGGTACAGAAGATGTCTTTATGCGCAATTGGCACACCGGTCAATGCTGTGGCGTTGCCGGCTTTAATGGCTGCATCTGCGGCGTCGGCTTGGGCCAATGCCTGCTCGGCGGTTACAGTCACATAAGACTGTACCTGGGCATCGATTTTTTCAATGCGTTTTAAATAATGTTCAGTCAATTCGCGAGACGAAAATTTAGCCCCAGCTAAACCTTCGGAAAGTTCACGAATCGATAAGCGATGTAAATCTGTCATGAGAAATATTTCTTTACGTTTAATTTAATAAAATGATTTAACTGAATAAAGATTATTCAATCACGCGCGGAACAAGGTACAAGCCATCTTGGGTTGCCGGTGCAACAGCTTGATATTCTTCACGATGATTTTCTTCAGAAACCACGTCTTCACGTAAGGGCTGTGGATGGTCAAATGGACTTTTAAGCGGCTCAACATTTTCAGTGTCAATGCCTTTTAGGGTTTCCATCATGCCTAAAATTTTATTTAGACTTTGAGCATATTCAGCAGATTGCGTATCATTTAGCGACAATCGGGCCAGATGTGCGATTGCTGAAACTGTTTTTGCATTTAAATCTGCAGAATGCTGTGCATCCGATGTAGACATAATATTACCTAATCAGTATTAAAAAAATTCAAAATATCGTGCGTTATAATAAGCGATTGACTTGTCCAAATCATCACATTTAGTTAAAGTTGCCACCTTGCGTCCACATAAAGTTTAATCGAGAACGTCTCCGTGATTCTAAAAAGACTAATTGGCTTGTTTTCGCCCGATCTAGCCATTGATTTAGGTACAGCAAATACACTTATTTATGCACCAGGACGAGGCATTATATTAAATGAACCGACGGTTGTGGCCATCCGTCACAGCGGTTCACAGAAAATCGTTGCCGCGGTTGGTCTTGATGCTAAACAAATGCTTGGTCGTACACCTGCAAATATTTCTGCAATCCGCCCGATGAAAGACGGGGTGATTGCCGATTTCGAAGTGACCGAAACCATGCTGAACCAGTTTATTGGTAAAGTCCATGAAAAGCGTCTATTCCCGCCTGCACCGCGTGTTGTGGTGTGCGTGCCGTGCAAATCGACCTTGGTTGAGCGTCGTGCCATCCGTGAAGCGGTATTCAATGCTGGCGCACGTGATGTCCGCTTGATTGAAGAGCCAATGGCTGCTGCAATTGGTGCCGGTATGCCAGTTGAACAGGCATGTGGTTCAATGGTAGTCGATGTGGGCGGTGGTACCACTGAAATTGCCATCATTTCATTACAGGGCTGTGTTTACGCAGACTCACTGCGTATTGGTGGTGATGTATTTGATGAACAGATCATTAATTATGTACGTAAAGCGCATGGTTGCGTGATTGGTGAAACCACTGCTGAAGTGATTAAAAAAGAAGTGGGTATGGCACTTCCGGATGAAGGTGCCAAATCACTGGAAATCGAAGTGCGTGGCCGTAACCTGGCTGAAGGTGTACCTCGTGCCATCACGGTGACTTCAGACGAAATTACCCAGGCGATTTCCGATCCATTACAAAATATTGTGTCTGCGGTTAAATCTGCCCTTGAACAAACCCCGCCAGAACTGTCTTCTGACATTGCAGAGCGTGGTATCGTGCTGACCGGTGGTGGCGCATTGCTGCGCAACCTGGACAAGCTGCTTGCACAAGAAACAGGTCTGCCTGTGGTTGTGGCTGAAGATCCGTTGACTTGCGTGACTCGTGGTGGTGGCAAGGTTCTGGAGTTCTTCGACAATCCAAATCACGACATGTTATTTGTAGGCTAAGTTAGGAACCAGGCGGTGCAAACACAACTGTTTTCCAGACAACCGCCATCTTTTCGCTCATTTATCATTGCGGTGATCACATGTCTGGTTGTGCTGTTTTTTAACTGGCGCATGCCTCAGGTGATTCAGCCCGCACGTGATGTCTTGTATGCGGCATATAATCCGATTTATGCCCTCGCAAGTTATCCGGTGTTGTCGCGAGAATGGCTCAATCAACAAACCAAGTCTGAAGCCCAGTTACGTCGTGAAAATACTGCGATGCAAGCCGAGTTGTTGCAGGCTCAGGTTCGTCTGCAAAAATTATCTGAACTTTCTGCCGAAAATACCCGTTTAAGAGGTCTGCTGGATACACCTTTGATTATTGATGGGCGCATGGAAATTGCAGAAGTCATCGGTACCGATGCAGATCCTTTACGGCATATTATTGTGATTAACCGTGGTTCCAGCAGTCAGCTCAAGGTCGGTCAAACCGTACTGGACGATAAAGGGATTATGGGGCAAATCATCAATGTCAATTCGCATAGTAGCCGTATTATGTTGCTGTCCGATAAAGAGCACTCGCTCTCTGTGCGTTTAGAACATACCGGGATGCGTGCCATTGTATCGGGTACAGGTGATTTAGGTCATTTGAAGATGGAATATGTTCCGACCAGTGCCAATGTCAAGGTCGGTGAAAAAGTCTATAGCTCAGGTCTGGGGGCGCATTTCCCGGCAGGCTATCTGGTCGGTACGGTGTCCAAAGTCAACCGGCACAATTCGGGTGAGTTTGCCCAGATTGAGGTCATTCCAGCCGCGCAACTGGCCGGTGGACATCATGTGGTGGTGCTGTTTTCCGATTCATTAGCGATGGAGCAGCCGCATGCCACTCGCTAAATTACGTGCCGAAACCAATCGTGATCCTTTAATCGCGATTATTGTTTCAGTCATTGTCTGTTCGGTGCTGATGGTTTATCCATTGTCTTATGCCGTGTCAGGCGCACGTCCCTTATTCATGTTGCTGCTCATGCTGTTTTGGGTGATGTGCCAACCTACATGGTGCGGAATCTGGTTTGCCTTTGCCACCGGCATGTTCACCGACCTGCTGGTGGATGCCCCTTTAGGCATGAATGCGCTAAGTTTTGTGTTGATTACCTTTATTGTCCGGTTTTTAACCCGTGAGCGCCGTATCATGACTTTTGGCAATCTCTGGGTAATTAGCTTCCTGGCCGTGCTGGCACATTTATTTTTGACCTGGATTCTTCAAATTATGGGCGGCTTGCAGTTCTCCCTTACCCGGCACTGGCAGCCTTTATTGAGCAGTGTGCTGGTTTTCCCGGTCATGTACTTTATGCTAAAAAAATGGCGCGTTTAATTCTGGCTTCGAGTTCTCCACGGCGCCGGGAACTATTGCAACAATTGGGTCTAGATTTTGAGATTTATAGTCCGGATATCGATGAATCTGTTCTTGACGGAGAAGATGTTGCCGCCTATGTCGAACGTTTAGCCTGCAGCAAGGCTCAAGCCGTGTTGGAGCGATTTCCGGATGCCATCGTCATCGCCGCTGACACCAGTTTGGGGGTGGATGATCAAATTTTAGGTAAACCTGAATCAAAACAACATGCTTTTGAAATGTGGCAGCGCATTTCCGGGCGCAAGCATGATGTGTTTTCAGGTGTTTGTGTGCGTACAAGAAAAGAAAAATCAAGTATAGTGGTACGGACGCAGGTTGAGTTTCAAAAATTAAGTCTCAATGATATGGAAAGTTATTGGGCAACCGGGGAGCCCTTAGGCAAAGCGGGTGGTTATGCCATTCAAGGTATCGCATCGCGTTATATTCCCCGTATAGAAGGCAGTTATAGCAATGTCGTGGGTTTGCCTTTACACGAAACCGCACAGTTATTACAGGCAGTTAAAGCACTAAATTAACTGACCTCAAAAAAGAATTTTTATAATGTTTTGAGTTTTATTATGTCTGACGAGTTGTTGATTAACGTCACACCTATGGAATGTCGTGTGGCTTTAATCCAGAACGGCACGGTCAATGAATTATTTGTTGAGCGTACGGTGAAGCGTGGATTGGTGGGCAATATTTATAAAGGTAAAGTGGTGCGTGTACTTCCGGGTATGCAGGCTGCTTTTGTCGATATTGGTCTTTCTCGAACCGCTTTTCTACATATCAATGATATGGTCTGGCCCCGTAATCAACCAACCCCCAATGTTTTTGAACTGCTTCAGCCCGGTCAAATTCTCACGGTGCAAGTGATGAAGGATATGCTCGGGACCAAAGGTGCCCGTCTTTCTACCGATCTTTCCATTCCTTCACGCTATCTGGTACTGATGCCTTATGGTCATCATATCGGTGTATCACAACGCATTGAATCTGAAGAAGAGCGAGATCGATTACGTTCAATGATCGAACGGATTCAAAGCGAGCATAAATTACCCGGCAGCGTCATTGTCCGTACCGCGGCAGAGGGGATTCCTGAAGCTGAAATTGCGCAGGATATGGCGTATTTGGCCAAGCTTTGGGAATTTATTCAGCGCAAGCAAAAAAGCATTGCAGTACCTTCACTGATTTTTGAAGAATTGCCGCTACCACAGCGCGTGATTCGCGATTTGGCCAATGAAGATACCGCTAAAATCTCAGTCGATTCACGTGAAATACATGCAAAATTGCAAGAATTTGTCCTTGAGTTTGTACCGAGTATGCAAGACCGCTTGGTTCACTATCCGGGTGAGCGTCCAATTTTCGATTTATACAATGTTGAAGAAGATATTCAGAAGGCGCTGCAAACCCGTGTAGCGTTGAAGTCTGGCGGCTATCTGATGATCGACCAGACTGAAGCCATGACTACCATAGATGTCAATACCGGTTCCTATGTCGGCGGTCGCACGCTTGAAGACACCGTATTTAAAACAAATATGGAAGCCACTCAGGTCATTGCCCGTCAGCTGCGCTTACGTAATCTGGGAGGCATTATCATTATTGACTTCATTGATATGCAGGAAGCCCAGCATCGTGAAGAAGTAATGAGCCAGTTTGAGCGTATGCTGGAACGTGATCATGCCAAAACCAAAATCACCCAGGTTTCGGAACTGGGTCTGGTGGAAATGACCCGGAAACGTACCCGTGAATCTTTAGAACACTTATTATGTGAATCGTGTCCAACTTGTCAGGGGCGTGGCTATGTCAAAACGGCAGAGACAGTGTGTTACGAAATTTTTCGGGAAATTTTGAGATATGCACGTGCTTTTGAATCTAAAAGTGGTTTTACCGTGGTTGCACATCCTTCGGTGATTGACCGATTGTTAACAGCGGAAGCACCTGCTGTGGCTGATTTGGAGCACTTTATAGGGCGTATCATCAAATTCCAGGTGGAAAATCTATATACGCAAGAGCAATACGATATCATTCTGAGCTGAAATTGTAACAGAATATCGTTAAACACTTGTTACATCTGAAATTTTACTTTTTAAGCTGAATTTTGAATACTAGTCGTACACAGTAGCCAAAGCCAAAATCTCCCAGTTTTGGCTTAGCAAAAAAAGAGGTATGACATGAGTATAAGCCAAGTAGCAGTTCAACAAAATACGAAAGTTACAGATAATAAAATGAGCCAAAACGGTTATATCGTCAATGAGCAGGGTAAAGAAGTTCAAATTACAGCTGCCATGATTCATTCAGTTTGCCATCAACTATTAAATCAATGTCGCGCAATTAAAAATTAATCTCATGCAAAGATAAAATAAAGGGGCCTTTGAAAGGCCCCTTTATTAATTTACTATTCACTTTTTTGAAATGGCGGCTAACTCACCGCTCTCAACTTCTTTGGCGGAATATCTTGTCCTACAATCTCTTCAAAGCGCTGAATTTCATCTTCCAGGTGTGTGAGCAGGTTTTGCATCTTCGGTAAGGCATGGCGACAACCAGTTAAACCCACCTCCAACTTATCCAGATAGCTAGTCATGGTAATGTTGAGCGCCTGTCCATCCAGCACAATCGAAGCTGGATACAGGGCATCCAGCTTTGCCCCATTCCAGTAGAGCGGTTCACGTGGCCCGGGCACGTTAGAAATCACAATATTGAAGGCTTGGCGTTTAGGCATCATGCCGGACACAATATTTAAGCCGGCTGCACCATAAACCAACGCACTGTAGTTTAAAATTTGATTGGAGTTCATGCGTTTAAAACGCTGTTTCGCATTTAACACGCTACGACGAATAATTTGCAGGCGTTCTAATGGGGTTTCTTTATTCGTGCCTAAATTGGCTAGAATCATGGTAATACGGTTAGAGACATCGGAATTGTCATCACGAATCGAGGCCGGTACCATCGCGATCAGCGGTTTTTTCGGCAATGCATGTTGACTGAGCAAATATTCACGCAGTGCGCCGGAACAGATGGCCAGTACCACATCATTAATGGTGACACCGAGTGTTTTGGCAATCCTGCTTAAACGACCCAGCTCAAAAGATTGTGCAGCAAAACGACGAGAAGAACTTACGCGTTGATTTAAAATACTGCTGGGTGCCTGGAAACTTGAAACATAGTCAGGATTGCGTCCCATATCTTTAAAAATCGTCTGGGATAATTCATACATGACTTTTGGCGTTGCTTCCAATTGATCCTTTAAAGTCCCCATGATTTTTTTGATGCGGCTCTTTGGGGGATTTTTAATACGTTTCGCGCGAGGACCTTCAACACACCAGAGTGGCACAATGCTTTTGGCATTTGGATCTTGCGACAGGGATTTTTCTACCAGACGCATACCGGCAATACCATCGACCATGGCATGATGAATTTTAAAGTACATGGCAAAGCGATTGCCTTCAATCCCTTCAATAATGTTACAGGTCCAGAGGGGTTTGGCACGATCAAGCAGTGCGCTATGTTCTTGTGAAATATAAGTCAGCAATTCACGGATTCGACCGGGATGCGGGAGTGCAATGTGGCGGAAATGATGGTCTAAATCAAATTCTTGGTCTTCATCCCAAAAGAGGCCATTGAGTTTATTATTAAAAGGTGTAACAGGAAGACATTTGGATTTACGAATATCAGCAACGAGGTCTTGAATGAAGGTCTCAGGCGCATTGTCGGGAATTTGAAACAGGAACAGCCCACCGACATGCATCGGTTGCTGACGTTTTTCCAGCGACAGGAAAATAAAGTCAATTGGGTGTAATGGACGCATAGCGTTGAATGCCTCACTGCAATTTTATGACTGTTCTTATATAAACAGGCTTGTTAGAATTATATGAAAAGGTGTTTTTAGTATATCTTTTTTCAAAAAGAAATGAACTGCTTTATGTGTAATCATAAGTTAAAAAAAATCACTGAATAACAGTGATTTTTTTAAAATATTATTTTAAATTTCCTGCATGTAATCCGCATTCTTTATGGGTCGCTTCCTCCCACCACCAGCGGCCTTCACGTTCGTGTTGATTCGGTAATACTGGGCGGGTGCAGGGTTCACAGCCAATCGAAATAAAACCACGTTCATGCAGCGGATTATACGGAATTTCCATCATACGGATATAGTTCCATACGTCGGAACTTGACCAGTTTGCCAAGGGATTATATTTAATCAGTTGTTTTCCTGGACCGGAAAAACCGGCATCGGCCTGAACGACTGGAATTTCATTGCGAGTACCCGGGCTTTGATCTTTACGTTGACCGGTAATCCAGCCATCTAATGTCGCCAGCTTTTTACGTAAGGGTTGAACTTTACGGATACCGCAACATTCCTGATGACCATCCTGATAGAAGCTGAATAAACCTTTTTCAGTCACCAGTTTTTGCATCGTTTCTGTTTCAGGGAAGCAGATTTCGATTTCAATATTATAGTGTTTACGAACTTGGTCGATAAACTGATAGGTTTCTAGATGCAAACGACCGGTATCGAGACTGAAGACACGAAAAGGTTTGCCCAAATGAGAAGCCATATCAATTAAAACCACATCTTCAGCACCCGAAAATGAAATGGCAATTTCACCTTCTTGACTTAAAGCAAGTTCCAGAATCTCGCTGGGAGATTTGTCGGCATATTCAGATGCAAGTGCATCAACAAGGTCAATGGTAGGGATTGGAGTCATGACAGTTCCTGGCGTATAGGCTTGGACACTTAAAAACCTATATTAATTTAATTCACAATGATTCTAATAGAATTGAAATAAGCTGCTTAGCACTAAAAAATAAATGCTTATGAATAAAATAGATTTAAAAAACAGCCCCTGAAATATCTATTTTTAAGCTATCATAACGCAAAATTTTTTCACTGACATTGGGAGAACCCATGGAAATCGTATGTCTTGATCTTGAAGGGGTGCTGGTTCCGGAAATTTGGATTAACTTTGCCAAAAAAACAGGAATTAAAGCATTGGAAGCCACTACACGTGATATTCCAGACTACGATGTGTTAATGACGCAGCGCCTGAATATCTTAAAAGAACACGGTTTGGGCTTAAACGATATTCAGGAAGTAATTGCAGAGATGGGACCTTTCCCGGGGGCAAAAGAATTTGTGAAATGGGTCAGCACTCATTTTCAATTGATTATTCTTTCAGATACGTTCTATGAGTTTGCTCATCCTTTAATGAAGCAACTGGATTGGCCAACCATTTTCTGTCACAAGTTAGAAACGGATGAAAATGGCATGATCACCGCTTATAAACTTCGTCAGCCAGATCAAAAGCGCCAGGCCGTTAAAGCACTGCACGGTTTGAACTTCCGTGTGATTGCAGCAGGCGATTCTTATAACGACACCACAATGCTGGGCGAAGCAGACCACGGGTTCTTGTTTGATGCACCGGAAAATGTCATTGCGGAATTCCCACAGTTTCCACCGATTCATGGGTATGATGCATTAAAAGAAGCGATTCGTAATGCTTCAGTGCGTAATATTCCAGCTTAAATCCTTATATTTATATAAGTAAAAAAGGCGTACCATCGGGTACGCCTTTTTTAAACATATAAAATATATTTAGAATTTATAACCTACATTCAAACCATAAGCGATAGCATGGTTATCTGCAAATTGTCCTGCTTGGGTATGCGCTCCAGTCACAGCATCAGCATCACCTAACCAGAAATATTTCACACCTGCTCCGATAAAGTAATTTTCAGCAGGGGAGAAGCGCACACCTGTTCCCAGATTCCAGTAGCCTTCGGTTGGACCAAGGGTAGTGACTGGATTACCCGCACCTGAATCCCAGCCTACAGAGACATTGGCACCCCAACGTTCATTCAGTTTACGGCCTAGGCCTACTGTTGCAGAAATTTGATCGTCTTTATAGTCAATTAGATTAAAGCCATTCGGTTTTCCCGGTACCAGACCTGCTTGTCCAAGCATTTGAGAGAGTTTTCCAAAATTGTAGGGTTGAACTTTAAAATTAGACCAATCCACCCAACGCAGATTTGCAAAGGCAACAGTGTCCGCCATAATGCCGCTCTGTAAATCAACATTGACAGATTGTGGCGTGGTTAATTCAGTTTGTCCTGAAGATGCATTCAAGGCAGTCATTGCATTATCTAATAGGGTATTGCCTGTCATGCCTGCAGCATTAAAGCGTTCATAAGCATTGATCTTGTGCTTGATTTCTGAACGATAGGTGACGGAAGCTTTGAGTGCAATTTCCGGAATTTGATATGCAACACCTGCTAACCAGCCTGCCGACTCATCTTCACCCGTTCTGAAATCGTAGCCATTAAAAGCACTATAGGTAGTACCACGAAGTAGTACTGTACCATCCACAGTTTGATATACGGCACCTGCATATAAGTTCCAATTCTGAGTCGGTTGGTAGCCTAATATGAGATTTAAGTTTTGTGTATCTACTTCGACAGAGGTGCCACCTTTAAAAGGAACAGGATGATTTTCTACAAAATTATTATTTCCAGAGTATTCTGCATCCGCACCATAAGGTTGATCGTAAATTAAACCTACAGAAAAGTGTTCATTCGCTTGAACTTTCAAAGCAGCATGTGGGAAATAGTAGTCACCAGCCATATCTGTAGCCGTATTTCCAGACTTATCTTTACCTGAAACTTCAGGGTCTAAAATAGAAATGCCTGCTTCAAAATAATTTCCGGGTTGTAAAAATGCGGCGATAGATTGACCTGAGCGATCTAAGCCAGCGGCAAATACTGAAGTAGATGGAAGTAAGCTAATTAAAACTGCTGAATATATTTTGTTGAGCTTCATGGTTCTTTCCCTGATGCCATTTTGTAACTAAAAGTGCTGGAAAAGTAACATAAATAAAAAAAGAGTAAATACTCTGCTAGAGTTTAATAATTGACTTGTAAGCACACAAATGATGCTTGATAGAGTAATAATTCTATTTTTGTTAAGTTATCTTTATGATTTTTAAATAAAAAGAAAATTATGAAGAATGAAGTAAATTTCAAAATAAAAAATTAACCGTTTGATGGAAAATACAGCTATTAATTTATAAATGTATATTAAATGCTAATCAAAGACTGAAAAAAGACCATTGCGAACAATGGTCTTTTATTGTTTGGTTAAATAAAATTAGAAGCGGTAACCAATTTTTAAGCCGTATGCAAGTGCATTGTTGTCTTCAAAGCTAGCAACTGTATTAGGAGTACCAAATTGTGCGCCAGATTGTGCTTTAGCATCACCTAACCAGAAGTATTTCACACCACCCGCGATGAAGTAGTTTGGTGCTGGGCTGAATTGTAAACCTAAACCAACATTCCAGTAACCTTCTGTTGGACCAAGGGTAGATACCGGATTGCCTGCACCAGTATCATAACCTACGGAAACGTTACCAGCCCATTGCTCATTCAGTTTACGACCAACACCAACAGTTGCAGAAATTTGATCATCGGAATATGCAACTAAATCAAAGCCATTTGGTTTTCCAGTTGAAGCTACAACAGGTGCTTGTACACTAGCTGTACCAAATTTAGGTGGGCGAATGGAGAAGTTAGACCATTCAACCCAGCGTACATTAGCAAATGCTACGGTATCTGCCATGATGCCGGTTTGGAAATCCAGGTTAACAGATTGTGGTGTCGTGATTGAAGTACTTGAATTTGGTTGTAGGTTAAGACCAGCAAATAAACCTGTATTAAAAGTTTCGGTGGTTTTTGCATCATGGTCAATTTCAGAACGATAGGTTAAAGATGCTTTGAGAGCAATATCAGGAATTTGATAAGCAAAACCAGCTAACCAACCGACTGAACCGTCTTCTTCCATATTGGCATTATAAGAGCCAAATGTACTGCTACCGCCATATGCTAGACCACGTAATTGAACGTCACCTTCAACAGTTTGATAAACTGGACCTGCATAAAAATTTAAATTTTTATTTGGTTGGAAACCAAATAGCATTGATATATTTTGTGTTTTTACTTCAACTTTAGTTGATTCAGAACCATTATGGAATAAACCTTGACCTTGAAATGCGGCTAATGCACCTGGTAGTACAGCAGGTGAACTTGAGTCTGTGGCTGAATAAGTTGCATCAGCTCCGAAAGGCTGATCGTAAATTAAGCCAAAAGAGAAATTATCAGTAAGCTGTAATTTTAATGCTGCACTTGGAAAATAATAATCATCTCCCATATCTGATAAGTTTGTATTTTGAAGCCCAATAGCACTTGCTGGAGCTGCTGGGTTTGGAGTATATCCATTATTTACTTTACCTGAAACATTTGGATCTAAAACAGAAATACCCGCTTCGAAATAGTTACCCGGTTGTAGGAAGGCTGAAATAGATTGACCTGAGCGATCTAGTGCAGCTGCAAATGCACCCGTCATTGGTACTGTTGCAAGAATCATTGCGGTACTAAGAGTTTTTAATTTCATTTTGTGTCTTTCCTTGAGGTACAAATTTTATTACGGCTGATTTGTGTTTTTGAATGCGCTAAATTTATTTTCCTAATATCAGTTATATAACCAGATATCATTTGTTACTCCATGTGACAAAAATAGCACAATAAAAAAAAGAGTAAATGCTCTATAAAAAACTATAGAGTTTAAAAAATGAACTTATTAGAGTTTTTAGTCTAAATTTATACTAATAGTTTATTTTAAATAATTGAAAAATAATAAATTAAATTTAATTGATAATTATTTTGTTTGAATATTTATTTGATTAAAAAGTGATCATTTATCATAAAAAGTATCATATTTTTATGTGATAGAGTTCTCTTTTTAAGCGTAATAATTGAAATTAAACAATAGCAGTTCAAAGCATTAAATTTTAATTGCTTGGATTATTGATCTTTATATTTCATTCGAGGAGTACAAAATTCTTATCTTATTGTCAGCTTAGACCAGTGAAATTTTGAATAATGAAATTCATGTAAAATGATGCTTAAATCAAGTTTAATCTCATGGTGATTTGAGGTTATTTTGATACCAGAACTGAGTATCTTTTGAATGATCCTAGATGGTATCGTGTGGACAGTTGTAAGGTATTCACTTAAAGATATCTAAAAGTCAGACATGGGATATTTAATTTATATAATTAAGAAAATACTAAAGTCGTGATAGCATTTGGCAATGTTAATTTGAAGAAAAATATAAAGAAACCCACCGAAGTGGGTCTGTGCGATCGAATACTATCCGTAGTATCAGGGTGTGAATATACACCTATAAAATGACAGTACTGTTTAGATTTGCTTTATAAATAAGCAGGTGAGTTATTTTTTCTTGAAATAAAAAGTGATCAGTAATATCACGATAATAATGAGAATTACTGCAATAACAGCTCTTTCCATAACAGCTCACCTGCAATTTACAATTAAGTTCAGCATTGAATGTTGTGTTTTACTTTATCGTAATCCATAGCCATCCAATGCCTTTTCCAGATCAGAAAGCAACATGACTTCAGTAGTGTAATTTTTAGGAGAAAGCTTTAATAGTGCTGGTATGTAATTCTTTTTGTATTCAGAAGGATAATTTGTACACAGGACCTGTTTCCGCACTTTTTGTTTAGTGTCTGGGTTATCCAATTGATTCAGGAATTGTTCGATCTTGGCATCTGATTCTTCGAATTGAGCTTTTACCCCTGGATCAACAACTGGTTCAGAAGCGATGGCTTCTTCAGATTGCTTTTGGCAGCCGCTGATAGCAATAGAGAAGTAGGGCCGGTTCGTATTTTTGATTTCATGGTTTTATGTTGTTATTGGTAGATGAATTATAAGAGGAAATGAGAAAAAGAAAACCCAACGCAATTACATTGTTGAACTACTTTTTGTTCGAACCTAGGATAGGGTATGTGTTTCATCTTGATGAATTTTTTGTCTTTTGAAAAAAAATAATTGCTATAATCCCCCGCGCTTTATACACACTTGTGCTTCTTTTCTAACTTAGTTGTAAAATATCTTTATATGAAGTTTAAATTTATTGGTGCTGTTGCACTACTGCTGGGGCTTATCAACCCATTAAATGCCATGCCTTTTGACCCGTTAATTGGCACATGGAAGGTCATAGATGACCGTACCGGATATTATATTTCAGATATTGTGATTCGCAAAAATTCTAAAACAGGGCAGTACAGTGCTGTTGTCACTAAAAATTATCCGTTGCCTGGTGCGCCAGTTGCTGAAACCTGTACTAAATGTCGGGGTGTTCTGAAAAATCAGCCGATTTTCGGGATGGAGACTTTAAGAGGACTTGTTGCCGATAGTAATCATCAGCAATTCACTAAGGGTGTATGGATTAATACACAAGATGGTCAGGTCTATAATGTTGATGCTCGTATAAACGCATCGAAGGATCAGCTTAAAGTTCAGGGTAAATCTAAAAGTAGTAATACCATGAGTAATATGACATGGAAAAAACTCTAATAGAGTTTTACGTAATTAGAGTGAACATTTCTCAAGTTGCTAAAAACAAAACCCATTAAATGTTCTTATAGTTAAAAGTATATAAAAAGCAAATGAGCGGGGTGTTTAATTATATATATCATATAGTTATTCCCTCAATCATTTTTTACATGTATAAAATTAATATCTAAAAACTTTAAACTCGTTCGCTTCCATTTGTTATCAATTGAAAATCAGCTTGGGTATAAATAGAACTATTTATATAGTCATTCGTGTACTCATTAATTGCAACTATGGGCGGTTTTGTTGAATTATATGCGGTTAATAAATTTAAAAAATATTTAAAAATCAATGTGCTTAGAGCTATGTGCTGCTAAGTTTAGGAAAAATGATGGTGCGCCCTGCGGGACTCGAACCCACGTCGGTCGCTTAGGAGGCAACTGCTCTATCCAGTTAAGCTAAGGGCGCAATGCGCAGCTAATTTAGCGCAAATACCGGTAAAAAAAAAGTTATTGTCGAAACAATAACTTTTTAAAATGAGTTAAATGAATTTTGCGCTTAAGATTTCTTCGCATTTAGGCTTTTGAATAGGCCAAACATCAGCACAATCCAGACTGGAATCATCAGTACAGATTCTTTAAAACCTTGGGTCCACATAATATAAAGGACTGTTGCAATAAAGATCAGTACCACATAATTGCTGACAGGAGCCCAGAGTGCCGGGAACTTGGTTTGAATCGCAGCGTTTTTGACAGCCTGTTTGAATTTCAAATGCGTCAGACTGATCATGGCCCAGTTAAGAACCAATGCACCCACGACCACGTACATCAAGTGACCTAAAGCGTCTTCTGGAACAAAGTAGTTTAAAAGCACACAACCGAAAATAAGCAGGGCCGAGAATAAAACAGCAGGAATAGGTACACCTTGTTTATTCACTTTCAGGAACGCTCTTGGTGCATTGCCTTGCTGTGCCAGACCATACAGCATACGGCTATTGGCATACATACCGCTGTTATAAACAGACAGTGCCGCAGTCAAGATAATGAAGTTCAGTAAGTGCGCTGCCCAGCCAATACCGAGTTGACTGAAAATCATCACAAATGGGCTTTTATCCAGACCACCGAGGTCTAGCTGGTTCCAAGGCACTAAGGATAAAAGAATCGTAAGTGAACCCACATAGAAAATTAGGATACGAAAAACGACCTGGTTAATGGCTTTAGGAATGGTTTTTTCCGGGTCTTTGGCTTCCGCAGCCGCCATACCAATCAGTTCAATACCGCCAAAGGCGAACATGAGGAAAGCCAGCATATAGAACAGGCCTTCAAAACCATTCGGGAAGAAACCGCCATGTGCCCAGAGATTGCTAAATGAAGAGGTCGAACCTGCATCTGCGGTCAGCAATAAATACAAACCGAAAACAATCATGGAAATCACGGCAGTCACTTTAACAATGGAAAGCCAGAATTCGGATTCGCCATAAAACTTCACATTGCCGAGATTGACCAGAGTAATGACAATGAAAAAGAACAGTACCGAAGCCCATGCAGGAATATGCGGCCACCAGTAATTGATATATTTGGCGACTGCAGTCAGCTCTGTCATGGCCACTAGAATGTATAAGATCCAGTAATTCCAGCCCGCCAGGAAGCCCGGGAATTTGCCCCAATATTTAAAGGCAAAATGGCTAAATGATCCTGCTACAGGCTCATGTACAATCATTTCACCCAGTTGGCGCATGATTAAAAAGGCGATTAAACCACCAATGGCATAACCCAGAATAATGGAAGGGCCAGCAGATTGGATGACCTGTGCGGAACCTAAGAATAAGCCTGTCCCAATTGCACCGCCCATGGCGATCAGTTGGATATGACGGTTCTTTAAGCCACGCTGAAGTTTGGAAGACTCGTTGTTCAAAGTATTCAGCCCGACAATGTGTAAGGAAAGGATTGTAATGGATTGTAATAGATTGAAATGTATAAGCCTAGTACAGGGCCAGGAGGGAGGTTGTTAAAAAATAATCACAAAAAACATATTTTATATATTTTAATTTCGAATCAAGGAATTAATTTTATTTTTTATTACATAAAATAAAATGATGTTAATGATAAAAAAAAGTTTGATATCCGTTTTTTATACTTAAGTCAAGAAAGCATCTATTTCATCAAAAAATCGCTATGATACTTTTTAGCATTTTGCTGACGATGTACAACAATGATAAATGAAAGGATAAAAGAGAAATGAGTTTTGCTCCACAAATCAAGATTCCAGCAACCTATATGCGTGGCGGTACCAGTAAAGGTGTGTTTTTCAAACTGGATGACTTGCCGCAAGCTGCACAGCAGGCTGGAAAAGTGCGTGATCAGTTATTGCTGCGAGTAATTGGAAGTCCTGATCCATACGGCAAGCAGATTGATGGCATGGGTGGAGCAACTTCAAGTACCAGTAAAACCGTGATTTTGGCTAAAAGTACCCAGCCAGATCATGATGTCGATTATTTATTTGGACAGGTTTCGATTGATCAGCCTTTTGTGGACTGGAGCGGCAACTGCGGTAACTTGACGGCTGCAGTCGGCTCATTTGCCATTTCCAACGGCTTGGTAAATGCAGAACGTATTCCTGAAAATGGCATTTGTACCGTTCGTATCTGGCAAGCCAATATTCAAAAAACCATTATTGCCCATGTGCCGATCACCAACGGACAGGTACAGGAAACCGGTGATTTTGAACTGGATGGGGTGACTTTCCCGGCAGCTGAAGTTGCAATTGAATTTCTGGACCCGGCTGATGATGGTGAAGAGGGCGGAGCCATGTTCCCGACGGGGAATGTCGTGGATACCCTGGAAGTGCCGGAAATCGGAACTTTCCAGGCGACCTTTATTAATGCCGGTATTCCGACCATCTTCTTGAATGCTGAAGATATTGGCTATGAGGGCACTGAATTACAGGATGCCATTAATGGCGATGCCCAAGCTCTGGCACGTTTTGAAACCATCCGCGCTTATGGCGCCAAACAGATGGGACTGATTCAGGACATTTCCGAAGCGGAAAAGCGCCAACATACCCCGAAAATTGCCTTTGTATCGAAACCTAAAGCCTACACATCTTCAAGCGGTAAAGACATTCAAACCACTGATGTCGATTTGCTGGTTCGCGCCTTGTCGATGGGCAAACTGCATCATGCCATGATGGGCACGGCTGCGGTGGCGATCGGTACGGCTGCTGCGATTCCTGGAACGCTGGTCAATCTGGCAGCAGGTGGCGGAGTACGTGAAGCGGTACGCTTCGGGCATCCATCTGGTACTTTAAGAGTCGGTGCACAAGCTGTTCAGGAAAATGGACAATGGGTAGTCAAAAAAGCGGTCATGAGCCGCAGTGCACGGGTACTGATGGAAGGTTGGGTTCGAATTCCGGAAGATAGCTTGAAATAGCAAACAAGATAGAGAATCTTGCGAGAAAGCAGTATCATGCTGCTTGTCATTGATCAATAAGTTAGCCTGGTTCAAGCTTAAACGATGATGACGGTTCAATTCTCATGTAGATGAGGAATCACAAGTTCTCTGTCGAAGGTGACAAGAGCGTTGTATATTAGATCGGAGCATTTTTAATTTTCCCGATCTATTCCCAAAGCAAAGTATTCGAGGCGAATGTGTCATCTTTAACTGACGTGCAAGCAAATGCATTAACTCAAGCACAGCAACGTATTCAACAAGATTTATTAACGGCATTAGACGCATTTTCCATACCGGAGCCGCTTAAAGGGGCTGTGTATCATGCGGTCATGCTGGGCGGAAAACGGGTACGTCCTGCACTTTGTTATGCCACCGCTGCTTTAAAACCGAATGCAAATTTTGCTGCCGTACGCCGTGCTGCAGTCGCCATTGAAATGATTCACTGTTATTCACTGGCCCACGATGATTTACCCTGTATGGATAATGATTCCTTGCGTCGTGGTCAACCGACCTGTCATGTTGCTTTTGGGGAAGATACGGCATTACTGGCAGGGGATATCTTGCAGTCGATGGCCTTTGAAATCTTGGGTAGCCGTCTGTTTGACCAGGGCCCGGCAGTTGCTCCGGCCATTGTTTTAAAACAGATGCAAATTCTGGCGACTGCCAGCTCGAAAATGGTCTGTGGTCAGGTGCTGGATTTACAGGCTGAAGGCAAGCAGGTGAATCAGGATGCGTTGGAAACTATTCACCGTAATAAAACCGGCGCCCTGATTTCTGCAGCCGTGATGATGGCAGCCGTGACTGTATTTGAAGGTACAGATCCTGCCATTCCTAAACTGCGTGAATATGCACAAGCGATTGGACTGGCGTTTCAGGTGCAGGATGACATTCTGGATATTATTTCCGATACGGCAGTACTGGGGAAAACTGTGGGCAAGGATGAGCAAGTGGATAAATCTACTTATCCTGCACTCATGGGGCTGGAAAAAGCTCAAGCCTATGCCAAGGAGCTGCATGATCAAGCCTTTAATGCTTTGGAGATGTTTGCTGAAGATGCAGCTGAATTGAACCAGATTTCAGAATTTTTATTGGCGCGTAAAAGTTAAAAATAATGTAAATTCATCAAAATTGAATCAAAAAAAGAGGACTTAAAGTCCTCTTTTTTTTACGCGCTTAGACTGTAAAAATTATTTAGATGCTTTATACAGGCGGTCACCTTCATCGAAACGGGTGGTCACTTCAGCAGAAGGGGCTTTACCCAGCAGGCTGACCACGACAATGGCAATGATTGAAGCAATGAAGCCCGGAATAATTTCATAAACACCGGTATCGCCCAACAGGTTTTTCCACAGAATGACCACCACTGCTCCGACCAGCATACCGGCAAGTGCGCCATTTAAAGTCATACGACGCCAGAACAAGGACAGAATAATCAATGGACCAAAAGCCGCACCAAAGCCCGCCCAGGCATAAGCGACTAAACCAAGCACCTTGGATTCAGGGTTTCCAGCCATCCAGATAGCAAGCAGGGCAATCAGTAACACCATGAGACGGCCAATCCAGACCAGTTCGGTTTGCGATGCGTTTTTACGCAGGAAGGATTTGTAAAAATCTTCGGTTAGCGTACTTGAGCAGACCAGTAACTGGCAGCTCAGGGTACTCATCACCGCGGCCAAAATGGCTGCAAGCACAATGCCTGCTACCCAAGGATTGAACAGGATTTTGGTCAATTCCATAAATACGGTTTCAGGATTGGCTGTCACCGCACCTGCAAGTTCCGGATGCTGCTGGAAG
This sequence comes from Acinetobacter sp. T_3_1, assembly GCF_025377055.1. Taxonomy (NCBI): domain Bacteria; kingdom Pseudomonadati; phylum Pseudomonadota; class Gammaproteobacteria; order Moraxellales; family Moraxellaceae; genus Acinetobacter; species Acinetobacter sp. T_3_1. The sequence goes on along the minus strand of NZ_JACHVD010000011.1, from coordinate 19,796 downwards.
TAGGCAATCCCAAAGAAGCCTGCTGCCACCGCACCACCTAGACATAACGTCATCCAGGTCATACCGATACGGCGTGCATTGGGAATGGATTTCACCGAATCTGCTGCCATAAAACGCACCAGAATATGCGGTTGACCAAAATAACCCAAGCCCCAGGCAAGCAGGGACATAATCGCCACAAAGCTCAAATCCCCCATGACATTCATGGCTTGTGGACGTGCTGCCTCAAGTGCCAAGGTCATTTGAGACAGGTCCGAGAAACTCAAAATGGTCACAATAGGGGTCAGTAACAAGGCAAAAATCATCAATGTCGCCTGAATGGTATCGGTCCAGCTGACCGCGAGGAAGCCTCCAATAAAAACATAACTGATGGTGGCAATCGCACTGATCCAAAGCGCCATGCTATAGGACAGGCCAAACATGTTTTCAAACAGGCGTGCACCGGCCACCATGCCTGAAGCACAGTAAATAGCAAAGAAAATCAAAATGATGAAAGCTGATGCCACACGCAGGATTTTCTTCTGGTCGTTAAAACGGTTGGAAAAATAGTCCGGCAAGGTCAGGGCATTGTGCTGTACTTCGGTGTGTAAACGTAAACGTCCGGCAACCAGCAGCCAGTTAAGCCATGCACCAATAATCAGACCAATGGCAATCCACATTTCAGATAAACCTGAAAGATAAATTGCGCCCGGAAGGCCCATCAGCAGCCAGCCACTCATGTCTGAAGCACCGGCAGAGAGCGCCGTCACGAAACTACCTAAACGACGACCTCCCAAAATGTAATCAGAGAAATTGGCTGTCGCGCGATAAGCCAGAAGGCCAATCGCGACCATGGCGACAATATAAAAAAGAAAGGTGATTAAGGTCGGATTCAGGGAGCTCATACGGTATCCATTTACACGGTGGACAGTAGATCGAAACACAGGCTTTTAAAGAACAAGCACAAATAATTTCAAAAAAATAACGCGAAATTTAACCATAGATTAAAAAAAATTGCAGATTTTTTCGTGGCGGAAATAAAAATAGACAGCCTTTGCTGTCTATTTTTCAAGTTAAAAGAATAGGTTACTGATTGCGTCCCATCACTCCACGGATGGTATGCAGGATGTCGGCAGGCAACACCACAGTTTTGGCATTATTGGACTTCGACATGTCCTGCATGGCTTTGACATACTGTTCACCGAGCAAATAAGCGACCGGAATTTCTTTATCGCCGACCGCTGAAGTGACCATCTCAATGGCTTTCTGTGAGGCTTCAGCCAGGACAACTTGCGCTTCTGCATCACGGCGTGAAGCTTCCAGGCGGCCATCGGCTTCTAAAATGGCTGCCTGTTTTTCACCATCTGCCTTGGTCACGGTAGCGCGGCGCTGACGCTCGGCAGCCGCTTGGGCTTCCATAGCCGCCTGCATGGTCGATGAAGGCTGAATATCCTGAATTTCCACGGTTTTCAGGGTAATGCCCCAATCTGAAATATCATCGGAAATGGCGGCTTTCAGTTTGGCTTTAATGTGATCACGTGAAGACAATGCATCATCCAGATCCATTTCACCGACAATAGAACGCAGTGAGGTTTGTACCAGGTTCTGAATGGCCCAGGTATAGTTTTCAATACCGTAAACCGCTTTTTCCGGGGTGGTGATATTAATGTAGGCCACTGCATTCATCAGCAGTACCGCATTGTCACGGGTAATCACTTCCTGCGAAGGAATATCCAGCACAATATCTTTGGTGGTGACTTTATAAGCCACTTCATCAATATAGGGAATCACAAAGCTCAGGCCGGGAGCCAGAGTGGTATGGTATTTACCCAGACGTTGCACAATCCACTTATAACCCTGCGGGACAATGCGCACCCCTTTAAAAATGGTCACACCGGCAAAAACCAGCAGCGCCAAAACAATAATTGTTCCACCAGACATGTTATTTCCTCAGTTTATATATTTTCGTTATTGGGATTATGGGGTTTAACCACCAGATCATTGCCCGAAATTTCGACCACGCGAACCCTGTCTCCAACGTGTACCGGCGCTAAAGTACGGCAATTCCATTCATCTGAACCCAACACAGGCATTGGAAAACGTACCGTAATCAGGTCATGTTGCAAATGGATTTGAATCACCATGCCGACCTGACCAATCGTGGCTTCACGGGATAATCCGGCTTTGGTTTTATCAATGGAAAGCGGTTTGATAAACTTGAACCACAACAAGGTGCATAGCACAGACAGGATAATCCAGGTGACAATCTGGGTGGTGAAACCCATCATCGGAAACATCCAGTATAAAACCCCGACCATAATGGCACCGATACCAAACCATAAGGCAGCAAAAGCGGGCAGGGCCAATTCGGAGAGCATGAGTAAAATACCCAATACAAACCAGTGCCAAGGTTCCAGAACAAATTCCATACATCTACTCGTGTATTGTAAAAATTGATATAGACGACTAACTGTCTATATCAATTTAGCAGATGAATAAGTCTTTGAATATTAAAAAAGCATAATTTTTAAATTCTGGATTTTGGCGCAGGTTTAAACGCCGCGGGTGACTTTTTAAAATCGCTAATCGCCTTATCAATCGAGATAATTTTCAGCTGGGCCGCTTTTTCACCTTCCAGAATGGATTCGTGACTGGCTTTTAAATCCAGCGTGCCTAAATGTCCCACTTTAGGCTGAATGATTACATGGGCCTGATTCAGTTCTTCATTAATGCTTTGCTGACCCATAATATTGATGGTCTGGTCCAGCAGACCCCACATGTTCATCGGTTTATTGCCGGCCGGACGTGCCGAAATATCCACGGCAATGACAATATCGGCCCCCATGGCCTTTGCGGTTTTCACCGGAATCGGACTGACCAGCCCCCCATCGACATACTGTTTCCCGCCAATGGTGGCGGGAACAAACACATTCGGGATACTGCAGGAAGCACGCACGGCCTGACCGGCATTGCCTTTAATAAATTCAGCTTTAGTGCCGGTGTCCAGACGGGTTGCAACAGCGGCAAAGCGAATCGGAAATTGTTCAATCGGTTTATTGGCAATGTGCTTGTTCACGTAATTCTGCAATTTCTGACCCTGCACAACACCTTGGCTGTTGAAGGTTAAATCACGGATATCCGATTCTTTTAACGTCAGTGCAATTTGCTGTAGTTGATAGGGTGTTTTACCACTGGCATAAATGCTGCCAACAAAACTGCCTGCACTGGTCCCGGTCACGATTTTCGGTTTAATGCCATGCGACTCTAAAACTTTCAGCACTCCGATATGGGCAAATCCTTTGGCGCCACCCCCACCGAGTGCAATGGCAACCACAGGTTCACGGGCCTTGATGGTTGTGGTTTGCGGTGGGGTTTTGGTGGTTTTATCACAGCCAACCAGGCTCAGCCCAAGTAAGCCAATACAGGAATAGTGTGCAAGTTTCATAATTGAAATTGAACATCAAATAGACAAGGTTGCACACATCACAGCAAATAATTTTATGTTTGGCTAGTTGTTTTTTAAACGATTTTGTAAAGGCTTGGCTAACCAGCCCGGATTTTTGGGAGAAAATTTTCCGGTATAGTGATCCAGAATTCGTTCTACATCCTGTTCATAATTTCCTGTAGGCTGAAACACGCCCAGGCAGTGTATCGCCTTGTTTTTATAATCCAGTGAAAACATCACAATCGGGATATGCGCACCCACGGCAATGCGGTAAAAACCACTTCTAAACGATTCAGCCTGTTTGCGCGTTCCTTCCGGTGCCATACCGACCCAGATCTGCTGTTGCGTATTGATGAAGTCGATAATTTGCTGAGTCGTGCCTTGCTGGATACTGCGATTGACCGGAATCACCCCAATCCATTCCAGTAAGGGTTTCAGCGGGGTGTTAAATAAGGTGTGTTTGCCAAAAACCGTGATCTTGATACCCAGCCCAAGCAGTGCGGCAAAACCATGCCAGGCATCAATATTCGAGGTATGCGGAGAAATAATGGCGACTGCTTTCGGCAGGTTGGGAAAATCACCTTCAAAACTCCAGCCTTGAGCCAGAAATAATTTTTTGAAAATATTTCGGCTTAAGTGACCACTACGGGCAGGCACTTGATCGGGCAAGGTCGGAAAGTGTTGAGTCATGGTGCTGTATGGAATTTCCCGGCAAATCTATAGACTTTTAAATATGTTAAGCTTTTGTAAAATAAGATTCATTGGCAAAATGTAAAGCATCATTCAGCTTGCCTGATCAAAATAGTCAATCCGGTTTTTGACCCTAAGGGCACACTATGCCGAGTACACGTAACATCTATCTCTTGTTGTTCTCTTTATATTGGGCCCAAGGTTTACCCGTCGGTTTTATGACCCATGCTTTACCGGTGATTTTACGTGCCCAAGAGGTATCGCTGGCACATATTGGCGGTTTTGGCTTATTGATGTTGCCCTGGTCGATTAAAATTTTCTGGGCGCCCTGGGTTGACCGTTTTGGCCATTCAGCATTTGGGCATTACCGTAGCTGGATTATTCCGACCCAGTTGTTGAGTGTGCTGGTACTGGCTGGCTTGTCTTTCCTCCCGATTCAGGCTTTAAACCAGCCTGAGTATTTACTGGTCTTTTTTATTGCCTTACTGAGCATGAATCTGGTCGGTGCCACCCAGGATATTGCCACCGATGGCCTGGCGGTCAATTTGCTGAACAGTCAGCAGCAACATTGGGGCAATACCTTTCAGGTCATTGGCTCCCGACTGGGCTTTATTGTCGGTGGAGGGACCATTCTATGGGCACTGGACTGGCTGGACTGGCAAAGCACATTTTTAATCTTGGCGGGATTGGTGCTGCTGAATACTTTACCCATTTTATGGCTGAAAGAACCGCAACAATTAAAGCATACGCCGTCCCGAGTTAAAGCAGAAACGTTTCACTGGCAAAAAATAAAGGATTATCTGGCTTATTTTTATCAAGAGCAAAGTCTTGCTGCATGGCTTGCAGTCCTGATTACCTTTAAAATTGCCGATGGTTTAGCCGGGCCTTTGCTGAAACCTTTAATGGTCGATTTAGGACTGACATTTTCCCAGATTGGCCTTTATGTGACCATGCTGGGTGCTGTGGCTGCGCTCATCGGTGCAGGGCTGGCAGGGTTCAGCCTGAAGTATGTTTCCCGTGAACATGCCTTAGTCTGGTTTTCTATTTTGAAAATTTTCAGTCTGGCTGCCTATGCCTGGCTAGCCGTTCAATATGAGGCACAAGGTCCTATTGAAACCTGGCTGATCTATCTGATTAATGCCGCTGAAGACATGATTTCCGCCATGCTGTTGGTGGTGATGCTGACTTTGGTGATGCAATACAGCCGCAAACATTTGGCAGGAACAGATTTCACTTTCCAGGTGGCGTTGATGGCCACCGTGAGCGGGGGGCTGTATAGCCTAAGCGGGATTTTTGCCGATCGTTTAGGCTATGGAAATTATCTCATCATTATTACTTTGATTGCGGTTTTATGTTTGTGGGCAATTTTCCGATGGATAAAATATTTTAAACAATGTAATAAAAACTTAACAAATCAATAATTTGACTATTTGATAAGGCTAAATTATTAAAAATTATATATAAATATAAAATTAATGATTTTGTAACATAAATGCTTTGTGTATTATTTGTTACAAAATAAACCAATGGACTATTGAAATGAAAACCAAATTAGCAGCAGCGATTGCATTAAGCTTACTGGCAGCACCAACTTTTGCAGCGCCAACTCTTTATGGGGAAATTGATGCAAGTATTGATTACTTGCCAGAAGACAATGCCAATACTTCGGATAAAGATGTAGTAGAAGTCAGTTCTAACAGCTCTTTCATTGGTTTAAAAGGTGAAGAAAAACTGTCTGAACGTTTAAATGCAGTTTATGCGATTGAGTGGGCATTTAACGCAGATGGCGAAGGTACGGACTGGTCGCAACGTAACCGTTTTGTTGGTTTAAAAGATGCTCAGCTCGGTACTTTAAAAGTGGGTGCACATGATACTCCGCTTAAACAGCTTTCAAGCCCAGTTGATACTTTCAATAACTATGTAGCAAACAAAGCCGATGTTACAGGGATTATGACTGGTGAAGCCCGTATATCGAATGCCGTCATTTATGAATCTCCGGCAATTGCCTTGCCTACAGGTGCCATTAAAGTAAATGCATTATTGGCTTCTGGCGAAGCTTCAGGCATTGCGAAGGGTAACGGTGCTTCTAAAACTGCCGGACGTGGTTTAGGCGATGCATGGTCTGCATCTGTGGTATATGACAACCCGGTGGTTGTGGCGGGTATTGCTTATGATAAAGCGATTCCGAGTAATTTTGGCGGCCGTGGTATTGTGAACGCAGCGACACCTGAGGTTACTGCAGCAGCAGCCGGAAGTGCATTTGCAGCAGCAAATACGCTTCGTGCTATTGGTCGTGTAAATATTGATGGTGGTTTGGCATTAAAAGCACTTTATCAAACTTCTGAAGTAGAAGATGCAGCCGGCAATGAGCCAGCCGCAGCAGATATTGATGATTCACAAGGCTGGTTGTTGGGTGCAGAATATAATCTGCCGACAGCTAAGGCTTGGACGGTAAAGGCGCAATATAGCCAAAATACAACCAGTTTTAAATCAACAAAATCAGATTTTGATGCGCAACAGATTTTTGTCGGTGCCGACTATGCATTTAACAAACAGGTGAAAGCTTATGGTTATGCAGGTTACCTGACTCTTGAACAAGGTGATCTTGAAACTAAACAACCTGTAGTGGGTACAGGATTGGAATATAAATTCTAATCTGTCAGTTGTTGTATTCTAAAAGGTGATGTTTTACATCGCCTTTTTTATTACTTTTTTTATATTAAGTGAATTTTAAGTTTGGTATTTTAGATTAAGGCATCAGTAAAAAGATTAGCCCAAAGTCATGTCAAATATCATCAGTCCCATACGCGATAAGATAAAGCCGATTTCATTAAGCCAGTTTAATTTGTTGCTGGCGATCTGGCTGGGTGCGATTTTAAATTTTGCATTTTTTCAGAAAATCCAGAGTTTGACTCCTTACCAGGGTCCGAAAGCCTATCTGTTTTTAATGGCAACGGTACTGGTGATTGTGGCTGCCTATAACCTGATTTTTCAGCTGATCCAGTGGAAATGGAATGCAAAAATATTTGCCTCCATCTTTTTGGTGGTGGGCGGTTTTACGGCATATTTTGTCAATAGTCTTGGTGTGGTCATTTCCCCCGAGCAAATTCAAAACATGATGCAAACCGATGCCCGTGAAGTTGGCGATTTACTGTCTTTACAGTTTGTATTGTGGACAGCTGCTTTTGTTGTGTTTCCTCTCCTTTTTATCAGTCTGGTTCGGATTAAAACTGAATCTTTGCCTCGCAAAATCATTAAAAAGCTATTGAATGGCGTTTCTTCGTTGCTGCTGGTCGGTGCTCTATTATTTCTTTTTTATGTTGATTATGCTGCAATTTTTCGGGAACATCGTGATTTGAAAGGCATGATTTCTCCACAAAATGCCATCGCATCGACCCTATCGTATTACCACAAATCGGCACCTAAAAAGAATTTGCCTTTAATTCAGTATGGGGAAGATGCTCATTTGCTTCAGCCAGTCAATGAACAGGCTAAACCGAAGCTCATGGTGTTGGTGGTGGGTGAAACAGCCCGTGCAGAAAGTTTTTCATTGAATGGCTATGTCAAAAATACCAATCCTGAACTCTCTAAACTGGACATTATTAATTTCAGTCAGGTGAGTTCATGCGGTACTGCAACCGCCGTGTCGGTACCCTGCATGTTCTCTGGCATGCCGCGTGAAGATTATGACGAACAGCTGGCCAGTCACCGTGAAGGACTGCTCGATATCGCACAGCGTGCCGGCTATAAAGTGACCTGGATGGATAATAACTCGGGTTGTAAAGGTGCCTGTGACCGGGTTGAACAGTATCAGATTCCGCAACAGCTCAAAGATAAATGGTGTGCGAAAGATGGTGACTGTTATGATGAAATTCTGGTAGATAGTTTAAAAACTTATCTGGCTACAATTCCTGAAACTGACAAAACTCCACGTTTAATTGTCTTGCATCAGATGGGTAGTCACGGACCTGCTTATTATCAGCGTTCCAAAGCACCCTTCCAGCCTTTTAAGCCAAGTTGCGATAGCAATGCAATTCAAGGTTGCAGCCGTACAGAACTGTTGAATAGTTATGATAATTCGATTGTATATACCGACCATGTTTTGAGTTCGCTCATTCAGGTGTTAAAAGGCAGCACGGCTTATCAAACCGGATTCTGGTATCTGTCCGATCATGGTGAATCGACAGGAGAACATGGCTTGTATTTACATGGCTCACCTTATGCGATTGCGCCGACCCAACAAACCCATGTTCCCATGCTGATGTGGTTTTCTCCTGAATGGACTGCACAAAATTCTGCGCAAATTACTTGCTTAACCAAGCAAAAAAGCAAAGAATTAAGTCAGGATAACCTGTTCCCGAGTCTGTTAAGTTTACTGGATGTGAAAACCCAAACCATTGATGAACAAAAAAATATGTTGCAGCAATGTCAGTCAACAAAGAAGGTATGAGTTTAAAGCATGGCTAAAATATTGATCATTGAAGATGATTTCATGATTGCTGAATCCAGCATGACTTTGCTGAAATATCAGCAATTTGATGTGGAATGGGTCAACAACGGAATTGACGGTTTAAAAAAACTCATACAGGAAAAGTTTGATATCGTCCTGCTCGATCTGGGCCTGCCGATGATGGATGGCATGCAGGTGCTGAAACAGATTCGCCAGCAGTGGCCCGCTTTACCTGTACTGATTATTTCAGCACGGGATCAACTGCAAAACCGGGTGGATGGATTGAATAGCGGGGCAGATGACTATCTGATCAAGCCCTATGAGTTTGATGAACTGTTGGCCCGGATCCATGCTTTGTTACGTCGTAGCGGGGCAGAGTCTGCGCTGCAGGACAACCCGCAAATTTTAAGTTATGGCGAACTCACGCTGGATGTCGAACAGCACATTGCCAAGTTCAAGGGGCAATATATTGACCTGTCCAATCGTGAATGGGCAATTCTGATTCCCTTGGTCAGTCATCCGAACAAGATATTTTCTAAAGCCAATTTAGAAGATAAATTGTATGATCTGGATAGCGAAGTCAGCAGCAATACCATTGAAGTGTATGTGCATCATTTACGTGCCAAACTCGGTAAAGATTTCATTTGCACCATTCGCGGCTTAGGTTATCGACTGGGACAATTATAAATCAGACAACCATAAAATCAGCTAGAAGGTCAGTCACTGGTGCAGTCACAGTATTCATTAAAAAAACGCCTGATTATTTATGTTTCGGTTTTTAGTATTGCCCTGGGCTGCTTGCTGATTTTTTCTGCTTACCGCATTGCACTACAAGAAATTAATGAAGTCTTAGATGCGCAGATGCAGAATCTGGCAGAACGCGTTGCGCAGCATGATCCTGAACCGGTGCAAAGCCAGTTTGATCAGGCTAAGCATTATCATGAAGAAGACCTGTTTGTCGATGTCTGGTCTTATGCAAATGCAGAACATAAAACTCATGCCCTGAATTTGTTGGTGCATCCTGTGAAAAAAGCAGGATTTTATACCCATAAAACGGCACAGGGGGTTTGGCATACTTACATTTTGCCTTTAGAGCATTACCAGATTCAGGTGAGCCAGCAGCAATCGACACGGCAGCATTTGGCCCTGGAACTTGCCGGCAGTATGTTTATTCCTTATTTACTGTTCATGCCCTTTATCATCTGGGGACTGAGCTGGATTATTAGCCGCAGCCTGCAGCCTCTGGATGACTTTAAAGCAGAATTGGCACAACGTGGTTCGGAAGAGTTAAGTCCCATTGAGTCGAATACTTATCCCCTTGAAATTGTGCCGACCATTATGGAAATGAATCATCTGTTTGAACGGATTTTCTCTGCACAGCAGGAACAGCGGCAGTTTATTGCCGATGCAGCACATGAGCTGCGCACGCCTATCACTGCATTGAATTTACAGATGCAAATTCTGTTAAAACAGTTTCCAGATGCTCAGGAACTACAGAATCTCAGCAAAGGATTAATCCGGATTCAGCATTTGGTCAGTCAGCTGCTGAGTCTGGCAAAACAGGATGCTTCGATTCTGGAGGTTGAAACCAAACAGCAGTTTTTACTGAATCAGGTCGCAGTAAATTGCGTAGAACAGCTCGTTCATCTGGCCATGCAAAAAGAAATTGACTTGGGTATGGAACGTCAGGAAGACGTACTGCTGCATTGCCAGGAATCTGCGGTACATTCCATTATTTATAACCTGATTGATAACGCGATTAAATACACGCCCAATCAGGGAGTGATTAATGTGTCGGTATTTGAGCAGGCGGGTTTTGCTATGATTCAGGTGGAAGACAGTGGACCCGGAATTTCTCCCGAACTGTATGAGCAAATTCTTAAGCGTTTTTATCGTGTCCATCATCATCTGGAAATAGGCAGTGGTCTGGGGCTGTCTATTGTGGATAAAGCCACAGAACGGCTCGGCGGCAAGCTTTCATTTTCCACGAGTGCAAGCCTGGGTGGCTTGCAGGTTAATGTGCAATTGCCACTCTAGCAGATCACTTTTCGCAGATGATGGGTTTTAGCAGATGGGTGTGAGCAGTTAAAATTTCTCGGCTGCCTTATCCATGCTTTGGCCTGGTGCAAATCTTTGATAATTGAGTAGATAAAAACTCACGTTAACGAGCCAGATAATCCATGCCGTCCATAAATTATGGCTGAGAAAATGTGCCCCGCGCATCATTTGCGCCCAGCCCATGGCAAAACCTAAAATAAGCCCCGAAACCAGAAAAAAATAGGCACGCTTTTTATCGGAAAGCCTGAATACAAAAAAACCCGCCATCAGTGCAAAGCCGGTACACGCATGTCCGCCCGGGAAACAGTGGCCTTTGGTGGCAGAAAAATCCCAGAAAAAACCTTGATGGGTCGGAATGGTGATATTCCAGGGGCAGGCATGGGCAGACTGCGATTTTAACAGGCCAATAATCGAGGTGGACAGGATGACCAGCCCAAAGAAATAACCATAGGTCCAGCGTAAAGCTTTGACTTTCTCAAACTTGAACGATGCCAGCCAGATTATTAAAAAGCCGACATATACTGCAATAATCAGATTTTTGACATAGCGATGGTTCAGTTCAGCTAAATACCAGTTGTCACGTAACAGGAATTTCCCGGATTCACTGACCCAGGGATGAATCAGCGCCAGATCCAGCGCGCCCCCGATCGGAAAGAAAACCAAAAGCAGGCAGAAACTGATGATGAGAAAACAGCCCTGATAGAGCATGAAGCGTTGCTGATCGTGCATAGTAAAGATCAATTGATTTTAGTGCTGCGATTACAGCAATAAAAACTTAATCCAGACTTAAGCGCGCTTGAATCGGTGGGGAAAATCGCTGCAAAGGTATCGTGTTAAGTATGATGTTGGATTAAATGCTGATAAGCATATCCAGGAAAGAGCATAATGATATAAAGCTTCAATGCTACATTAGCGGCAAGATTTGTATAGGTATTCAAATGACTATTCGTGCTGTTTTATTCGACCTGGATAATACCTTAACCCATCGCGATCAAAGTATTCTGGCGTATAGTCAATATCTGGCACAGACCTATCAGCACCAGTTACAGCATGATGCAATTGGCCAAATTCAGGCGATTATCCGTCGCATTGATAATGGCGGCTATCCGAAAAAAGAATTGCTTACCCATTCCAGTATTGCCGCGTCTGTGGCTTATGCCTTGCAGCAGGAATTAACCTGGAAAAGCTTGCCCGATCTGGATGAGCTTACCCAGTTCTGGTTTCAGCAATTTGGCTTATCCGCAGTGGCCATGCAGGGTGCCAGTCAGCTCTTAACTGAATTAAAACAGAAAGGTTATCAGCTGGCGGTTATTTCTAACGGTGGTCATGCCACCCGTTTAACCATTTTACAGGGTTTGGGTTTTAGTCATTATTTTGACGAGATTGTCAGTTCGGAACGGGTCGGCGTCAGTAAACCGAATCCGGAAATTTTTCTCTATACCAGCCAGAAGTTGGCCGTTGCACCAGAACATTGCCTTTTTGTGGGCGATCACCCGGTGAATGATGTACAAGGGGCAATCAATGCCGGTATGCAGGCTGTCTGGTTACAGGGTTTTCATGACGTTCAAGATCAGCCCATAAATCGCATTCAATCTCTGGCTGAAATTAAGCAGTTTTTATAATCACTCTCACTCATTTATTGGGTCAGGCTAAAGTCCTAGATAAAAAAAGCGACTTTTTAAAGTCGCTCTGAAAATTGAAATGTCGTTTAAATAATCAGTTTAAACTACAGCTTTAAAAAATGGTTTCTTCTGAATTGGCAGAAATTTTATGAATGGATAAATCGGCACCACGGAATTCATCTTCCTGTGATAAACGGATGCCCATGATGGCTTTCAGCGAACCGTAAACCACAAGACCGCCTGCAAGTGCAACAGAGACTGCGATTAAGGTCCCGATGATTTGCGAGATCATGGACACACCGCCTAAACCGCCGAGCCATTGCTGTCCGAAAATTCCGACTGCCAGACCGCCAAAGGTGCCGCATACGCCGTGTAATGGCCACACCCCAAGCACATCATCCACTTTCAGTTTGTTTTGGGTGTAAGTGAACAGTTTGACAAAAATGATTCCGGCAATGCCGCCAATAATCAGTGCACCGACTGGGTGAACCACATCCGAACCTGCACAGATGGCAACCAGACCGGCCAAAGGACCATTATGCAGGAAGCCCGGGTCATTCTTGCCCATGAAGTTGGCTGCAATGGTACCACCGACCATCGCCATCAGTGAGTTTATGGCAACCAGCCCAGAAATGGCATCCAGACGTTGTGCACTCATCACGTTAAAACCGAACCAGCCGACAATTAAAATCCATGAGCCAAGTGCCAGAAACGGAATGGAAGATGGCGGGTGTGCGCTGACGCGACCATCTTTTTTATAACGGCCATAACGCGCACCCAGTAAAATTACAGCCACCAGTGCAATCCAGCCGCCCATGGCATGCACCACTACAGAACCGGCAAAATCATGGAAAGCTGCCCCAAAGGTTTTGGTTAGCCAGCCTTGTAATCCCAAGTTGCCATTCCAAGCGATGCCTTCAAAAAATGGGTAGACCAAGGCAACCAGTAATAAAGTGGCAATGGCTTGAGAACGCATTTTGGCCCGTTCAGCAATACCGCCGGAAATAATGGCAGGAATGGCTGCAGCAAAGGTCAGCAGAAAGAAGCAGCGCATCAGGTTATAGCCATGATCTGCGGCCAAGGTTGCCCCGATGTGGAAAAAATGTTCCCCATAAGCAATATAGTAGCCGACAAAAAAGTAGGCGATGGCAGAGATGGAAAAATCTGTCAAAATTTTACTCAGGGCATTGACCTGATTTTTATGTCGTACAGTGCCCAGTTCCAGGAATGCAAAACCTGCATGCATGGCTAAAACTAAAACCGCACCAAGAAGGAGAAAGAGTAAATCTATATTTTGCATTTTATGGCTCCATTTTAGTGCTTAAAATCACAAAAAGAAGATCAGTATAACCATGTGATTGTTTTCGTGAAGATGGTCGAAATGAGGAAATTTTGATTAAGGCGGAGAAAAAAAACACAAGACTCGATATAAAGCAAGCACTTGCTGAAAAGCAAGGAGTCTGCACTGCTATGGTGCAACATTATTTAATTTAAATTATAAATAAACATATGATAATTGAATAAAATTTAAGAATTTTAAAGAAGTTATTTTTAAGGAGTTTTTATAGCACTGAATAGTGGCAAGTTTAGCCCGATAAAAATTTAAGTGCGCGCATTGCTCATTATGAACAAGAAATGAAAAAAATATTTAAAGCTGGGCCGATTTGGTTCAGTTTTAGGAGTTGATCATAAAAAAACCAAGCCGCAGGCGTAGGGCTTGGTTAAATTGCACACTATTTTAGTGCAAGATTTTATTCAGGAACTGCTGAGCGCGATCACCGCGTTGGGTGTTAAAGAATTCATCCTTGGTGCAATCCTCAACAATTTTCCCCTGATCCATAAAGATCACCCGGTTAGCCACCTGACGGGCGAAACCCATTTCGTGGGTCACGCACATCATGGTCATGCCTTCTTTGGCCAGTTCAACCATCACATCCAGCACTTCATTAATCATTTCCGGATCCAGTGCAGAAGTAGGCTCATCAAACAGCATCGCAATCGGGTCCATGCTCAAGGCACGGGCAATCGCAACGCGCTGTTGCTGACCGCCGGAAAGCTGCGCAGGAAATTTAGAAGCATGTGCGCTGAGGCCAACACGGTCTAAATAAGCCAGCCCTTTTTTCTTGGCTTCGGCTTCAGAACGCCCCAATACTTTGACTTGGGCAATGGTCAGGTTTTCGGTAATGCTCAAATGCGGGAACAACTCAAAATGCTGGAACACCATACCCACACGGCTGCGCAGTTTGGTCAGGTCGGTTTTGGGGTCCTTGATGGAAATCCCGTCCACAATGATATTGCCTTGCTGGAACGGTTCCAGTCCATTCACGGTTTTAATCAGGGTTGATTTACCTGAACCTGAAGGCCCGCACACCACCACCACTTCACCTTGGTGAATCTGGGTGGTGCAGTCGGTCAATACCTGAAAATCTTTGTACCATTTACTGACATTCTGCAGGTCAATCATCACTTTACCATCAGTCATACAGTTAACTTCCTTTGTAATTTTTTAACGGCATAGGTCGCGATCATACTCACAGTGAAGTACACCAAACCTGCAAATAAAATATATTGGGTCAATAACGACATCAGGTCGCCACGGACATAGTTGGTCCGGAAAAAGTCCAGTAAACCAATGGCATAAACCATGGTGGAATCCTGAAACAGGATAATGGTCTGTTGTAACAGCAGCGGTGTCATTTTACGGAAGGCCTGCGGCAGAATGATCAGCCGCATGGACTGGCCGTAACTCATGCCAAGGGCATAGGCGGCTGCGGTCTGACCTTTAGGAATGGATTGAATTCCGGCCCGGACAATTTCCGAAAAGTATGCCGCTTCAAACAGCATAAAGGCCACGATACTCGACACCAAGGCGGTATCAATGGTCAGGTAATTTCCCGTGACTGCGGTATAGATAAACGGCACCGCAAAATAGAACCACATCAGTACCAAGAGCAAAGGGATGGAGCGAAACAGATTGACATAGCCTTGCGCAAATAAATTCAGGACTTTAAAGGAAGACAGGCGCATTAAAGCCAGCAGGGTACCAATCAAAATACCGCCGATGGTGGCACTGAACACCACTTTCAAGGTAATGCTCAAACCATGCCACAAGGCAGGAGCAGACAATTGTAAGTCATTTAAAAATGCAGTGAGCCATTCCATTATTTATCTCCTGCAATCAGACCGGGAACACGTAAGCGTTTTTCCAGCATATTCATTGCCTGAATTAAACAGAAGTTAATCACAATGAAGATGATGGTCACATAGGTATAAATTTCGATGGTGTTCTGGGTATATTCACTGATGGTTTTCATCTGGGAAATAATTTCTGCCACACCGACCAGGGATGCCACCGAAGTATTTTTGACACAGTTGGTCAGCTCGGAACTTAGTGGCGGTAAAATCATGCGGAAGGATTGCGGCAGAATGACATAACGGTAAAGCTGAGCAGTTGTAAAGCCCATGGCATAACCGGCATTCACCTGACCGACCGGCAAGGCTTCAATTCCGGTACGCACCTGTTCACAGACCCGTGCTGCGGTAAATAGCCCCAAACCGACACTGGCTGAAATCAGGGCCGTGGTATTGGCACCCAGGTCATTCATCCACCATAATTTAATCGGCGCGGGTAAAAAGTTGGGAACCACATAAAACCAGATAAACAATTGAATGAGCAGGGGAACATTACGAAACAGGGTGACATAAGCGGTACCTATACCCCGTGCGGTTTTACTGGGCAATGTGCGCATGATACCCAGGATGCTGCCCAGAACCATGGCAATGCTCCAGGCCACAATGGCAATCACCAGCAGCCAGCCCAGCCCGGTCACAATCCAGTTCAGGTAGGTCGTGTCACCTACACCGGTAGACTGTAATAAAACTCCCCAGTTCCAACTATAATTCATAGTAACTCCTGAGTAGCATCAGGCAAAAAAGTCCTTTTTCTGCCTGATGGATAAAGTTGTTGTTCTAATGCTTATTGGTCACGATCATGCGGATTGCTGATTAAAGCCTTCAACTGATCGGACATCTGGAAGTTCAGGTTAATATTTTTCGGTGGAATCGGCTGCTGGAACCATTTTTCATACATCTTGTTGATTTCACCAGAGCTATAGGTGGCTTTAATGGCGTCATCCACCACCTGTTTAAAGCCGGTATCGCCTTTACGCAGCATACAGCCGTAAATTTCATGGATGGGTGCAGTTCCGACAATTTCCCATTTATTCGGGTCAGCCGCCTTGGATTTCTCACCGGCAAGCAAGATGTCATCCATCATAAAAGCCGCCGCACGGCCATTTTGCAGCATCAGGAAAGATTCTGCATGGTCTTTGGCCGAAATGATTTCGCCAATGCCCAATTCCTGCTGATGCTGGCGGATATAGCGTTCCGATGTCGTCCCCGCTGTGGTGACCAGTTTTTTACCTTTCAGGTCGGCAAAATCTTTCACTCCGGAATCTTTTGCCGTCAGCAAACGGGAGCCGACTTCAAAGAAACCGACCGAGAAATCAACCTGTTGCTGACGTTCCTTGTTATTGGTGGTTGAGCCACATTCCAGATCTACCGTACCGTTTGATACCAGCGGAATCCGGTTTTGGCTGGTCACCAGGTTATAGCGAATTTTTAAATCCGGCATGTTCAGCTTTTTCTTCACCGCTTCTACAACTTTTAACTGTAAATCGTGTGCATAGCCCACCGGCTGATTCGGATTATCGGCAATATAGGAGAATGGAATGGAAGAGTCGCGATAGCCCAGCACAATGGTGCCAGACTTTTTAATTTTATCCAGCGTACCTGAAGCAGAGGCATCTCCACCGGCAGGCTTTTCAG
Source organism: Acinetobacter sp. T_3_1 (assembly GCF_025377055.1). Classification (NCBI taxonomy): domain Bacteria; kingdom Pseudomonadati; phylum Pseudomonadota; class Gammaproteobacteria; order Moraxellales; family Moraxellaceae; genus Acinetobacter; species Acinetobacter sp. T_3_1. Next base: position 2,725 of record NZ_JACHVD010000011.1, on the reverse strand, counting down.
AGGATGGAGCTTTATTGTCACTACACGCACTCAGACCGAGCATGAGTGTGCTTGCGCAAAGTAAAGAGGTGATATTACGTTTATATGTCATGTATAAAACTCCTTTTTATATCCTTATCATCAAGTGCCAAGTTGCCCATAGAAAGCCACTTATTTTTTTATGCAAAAGATGTTTTCTTTTCTGTCTATAAGTACATCAGTTTTCATCTTAAGCGAGTTTTGAAGGATTGCTCAAGCAAATTTTTTTACCGTTTTGTTACCAATAAATGACTATGAAATAAATGTTTTTTTGGTCAAAGCCTCTTAACACGAAGCCTTAACTGCAGCAGGAAACATGCCAGCTGGAATATGAGTTTTAGGGCTTCGACTAAAGTTCTACTCGCTAAATTTGAATAAAAGATAAAAAGAACTTGAGGGCGTTCCGGATTATCTGAGCATCTGTTCCCTGATAGCCTTGGCCCAGCGGCAACAGCCACAGCGCGGGCAGGACTGCTCGGGCTGGTCAGGATGATCGACATAGCCACAGTACATGCAGGCATAATGAGTGTTGGGTTCTATCTGAGTAACTTTCTGATATTGCTTGGGAAACAGCGGCAACCCATAACGGATGTCTTCAGGGCGAAAAAGCAGGATACTAAATTTACCATCGCTTTCGAGCAGCCCGGCACGCACCTGACCCAGATGTTCAATGCCTTGCTGGCGCATTTCGGCAAAGAACTCGTCGTGTGACATTTTCCCGCGCTTGATTTTCTCCAGTACCAATACACCATCTTCTACAATGTACAGCGACTTGCCTTCCAGTAAATCTTCAAAGGGCTGGTATTTCATCATCAGCCAGGTGGTCAGGCGGTACATCATGATGATGACGCTCATGATCAGCAGGGCCTGAATTAAGGGCAAGTCTTCGGTAAACATCGGGTCGCCGGCAATCGAGCCGAGGGACAAAATAATGGCCAGTTCAAACACCGAAAGCTGCCGGACTCCGCGTTTCCCCGTCAGACGTAAAAACAGAATAATCATGATAAACATACACACACAGCGCACCACAATTTCAGCGGCAAATTCCCAGTTGGTGTCGTGTATGAAAATACTGGCCCAATCCATGTGTGCTTCCTTTCTCTGCTTTATTCATCACTCTTTTATACTATGCACGAGTAGAGCAGGAGGTATCTTTATATTTCGGTAAAGAACTGCAATTATTTTAGTGACTTAGTTAATTCAAAAAATTACCTGATCTGAAAGCGTGTAATGCTAAGGCTTACTTGCTCAGTATTTTGCTGTGCTTCAGTTTTACCGAAATGAGCCAAAAAATACTTTCACATAAATCAGGTATAATTTTTCTTTTGCTTTTATCTTCCCTATGTCTTTTGCGCTGAAAACCACGCCACAAACGGTACTTGAAGTCTCACCACAGCATCAAAAGCTGAATCGTTTAATTGATGAGATTGAACAGCAGAAACAGTTATTGCTTGCATGGCAACATGCCAAAGATGAGATTCGTGCCTATAGCCAAAAAGCTCTGATGCCTGCATATCGAGATTTATACAGTACGCTGTATGAGCAGATGCAGACCTTATGGAATAGCCTAAGTCTTTATGGTTTAAGTAAGTCAGACACTGCTGTGGTGGAAGATAAAATTCAGACTTTAGTGCGTTTGCTACAAGGTTCACATTTACTCAGTCAAAAGCAGATGGATGAAGTGGAAAAGATGCATGCGTACTTTATGCAGGCGAGTGAATACACGAAGAAGAAAAAGAAAGTTAAAGATCAAGGTGCTGAGCCTGAAAATGAGGGCTTTGACGCCGTTGATGAGTATGAAGATTGGAACAGTGACCAATATCAACAGGTACGTGAGCAAGCTAAGCTGAAACGTCAGCAGGATAAACAAGCGCAAGCTGAAAAATTAGTGAATCAATCCTTAAAAACGGTGTATTTAAAAATTGCTTCCATCATTCACCCTGACCGTGAGCCTGATGACTCGAAAAAGGCTGAAAAGACTGAACTTCTACAACGTGCCAACGAAGCCTATGAGCAGGAAGATTTGTTCTTTTTACTCAAACTTCAGTTAGAAGTAGAGCAAAGTAAGAATGGTTCAAATAAAGGTTTAAGTGCGGAGCAAGTGAGGTTTTACCAACAGGCTTTAGAAGCGCAAAGCCAAGCCTTAAAGAAACAGATTCAGGAACTGATTGATTCTTTAGTGTGGTCAAATAAAGCCAAAATTGCGGTGCAGAAGTCAAAAGGGCAACTCAATATTGAGCAGTTATATAAGCAGATAGATGCGGATGTATCAGCGGTGAAGCAACAGCTTAAAGCGGAAAAGCAAAGGCTGATGTATATGGGGAAAGAGAGTGGGTTGGAGATGTTGTTGGAGCATCAAGTTTTATGATTTACCTCTTTAGCTTTACCTCTCCCCTTGCACAGCAGTGCTGCTCATCTCCTGAAAGGAGAGGGAAAAATCCATTACATAGCAGATTTAAACTGTAAGTTTGGTGATGGTAATTAGTATAAAATTTAATAATAACAATTAGGTTCGCAATGAACGTTCCCTCTCCCTCTGGGCATAGGTATCTACACATCTTTAGGCACCTAATGCAATGGTTGCAATTTCATTCAGTTCATCTATTGAATATTCTGAGAGCAGTTGAAGGGTATTCAGTAAAATCGAAAGTCCTGCCAATATGGCAGGCGCACTTTCTATCTTGCCTCTTTTCTGCTGTCTGCCTGA
>NZ_JACHVD010000010.1:0-93937 GCF_025377055.1 Acinetobacter sp. T_3_1 | reverse complement strand
TGTCCCATAGTTTGCTTTAAATAAAAAAACCTGAGTCCTAACAGTTAAAATATGAGTGCAAACAAACACTTTAACGACCAGGATTCAGGTTTTGTCACATCAGAATACCGTATTTCATGAGCTAATTAAACCTGTTGTGCGACAGGATTTTGAACAACTTGCTAAAGTACACCATGTTGGACAGAAATTTAGAGCGGCTTCCCGGTGGGATCAGTTTATTGCCATATTGATGTCTCAATTCTCTTGTAGGCAAAGTCTGAGAGATATTCAATCCAATTTGGAGTGCCAACAGGAAAAGCTAAGTCATCTCGGAGCAAAATCTATTCCCCGAAGCACGCTGGCACGAATCAATGAGCAGCAGCCTGCTGCCTTGTATCAACAGCTATTTTACAAGTTGCTTAAATACTATGAACACTCAAAAGTAGCTCATAAATTTCGCTTTAAGAATCCCTTGTATTCCTTGGATGCCAGTCATATTGACCTGTCGCTTTCCTTAAGTGAATGGGCCAAAGTTCATGACTCAAAAGCCAGCATGAAACTCAGCATAGGATTGAATCACAGCAATGATATTCCTGAGTTTGTTGCAGTTGAAAATGGCAAAGAAAATGACATGGTACAAGGCCGCAAATTCCAGTTTCCTGCTGGCAGCATTGTAGTTTTTGATAAAGGCTATGTCGATTACCAATGGTATGCAAATCTGACTGCTCAAAACATTGGATTTGTCACACGTTTTAGGCCTAAATCTGTGTATCAGGTGATCCAGCAACATCCAGTGCTTGAATCCAAAGGTATTCTAAAAGATGAAACCATTCAGCTGAATAGCGCACATGCCCTAAAAAGAAAAGCCCCAGTGTTAAGAAGAATTGAATATAGAGATCAGCAAAGTGGCAAGCACTTTAGCTTTCTCAGCAATAACTTTCATTTAGCCGCCTCCACCATTGCGGCGATTTATAAAGATCGNTTCAGCTGAATAGCGCACATGCCCTAAAAAGAAAAGCCCCAGTGTTAAGAAGAATTGAATATAGAGATCAGCAAAGTGGCAAGCACTTTAGCTTTCTCAGCAATAACTTTCATTTAGCCGCCTCCACCATTGCGGCGATTTATAAAGATCGTTGGAAAGTTGAGCTGTTCTTTAAGGCGATTAAGCAGAATCTCAAATTAAAAGCGTTTCTAGGCCGCAGCAGGAACGCAATTCAGACACAAATCTGGATTGCGATGATCGCCTATTTATTGGTGAGTTTCGCTCAACATTTAGGGAAAACAGGTTGGACAGTTCAACGTTTACTCAGAATAATTCAAGTGAATTTGTTTGAAAGAAGAACTTTAAAAGCTTTATTTTCACCCGATAAAATACCCATAAAACAAGAGGAAGCTCAAATGAGCTTCCTCTTGTGAAAAATTGTGGGACAGCAATGNTCTGGATTGCGATGATCGCCTATTTATTGGTGAGTTTCGCTCAACATTTAGGGAAAACAGGTTGGACAGTTCAACGTTTACTCAGAATAATTCAAGTGAATTTGTTTGAAAGAAGAACTTTAAAAGCTTTATTTTCACCCGATAAAATACCCATAAAACAAGAGGAAGCTCAAATGAGCTTCCTCTTGTGAAAAATTGTGGGACAGCAATGGGCATGAAGCCTCTTTTAATTTGTCTTCAAGGATCAGTCTTTTTGTACTGAACCGAAAATTTTATCACCCGCGTCCCCAAGACCTGGAACAATATAGCCATTTTCATTGAGACCATCATCAATAGAGGCGGTGAAAATGGTGACATCCGGATGTTTTTCTTCTACTTTTTTAATGCCTTCTGGTGCAGCCACTAAAACCATGACACGGATGTCTTTACAGCCGCTCGCCTTCAATACGTCAATGGCTGCAACCAGTGAAGAACCGGTGGCCAGCATCGGGTCGATAATCATTGCCAAACGGTTTTGTACATCGGGTACCAATTTTTTGTAGTAAGTACGTGCTTGCAAGGTTTCTTCGTCACGCTCAAGACCCAGTACCGAGACTTTCGCACTTGGAATCAGGTTCAGGAAACCGTCCAACATGCCAATACCGGCACGCAGAATAGGGACAACGGTAATTTTTTTACCCGCAATGCGGTCTACAGTCACTTTGCCATTCCAGCCGTCAATTTCATGCTCACACATCGGCAAGTCTTTGGTTGCTTCATACGTCAGCAGCATGGTCACTTCTTGTGCCAATTCGCGGAAGTTTTTTGTACTGATGTCTGCACGACGTAGTAAACCTAGTTTATGTCGGATCAGCGGATGACGGATTTCATGAATAGCCACGGGAGAGTACCTAAAAAAATAAGATAAAATTTCAGCTATTATAAATGTTTTTTATAACTCTTATAAACCAAAAAGCCCCCTATGAAAGGAGGCTTTTTGCTAAAAACTTATAGTTTTTTTAGATTATTGCTGAGAAAGCATGAAATGTAATGGAGATAAAATCTCTGCTTGCAGCGCTAATTTAATGATTGGATCTGGATAAACACCAATCACCAATACCGCCAATGCCGCAGCAAGCACCATAATACCACCCACTTTTTGACCCCAATGTTTGTCGGCATCAATACGTGGCGTATCTGGCGGAGTCATGTACATCACCACCATCACACGCAGGTAATAGTACAGACCGATACCTGAACCCACCACAATCATGGCAGCAAGGAACCAATGCTGGGTTGTTACCGCAGCCATCACCACCAGGAACTTACCAATGAAGCCAGCAGTCAATGGAATACCCGCAAGAGACAGCATCATGACAGTCAAGGTCGCAGTCAATACTGGACGGCGCCAGAACAAGCCACGGTAATCTGCCAAGCTTTGTGCTTCATCCACATTGTTAAATGGACTAGACATCAACGCAACAGCACCAAATGCACCAATCGTTGTCAATACATAAGTGATTACGTATACAGATACGTTACCCAGGCTTGCATAAGTCATGCTGATTAAACCAATCAGCAAATAACCAAAGTGCGCAATTGAAGAGTAACCCAGAATACGTTTCAGGTTGACTTGACGTACTGCAAGGAAGTTACCCACCAGAATAGAAAGCACCGCAATAATCGTGATGATGGTTACGATTGAATCTACCAGGATTGCACCTGAAGCCAGCAAATAACGGACAAACAGACCAATGGTTGCCACTTTAGCTACAGTCGCAAGGAATGTAGCGATTGGCGCTGGTGCACCTGCATACACGTCTGGCGTCCATTTATGGAATGGTGCAAGAGACAGTTTGAATGCAACAGCAAAAACGATTAAGCCTAGACCTAAAATCACCATTGGCTGTTTCAGCGCTTGCATCAAGGCCTGAACATTGTCATAGAAAGACAATGAACCGGTATAAGCATAGATATATGCCATGCCCATCAACAACATTGCAGAAGCAGTTGCTGAAAGAACCAGGTATTTGATACCCGCTTCTAGCGATTGTGAACGCTGGTGCGTATAAGCCAAAAGACCGTATACAGGAATCGACATCAGCTCAAGGCTAATGAAGAAAGATGCATAATGAGAACTTGCCACCATCAGCATTGCGCCCGCGACCGAGCACAGCATCAGGATATACAGTTCTTCACGGTTATCTTGATAGCTTTCAATATAAGCATGTGACAAGGTACAGCAAGCCAGTGCAGCAATCAGGATGACCAGTTGGTAAAGCAGGGTAAACGGGTCAAGCATAAACATGCCCATGATGTTCGCTGGTGCAAAAGCACCACCGAACATAGCAATCAGGACATAAGCTGCTGCAAGGTTCAAGCCGACGACAGAGGCTGTTGCAATTAAATTATGGTTACGTTTAATTGCAATGAGAAGCATCACTACGATCGCAGTTAAAGCCACGATCATCACAGGAGCTAATGGCATAAGCTCGGAAAATGACATTGTGAAGTTCATGGCTTATTGGATCTCCACATTTTGTTGAGATACGACCTGTTGAGTCGCATCGACAACTTCTTGAACTGGGATATAGCTGTTGGCCAACCACGCCATGCTTGAATTTGAAATATCAAGGAAGCTTTGTGGATAGATACCGAGCCATAGTAGACCAAAAGCACACACTAACAAAATAACAATCTCACGCGCATTCAAGTCTTTCAATGGGCTTGTATAATTTTGTTTTTGCTCTTCATTTGGCGTACCGAACAATGCTTTGTGAATCAGGATCAAGCCATAAAGACCTGCCAATACCAAGCTGATTGCTGCCACAATGGTGAAGGCCGGGAATTTGTTGAATGAACCCATCAAAATCAGGAATTCACCAATAAAGTTACCTAAACCTGGAATACCGACAAGCGCAGCAACAAAGAACATCAGGAAGAAAGCAAGGTACGGGAATTGACCGCGCATACCACCCATTAAACGCAAGTCGCGCGTATGAACACGCTCGTACACTTGACCACACATAATGAACAAGGCAGCAGATGACAGGCCATGTGCCAGCATCATGATCATTAAGCCTTGAAAAGTCAGGATATTACCTGCGTAAAGTGCAAGCAATACAAAGCCCATATGCGAAATTGAAGTATACGCCAGCAAACGTTTCATATCGGTTTGCTGGAAAGCACACCAGGCACCGTAGAACACGCCGATTAAACCGAAAATGATCGCGATGTCTGCAAACTGTGCAGAAGCCGCCGGGAAGAATGGCATAACAAAACGCAGCAGACCGTATGCAGCAGTCTTGATCAGAATACCTGCCAAGTCGACAGAACCGGCTGTCGGTGCTTGAGCATGGGCATCTGGTAACCAGCCGTGCAATGGGAACACTGGAAGTTTTACAGCGAAACCAATGAACATACAGATCATCAAGGCATAAGCCACTGATGGCAACTGTGCATCAAGCGTATTCGCCACACCTAACAGGTAGTTGTAATCGAAGCCGATCATGCCAGTCATCATGTATCCGTAAACCACAAGGCCTAGAATACCGATCAGCATGATCAAACCTGCTACCTGGGTATAGATGAAGAACTTGGTCGCAGCGTATACACGTGACTTGCCGTCTGCTCCCTTATGGCCCCATAAGGCAATCAGGAAGTAGATTGGTACCAGCATCATCTCCCAGAAGAAGAAGAACAGGAACAGGTCAATCGCCAGGAATACACCGATGACCCCACCCAAAGACCATAAAAGGTTAAGGTGGAAGAAACCAACGTTCTTTTGAATCTCGCCCCATGAACAGCCTACTGCAAGTACACCCAGTAATGCAGTCAAGCCGACCATAAGCAGTGAAAGACCATCCACCGCCAGGTGAATGTTAATGCCGAGGGTTGAAATCCAAGGCAGCATGAATTCGGCAGACCAAGTTGGAACTTTTGCGCCGAGTTCATAGTGATACGTACCCGAATTCCAAAGCGCAACAGTCAAGCCCAAAGTAATGAGCATACCGAATAACGCAATGTAACGCGGCAGTTTGTCGTCGAGCTTGTCGACGACCCAGCATACAAAACCTGCAATGAACGGTACGAGGATCAGCGCGGGTAAAATCCAGTTGTTTGTGATTTCCATCTTATTTCCCCACTACCTGAATCACGATCAGGATCATCAGCAACACCACTACACCGAGTGACATACTTGATGCGTATTCACGCAATGAACCTGTTTGACGTGAGCTGGTGAAGCTATGACCACCTTTAACAATGGCAGGAAGCACTAACCACAGGCCGTCAATCGGATCACGACCTAAAATTTTCGCGATAAGCAAATATGGTTTCACAAATACGATGTTATACAACGCATCAAAACCAAGTGCATTACGGCAGATATTAGCAAGGCCAGCACCGAATGAAGTACGGGCAAAACCTTTCACTGCGTTGTAGGCAAAGACAAATAATACGATACCTACCACAAGACCAGCCAGTGCAATACCCACAGCAGTATATTCAGCGCTATGCATACCATGCATTAAATGTTCATCAACAATAAACGCAGGAATTTTCGCAGCATTTAAGATTGATTCAACCGGTGCTTTCAGGAAGTAAGCCAGACCAGTTGAAAGAACAGCAAGGATTGCCAATGGTGCCCAATACGTCGCACCTTTGATTTCGTGATAAGGCGTGTTTTCTTTTCCAAAGAATACAACCCAGATTAAACGGAATGTATAGATTGAAGTTAAGAATGCACCCGCAACACCTGTCCAGTACAAGCAGTCATAAAGCGCAATAGATTGGCCTTGAACCCATACCGCACCCAAAATTGCATCTTTCGAGAAGAAGCCGATGGTCAAGAATGGAATGGCTGCCAATGCACCGCCACCAATCGCGAAGCAGGCAAACAGGAATTTGTTATGTTTGAACAGGCCACCCATCTTGAAGATGTTTTGTTCGTGATGGTAAGCCAGAATCACCGCACCAGAAGACAAGAATAACAATGCCTTGAAGAATGCGTGTGAAAGCATATGGAATAAGCCTGCCTGGTATGCTTCAGCACCTACCGCCATAAACATATAACCGAGCTGACTCATGGTTGAGTAAGCCAGGATACGTTTGATGTCGGTTTGTACCAATGCAGCAAAACCAGCCACAATCAATGTTACCGCACCAGTGATCGAGATGAACATCATCACTTCAGGTGTCATTTCAAACACGGAGAACATACGGCAGCACAGGTAAACACCTGCGGTTACCATTGTTGCCGCATGGATCAATGCAGAAACAGGTGTAGGACCTGCCATTGCATCGGCCAACCATGTTTGTAATGGAATTTGCGCAGATTTACCGGCAGCACCCAGGAACAACATTAATGATGTCCAGATTGCAAGTGAATGGTCACCCGCCAATACTTGAGGTGCATTGGCAACGATTGTACCAATATGCAAAGTACCGAACTGTTGGTAAAGCAAGAACAAGGCAATCAGCAAGAATACGTCACCGATACGGGTTACGGTAAATGCCTTGATTGCTGCAAAACCATTTTCTGGGTTTTGATAGTAATAACCAATCAGCAAGTAAGAGCAAAGACCTACGCCTTCCCAACCCAGGAACAATAACGCCAGGTTATCGCCAAGAACGAGCAGCAACATGCTGGCAACGAACAGGTTAAAGTAAGAGAAGAAACGTGCGAAGTCTTCTTCACCGCGCATGTACCATGAGGCAAAGATGTGAATCAGGAAACCTACACCGGTGATCATGCCGGTCATCAGCAATGACAGACCGTCCAGGTGCAGGCTCATGCCTGGTGCAAAACCGCCGACATTGAACCAGGTCCAAAGATGTTGAACCTGAGCTACTGAACCATTGTCTACAAAGCCCATGCCGGCAATCAGTGCAAATAAAGCAGATAAACCGACTGAACCGACACCAATAATGGCTGCTACATTTTCAGGAAGCTTATTGCGCCCCGCCGCCAAGAGGACAAAGCCAATGAGCGGAAATAAAATTGTTAAATATAAATAACTCATCCGCGCATCTCACTAGCAGCATCCACATCCAAATGATGGAAGCGATGGTAGAACTGAAGGACGATCGCAAGACCAATACAAGCCTCTGCAGCAGCAAGGGTCAAGATCAGGATGAACATGATTTGTCCATCTGGCTGTAACCATGCACTACCCGCAAGAACGAACGCAAGTGCTGCTGCGTTCATCATGATTTCAAGGCTCATCAACATAAATAATAGGTTGCGTCGCACCATTACACCGTAAAAACCCAGTGCAAAAAGAATGGTTGCAACGATTAAACCGTGTTCTAAAGGAATGTTGCCCATTATTCTTTTTCCTCTTTTGCACTTGGTTCACGTTTACCTAAGTGGAATGCTGCAACGAGGGCTGCAAGCAATAACATTGCGGCAACTTCGACCAATAGTAAGTAGTGAGTAAAGAGCGCTGTACCTACAGCTTTAGGTCCCACAACTTGAGTGCCCATTACAGGACCTGCTGTTGTGTAATCCGAACCAAGCATCCAAACCAGCACCAAGCCCATCAGGAAACTCATCAATGCTGGATATGCCCATGCAGAAGACGTCAGCCATTTACGTTCCTGTTCAACCGTATGTTGACCAAGATTCAGCATCATCACCACAAACACGAACAACACCATGATCGCGCCGGCATAAACGATAATTTCTAGTGCGCCAGCGAATGGCGCACCAACGATCATGAATATCCCTGCTACTGCAAGGAGGGACACGATCAGGCTTAATAAAGCATGCACAGGATTCGCGTTAGTCACCACACGAACCGTAGAAACAATGGCCACGAGTGCCATCAAATAAAATGGCCACATCATGGTAATAAGCTCCGTACGTCAACAGGCGCACTTTCACGTTGTGCTTGACCTTTATCTTTACCTGTCACTGCCATACCGGTTACACGGTAGAAGTTGTAGTCAGGATATTTACCAGGACCTGAAATGAGCAAGTTCTCTTTTTCGTAGACTAAGTCTTGACGAACGTATTCACTTAACTCGAAATCTGGTGTCATTTGAATTGCTGTCGTTGGACAGGCTTCTTCACACATACCGCAGAAAATACAGCGCGAGAAGTTGATACGGAAAAACTCCGGATACCAGCGACCATCTTCTTTTTCTGCTTTCTGTAAAGAAATACAGCCAACCGGACATGCAACCGCACACAGGTTACACGCTACGCAGCGTTCCTCACCATCTGGGTCACGTGTCAATACAATACGACCACGGAAACGCGGCGGAACAATTTGTTCAGCTGGCACTTCTGGATAAAGAATAGTGTCACGTTTACGTGTCACGTGGCTGAATACCATCCACAATGAACGTACGATTGACCCGAATCCAGCTAGAATTTTATACATTTTGTACTCCCTGCTGTCCTAGGCCTGATTCATCAGAATCACAGCACCAGTCACCAACAAGTTGACCAACGCCAATGGCAAACAAATTTTCCAACCAAAGTTCATTACCTGGTCGTAACGTGGACGCATTAAAGAACCACGAGCCAAGACAAACATCATCACAAAGAATGCTGTTTTGATAATGAACCAGAATACTGGTGGAATAAATGGAATTTCTAGGTTAAATGGTGCTAACCAACCGCCAAAGAATAGAGTGACGATCAATGCTGAAATAAGAACCACGTTGACATATTCTGCAACGAAGAACATACCCCATTTCATACCGCCGTATTCGACGTGATAACCTTCCGCCAATTCTTGTTCAGCTTCCGGTTGGTCAAATGGGTGACGGTGAGTTACCGCAACACCTGCAACAATAAAGATAATGAAACCCAGGAATTGTGGAATCACAAACCATACATCGCGTTGTGCTTCAACAATTTCACGCATGTTGAATGAACCGGCAATTGCCACCACACCCATCAGCGAGATACCCAGGAACACTTCATAAGAAATGGTTTGAGCCGCAGAACGCAGACCACCCAATAACGCATATTTGTTATTTGAAGACCAGCCACCGAATAGCACGGCATATACTGCAATACCAGCCATTGCCATAAAGAACAACAGGCCGATGCTCATGTCTGCTACGCCCATAGTCGGACTTACAGGAATCACCATGAACGACAGTACCGCAGTTGCCATGGCAACTGCAGGTGCTAAACGGAAAGTCAGTTTGTCAGCAAACTTAGGTGTCCAGTCTTCCTTGAACATGATTTTCAGCATGTCGGCAACGATCTGGAACATCCCCCCGGGACCAACACGGTTTGGACCGTAACGGTCTTGCCATAACGCAAGTAAACGACGTTCGATGAATGACATCAACGCAGCGACAAGCACCACTACAAGCAAGATTACAATCGCTTGAACAACTGAATAAGCAATTGGCCAGTTCTCAGCCCATAGCGGTGTTTGACGTATAATTTCTTGATTCATGAATTACACTCCTACCGCGACGGATACAGGCTCTGCAAGTGACACCGTTGGTGCAAGACCAACCGGATAACCGATATAACCTGTCGGCAAATATTCGATCACTTGAACTGGAAGGCTGATTGTCGCCTCACCTGCTTTCACAGTAATTTTTTGACCATCTTGAACGTTTAGGCGCGCAGCATCTTGCTCACCTACTGCAAACATGGCTTCAGGAATACGCGATTCCATGGCCGGAGTTTTTACAGTAAATTCACCAGAAGCAAAGATGTGATGCATAGGTACCAAACGGAAGCTTTCAGCATTTGCAAGTACTGCTGCTGGAGCTACGAATGTACGTGCAGGACGTTTAGCCAAACGATCGAATAAACGAATGCCTGAATCACCGCCTTTTAAGTGACCACCCACGTTATCCTGGAATTTGTTCCAGGCTTGTGGAGAGTTCCAGCCTGCAGACCATGCAAATGGAACCAGTGAAGATGGGGTTTCATTACCCACATAACCTTCCATAGAGAATGTTAATGCAGAATCGACATCGATTGGCTGTTTAGGCTCATGCACCGAAAGCGGAGCACGCATTGCGGTACGACCTGAGTAACGACGTGGTTCACGTGCAATCTTCAAGCCATGGATACGGTAACCCGCATCTGGTGCGACATCTTGAATGGCTTCAAGCGCAGGAACATTTTTCACTACGGATTCAATGACATCATCCAGCAATGTCCAGGAAATCGCTTTGCCTTTCACACCGGTTTCAATGGCATGTAACCAGCGCCAAGACTCTTTGATCGCCAGTTCAGGTTTGTAGTAACTTGGGTCATACACCTGATAGAAACGCTGTGCACGGCCTTCTTGAGATACCACAGTACCATCACCTTCCGCGAAGCTTGCAGCAGAAAGTACAATGTTTGCTTTCTTCACAGTTTCAGTTTCAGAGTGATCCAATACAATCACGTCTTTGCCCGAAAGTGCAGCATTGACTTGTGCAGCAGGTAAACGGCGGTAAAGGTCATTTTCCACAATCACAACTGTGTCATAGTCTTGTGCAAATGCTTGTTCCAGGCTTTGACCACCGAAGATTGCCAAGCCCATTGAGTTCACTTCAGGAACCGTCAATGTCAGACCTGCATTTGAACCTAAGTTCTGAGCCACTTGTGCAGCAGCTTCCATGATGGCAGCGTCTTGTAAGCTGGTACCAGAGATGATCAATGGCTTCTTCGCAGCTTTTAAAGTGTCAGCGATGGTTTGTGCAAATGCTTTCGCATCATCATCAAGACCGGTAACAACTTCGCCTGCAACGGCCGCAGCAACAGCAAAACCTAAACGTGCGATATCGTTTGGAGATGCCACTACTTCACCTGTCGCAACGTCAGCTAAACGCGTTTGAGTCGCAGCAAGAATGTAGATTGGCGATTTGGCATCTTGCGCAATACGCTGTACCGGTTCAGCCAGCCATTCCTGGGTACGGCGTTCTGCCGCCATTTCTTTAGCTTTGTTTTTCGCAGCCTGGCGAACAGACAAGGCCATACGTGGCGCAGTTTGAGTCAGGTCTTCACCAAGAATCAAGACTGCATCGTAGCTTTCAATTTCACGCATGGTCGGGTTATAAACACCCTCGGTTTGCATGATTGAAGCTGCAAGTTCAACCAGGTTCTGCTCTTTTTGAGACATACCGGTTGAGTAGCTGTCTTGACCTACAAGTTCGCGAAGCGCGAAGTTCGTTTCAAGCGATGCACGTGGTGAACCAATACCCAGAACTTTTTTGCCCTGAATTTTCTCAATGACGGTATCAAGTGCTGTATCTACTGAAACAGTGGTTACGTTTGCACCATCACGGAATTGTGGCTGACGTGGACGGTCTGCACGGTTCACATAACCTGTACCAAAACGACCTTTGTCACAAAGGAAATATTGGTTAACGTCACCATTGAAACGGTTTTCTACGCGACGCAGTTCGCCATAACGCTCACCCGGAGAGATGTTACAACCTGAAGAACAGCCTTGGCATACGCTTGGCGCATACTGCATGTCCCACTTACGGTTATAGCGCTCTGAGTGAGTTTTGTCGGTGAATACACCTGTTGGACATACTTCAGTCAGGTTACCCGAGAATTCAGATTCCAAAGTACCTGATTCTGGACGACCGAAATAAACACGTGATGCATTTGCATATACGCCGAAGTCTGTACCACCAGCATAGTCTTTGTAGTAACGCACACAACGGTAACACGCGATACAACGGTTCATTTCGTGAGAAATGAATGAGCCTAGCTCCTGGTTGTAATGGGTACGTTTAGTGAAACGGTAACGACGACGGTCGTGCTGTGTCATCACAGTCATATCTTGTAAATGACAGTGACCACCTTCTTCACAGACTGGACAGTCGTGCGGGTGGTTGGTCATCAAGAATTCAACAATCGAAGCACGGAAATCTTTGGCTTCTTTGTCTTCAATCGAGATGTAGGTATTGTCAGATGCAGGCGTCATACATGACATGACCAAACGGCCACGCGTATCTTCTGGATTCGCGTATTGAGTCACGGCACACTGACGGCAAGAACCGACAGAACCTAAGGATGGATGCCAACAAAAGTATGGGATATCAATGCCAAGACTCAAACATGCTTGTAGCAAGTTTTCCGAGCCGTTGACTTCATACGATTTGCCATCGACATGAATTGTAGCCATAGTCGAATTCCTTAAGCTTGTTCTACGGAGCTAACTTGAGCGGCGGCATTGACTACCTTCGCTTCAAATTCGCCACGGAAATGTTTGAGTGCGCCCATAAGCGGTTCCATCGCACCAGGTGCGTGAGCACAGAAAGTCTTACCAATCCAAAGCTTACGAGTCAGTTCTTGTAAGTGATCGATATCTTCTTTCTTGCCTGTACCATCTTCCAGTGCTTTAAGCGCTTTCACCGCCCAAGGTAAACCGTCACGGCAAGGTGTACAGAAACCGCATGATTCGCGTGCAAAGAATTCTTCCAGGTTACGTGTTGCTGAAACCATACATTGGGTTTCATCAACAACCATGAGCAAACAGGTACCTAAACGTGAACCTGCTTTCATGATGCTTTCCGCATCCATAGGAAGATCGATATGCTCGGCAGCCAGGAAGTCAGTCGATGCACCACCCGGTAACCATGCTTTCAGCTTTAAGCCGTCACGCATACCACCCGCGTGATCTTCGATCACTTCACGTGCAGTGGTACCAAATGGAAGTTCCCAAAGACCCGGGAATTTCACCTTACCTGAAGCACCATAAATTTTGGTACCTGGATCTTTTGATTTACCTTCAGATAAACCGATATACCATTCTGGACCACGCAGCATAATGGCTGGCAAGTTGTTGTAGGTCTCTACGTTGTTGACAATCGTAGGACGGCCCCAAGCACCTGCAACCTGCGGGAATGGCGGTTTGGTACGCGGATTGGCACGACGGCCTTCAAGCGAGTTAATCAATGCAGTTTCTTCACCACAGATATAACGGCCCGCACCGGTATGCACATGCAATTCGAAATTCCAGCCAGTTCCGAGGATGTTGTCACCCAAGTAACCTTTGGCACGAACTTGCTCAAGCGCTTCGTTCAGATAATTCGCAGCTTCGATATATTCACCACGAATGAAAATGTAACCTTGAGTTGCTTCTAAGGTATAAGCAGCAATCAGCATGCCTTCAATCAGTTGGTGTGGAAGATCTTCCATCAACAAACGGTCTTTGAAGGTACCTGGTTCCATCTCATCGGCATTACAAATCAGGTAACGTGGACCCGAGTTGTCATTCGGCGCCATCAACGACCATTTAATCCCTGCCGGGAAACCTGCACCACCACGGCCTTTTACAGTCGCCGCTTTAATGACTTCAAGCACTTCTTTCGGTTGCATGCCAATCGCTTTTTTAAAGCCGGCATAACCTTCCAGCGCTTCGTAATCATCGGCATTACGAACATTGGCTTGTTTGCTTAAACGCCATGTTAATGGGTGAGTTTCCGGGTTACCGTCGCCATAAATTGGTTTTGGTTCAGTATTCATACATACTTCTCCAAGAGCTGTTTAACCGAAGTCACTTCAACCAGACCATGAGTATCTTCATCAATCATTAAGGTTGGACCTTTGTCACAGTTACCTAAGCAGCAAATTGGCAGCAAAGTGAAACGACCATCCGCTGTGGTTTGGCCAAACTGAATGCCCAGCTCACGCTGGAAGGCTTCTGCCAAAGTTTCCGCACCCATCAAGAAACATGCAATCGAGTCACACAATAAAATTACGTGACGACCGACCGGTTGACGGTAAATACGGTTATAGAATGTCGCAACGCCTTCTAAATCTGCAAGGCTCATGCTCAGCATTTGAGCAATTGCATTCATTTGTGCGTCGTCTACCCAGCCATTACGGCGTTGTACACATTTCAGCGCATCCAGACATGCGGCACGCGGGTACGGGTAGTGGCCCATGTGATGTTCAATTTCATGGATTTCGTCCGCAGTTAAAATCCCTTCAACATTCACACGTGGCTTTTTATCAGTCAAAATCATCATAATGCGTTTACCCCTTAGCGATCCACGTCAGCCATTACGACGTCAATTGTCGCTAAATAAATGATTAAGTCAGATACTAAACTGCCATTAATCACAGAAGGCATTTGCTGTAAGTGCGTGAAAGTTGGTGTACGGATACGGGTACGGTAACTCATGGTTGACTTGTCTGAAGTCAGGTAGTAGTTAGACGCACCTTTCACCACTTCCGCCATCACAGATGCTTCACCTGCAGGCATTACAGGACCCCATGACACGCTTAAGAAGTGCGTAATCAAGGTTTCAATATCTTGTAATGTCTTGTCTTTTGGTGGTGGAACAGCCAGTGGATGGTCTGCTTTGTACGCACCAGAAGGCATGTTGTCCAAGCACTGCTTGATGATTTTCAGTGACTGTTCGATTTCACGGAAGTGAACGATTACGCGCGCGTAAGCATCGCCTTCGTATTCAACCGGCACGTCGAAGTCGTAGTTTTCATAACCACTATAAGGACGGTATTTACGTACGTCGAAGTCAATACCTGTAGCACGTAAACCAGTACCTGTTACACCCCAAGCCAATGCCGATTTTGCATCGTATTGCGCAACATTACGGGTACGGCCGACAAACACCGAGTTTTTCAATGCCGCTGTGTAGTACTCGTTCAGACGTTTTGGCATCCAATCAAGTAATTCACGAACTAACTTATCCCAGCCATTTGGCAAGTCATGTGCAGTACCGCCAATACGGAACCATGCCGGATGCATACGGTAACCGGTAATCGCTTCTACGATGTCATAAACTTTTTGACGGTCAGCAAACATATAGAATACTGGGGTCATACCGCCGGCATCCTGAATTGCAGTACCGATATATAACAAGTGGTTATTGATACGGAACAATTCAGACATCATGACGCGGATACATTGTGCACGGTCAGGAACAGTAATTCCCGCAAGTTGCTCCACGCCCATCACATAAGGCATGTTTTGCGCACAACCACCCAGGTAGTCAACACGGTCGGTATACGGAATGAATGAATGCCAGGTTTGACGCTCAGCCATCTTTTCCACACCACGGTGGTGATAACCGATATCCGGCACACAGTCTTTTACTTCTTCGCCGTCCAACTGCAAGATCACACGGAACGCACCATGCGCAGATGGATGGTTAGGACCCAGGTTCAGGAACATGAAGTCTTCATCGGCGTTACCGCGTTTTAGGCCCCAGTCTTCAGGAACGAAACGAAGGTGTTCCTGTTCAAAGTCCTGCTTCGCCTGGTTCTGCATATACGGGGTATATTCAGTCGCACGCGCAGAATATTCTTTACGTAACGGGTGACCTTCCCAGTATGTCGGCAACAAGATACGACGGAGCATTGGATGCCCTTCGAAGTTGATACCAAACATGTCGTAAGCTTCGCGTTCGTACCAGTTGGCATTTGGCCAGATGTTGGTTGCTGTTGGAATGTTGAGATCGCTCTCACTCAAGGCAACTTTAATACGAATGTCGGCATTACGCTCTAGCGACAACAAGTGATAGAACACAGTGAAGTCCGACGCAGGCAAACCGTCACGGTGAGTACGCAAGCGCTCATCTACCGCAGACAAGTCGAACAGCATCACATAAGGACGTTCTACTTTCCGCAAGAACATTAAGACTTCTTGCACACGTGCGCGCTCAACCCAGACTGTTGGAAAGTCTTCAAAAGTCGTTTGCACAAAGAAGTTCTCACCAAATTTGGTTTTGAGCTCTTCTATAATTGCAAATGCTGGGCGTGAATCAACTGGTGTTGATTCTGGCATAGCAATGTCAGTTTCAGCCATTGGCTTGGCTTCCTATTTAATACAAATTCAGTCAACCTTAAACGACAATTACACCCAGACCGGGTGCATCAATATTTTGTCGCTCAGATTATTTAATTTCATCCATAGAGCGTAAGTTTTTCACTGCAATACGTTCAGCATTCTTACGGTCACGTTCTGGCTGCATCTTTGGCTTATACACTGGCTGAAGATCATCACCAATCACCGCTGAAAGTGGACGGCGCTCTAATTGAATTTGGTCTTGTAACAACATTAATGCTTGCAATAATGCTTCAGGACGTGGCGGACAGCCCGGGATGTACACATCGACAGGGATGATTTTATCCACACCTTGTACAACCGAATAAATGTCGTACATACCACCCGAGTTTGCACAAGCACCCATTGAAATTACCCATTTAGGCTCTAACATTTGCTCGTATAAACGCTGGATTACAGGTGCCATTTTCACGAAGCAGGTCCCTGCAACGATCATTAAGTCCGCCTGACGTGGCGAAGCACGAATAACCTCGGCACCGAAACGCGACATATCATGCACACCCGTCAAAGTGGTTGCATATTCTACGTAACAGCATGAAGTACCAAAGTTAAAAGGCCATACAGAGTTTTTACGGCCCCAGTTTACAGCTGTATGCATTACATCCTCTAAACGAGTCATGAACACATTTTTATTCACTTCTTCTTCAAGCGGATCTGTAACGATTTGACGCTCTTGAAGTGGATATTGATCAGCATCCGGATTCGCACGGGTTAATGTATATTTCATTCCCGGGTTACTCCTTACTAGATGATGTAGTCGCAGATTTTTTCACACGACCAGATGATTGAGCTGGAATCTGACCTGTAGGGTCAACAACCAACTCTTCAATAGAATTGAAGCGTGTAATGTCGGCAAGGTTCATATTCGGTGAACCCACTTTCGATTTCATCACTGCCGCTTTGAGACGATCGGTTGGTGCCCAGTTTAATGCCCCTACAGCAATGGCATAAATCAAAGCAATCAATAAATCGACCACAAAAATCACAACGGTGGTAAAACCGAACCAACCTACTTCACGAACTGATGTAGCCCATGCGTAGAGATACAGTGCTTCCAGGTCAAATACCACAAAGAAAATAGCAACCAAGTAGAACTTTGCAGACAAGCGGATGCGTGCTCCACCCGCACCTACTACACCTGACTCAAATTGCTCTTGCTTTGCACGGCCCCATGATTTACCCCCAAGGAGTAAAGGAACTGTGAGCATAAAGACACAAAGAAATGTAACGCCGATCACGAAGGCAATAATTGCCCAATCGTATGGAGTAATGGCACTCATGCGGGGATAACTCCTGGCAGGCCTAATTTATTAACAAAGAATGTATGTATTGGCCTTCAAATACACCAAACACAAAATTAATCCCGCCAATTGTACCTGATTTATGATTTCACTTGCTAGCTTATAAGCCTTAGTCTTTTGGATGATTTTTTCGGCATTACTGCTTTTAATTTGCATTTATTCCTTTACAGTACACCTTAATCGTTTTATTTAATAAAAACGATTATTTTTATTAAATTTTCTCACATTAAGATTTTTTGAGGAAATCTTGCCCATTTATTTTTCAATCTAAAAATGCATTATTGCTGAATATTCTATCAATTTTAAAAGCCCAGTTTATTTTGAGTATTTATTTAAAAAATGATTGGAACCACGAAAACTGACTAAATTTTATACCGAATTAAAAATAACCACCCTTCTTTGCTTTATAAGCTACCTCATATTTTTTGCATAAGCTGCTTTATTCTTGTGGCTTTTTTGCAACACTTTGACATGCGTTTAACAGTTTGTGATATTTGTATTGAAAACTCAAAAAGTGAATAGACAGGAGAAACTATAATGACATTAAAATATGTCCATGAATCTGAATATTTCTTCTTTGCACAACTGTTAGTGCACCATGTGGAAAGATACATTGATAAACACCCAGATGCACGTGATGCCATTTTTGACCTGCGTGATATTTATGATCTTTTCCGCCAGGACTTTGCCTCCACCACCACCAATCTCGAAGCTATTTTAAACGTTGCCGAAGAATACAGAGTCGAAACATTAAATGGGGACCAGAAATTGATTAGCCATTATGCAATTGACCCCAAAAACAATTCCTTGCTGCTAGATTTCAATGCCGATGCCCTTGCCAGTTTAAAACAGGGAAAAAGCCAGATTGAACCAGATGCCACCAGTCATGAATAAGACTAAAAAAAGCACCGGATTCGGTGCTTTTTTATGAGCTAAAATTCTGTATTCAGGATCCCGTCTTTTACAACATGGGCTTTCTTTTTGCTTTTATTAAAGCGTTGCACAGGCCATGACATGGTGAAGCGTGCCCCACCTAAAACCGGGCTTTGATCAACTTCAATTTTCCCGCCAAACCAGTAAGCAATACGGCTCACAATGGACAGGCCCAATCCATACCCTCCAGAAGCACGGGTACGACTATCATCCAGACGGGCAAAGGCTTCAAAGATGCGCTGACGCTCTTCCTCAGGAATACCAGCACCGTCGTCCTCCACCTGAACATAGGCCAGTCCTGCATCATTGATGCCACCACTGACAATTACCTTATGATCACAATAGCGAACTGCATTGCCGACCAGATTTTGCACCACACGATGCAAGTAGCGCCGCTCGGCATCCACCACTATACTAATGGGTGGCGCTTTGAGTTCAATTTCTTTTTGAGTTTTCAGTGCTTCGGTTTCAATCACCACCTGATCCAGCACTTCAAACAGTACGATTTTTTCAAAGTCTAAAGAAGGTGTACCCTGCTCCAGCTTTGCATAGGTCATGATTTCATCAATCAAGGTGTTGAGCGCTTCAATGTCCTTATCAATCTGTTCGACCTGCTGCAGACGATACTCATAGTCATCTTCTTCGGCCAGCATTTCCATGCCGAAACGAATGCGTGCCACAGGCGTACGCAGTTCATGCGAAACTGCTCGCATCAGCTCGCGCTGCGCTTCAATCAAACGCTGAATATGATCGGACATGCTGTTGTAATTGGTCGCCAGGCTAGCCATTTCATCAGTACCATCGACCGGCAAACGCAAGGTCATGTCACCCGATTTCATGCGATGCAAGGCGTAATTCACCTCGCGTAAGCGACGCTGCATCGGCACCAGCAAGCCATACACCCCAAGGCTTAACACAAACAAACTGAGCAAGGTAATGCCTGCAGCCAACTGGAAAGGCATCCAGTTAAATAATGGGACAGGCCCTAAAACCAGCACCTCGGAAGGTGAGCTGGGCATAGGCGAAACAATCGAGATGGTAGTACCCCGAACCGAAGCATTGTCACGGTACAGAATAATACTGTGATCCAAGCGAAGCCGGCCAATTTGTTCGGAATCGAGCGGCAGGTTTTGCACTTTTTCAATAGCAATAGGATAAGAAAAATTCGATTGAATTTTGGCGAGATATTCTTTTTCCTGCCCAGGGTAATACACCAGATAATCCAGAATAAAAATCGGCAAGGCTTTCATCTGGCGCTCGCCTATTTTATTCACTTTCACATACAGCAAATGCCGAGGATCATCCTTCAGGCCAATAATGATATAGGCAATGGAATTTTCTGCATCGTAACGGACGGCTGCTTTACGCTCTTCAATCCGTTTTCTCTCGGTACGGGATAAATCCACCTTAGCTGCTTCAACATAATAAATTGGCAACTCAAGCAAATCGGAAGCATCAGAAATCCAGTCTTTTTTCTGCTGCTCATTCGGCTGTCGGGCAATACCTTCGCTAATAATATAGGAAATTCCGTCGGTTAAAGATTCACGATATTCTTGCGCACGCTGGTAATTAATGATTTGTACCAACAGATAGCCAAATAAGGCGACCAAGGCTACTAAAATCACTAACCCCGCATAAATGCGCAAGAATATACTGTGTTTAAACACGAAGCTGTCCTATAAAATTAGCAGGCAGGCATTAAAGACCAGTTTCTTTAACGAACAAATATCCCTTACTACGTACCGTTTTAATACGTTTTGGATTTTCAGGATCATCGCCAATTTTTGGCCGGATACGTGAGATACGTACGTCAATTGAACGGTCCTGACCGTCATATTCAATACCGCGCAAACGCTCAAAAATATCTTCACGGGAAAGAATACGACCCGCATTTGAAGCCAGCAACCATAACAGGTCATATTCAGCGCTGGTGAAGTCAACCAAGTCGCCATTCAAAGTCACTGATCGGCCACCATTATCGATGACAAGATCATCAAATTCTATACGTTGAGCCACTTCATCTTCAGGAGCCTTGTCTGTACGGCGCAGCAAGGCACGGATACGGGCAAGCAACACGCGGGGTTGAACAGGTTTGGCGACGTAGTCATCCGCACCCATTTCCAGACCCAACACCTGGTCCATGTCTTCAGTACGTGCGGTCAGCATTAGAATCGGCTGATGATAATGTGGACGCACTTCACGACAAATGGTTAAACCATCTGCACCCGGTAACATGACATCAAGTACCACCAAATCCGGTTGTTCAGCAATGATACGACGAATTGCACGATTACCGTCAGGTTCTACCCCAACTTCCAATCCATTACGGATAAGGTATTCTTGAGTCAAACGTGCAAGACGTTCATCGTCTTCAACAATTAAAATTTTAGGTAACTTTTCTTCTTGGCTCATAAAATGCCCCTTTATATTGGATTAAGGTATCCTTAAAAATCCATTGGATACGCTTTAATATATTCAGCAATATACACACGTTTACATTGTAAACAAGATACCGTTCACCAAACTGATACATCAAAGTAGCATTTTGTTATATTTTTTTTAAACATTGAATTTATTGAAGTTTTCATATTCCAGTGATTTTCACACAAATTGAAGAAATATTTAGTTACAAAATGTCTATTTTTTAATCCATCCTGCTATTTGCACAGTTTCTGACTAGTTAGCTCATTTCTTTTAAGTTATCCACAATGTTATCTATAAGCACATTTTTTTAGCTTTGTTATGCTATGCCTTGCCTGATAAGGCTTATAGAAAAATCAATAAAAATAGCAATATTTTTACAGAGATTAATGCATGTACTAAGAAAAATATTTAGCAAAATGTCAATATTGATCTACCCTAAATTTTCCCGTATCTTGTGTTCAATTAATTTTAAAACCACTAGGTCTTGTGTTTATTCCTCAAATACTGTGGCATAAAATTTGCCCAGTTCAAACGGTCCATAAACATAAAAATAGATGACAATGGAGCTATGCTAAATGAGCGTAATCACTTCAACTCCTGGCCAACTTCAGGTGATTAAACGCACCGGTGATGTTGCCACTTTTGACGCAGAGAAAATTTCTGTAGCGATTGGTAAAGCTTTTTTGGCTGTAGAGGGCCAGCAAAGTGCTGATTCTAGCCGTATTCATGATCGTATCGAGCAATTGACTGAAATGGTGATGAATACGTTTAACCGTCGTTTACCGTCAGGCGGCACGATTCATATTGAAGAAATTCAAGACCAGGTTGAACTTGCGCTCATGCGTACAGGTGAACAAAAAGTTGCACGTGCGTATGTCATCTACCGCGAACAACGCTCTGAAGCACGCAAACAGACTGGCGCTCATCACCATCCGACTTTACAAGTGACTGCTGCCAATGGTCAGCTTAAACCGCTTGACCTGGGTGCACTTGAAGCACATGTGGCAAAAGCAGCTGAAGGTCTGGAAGGCATTGACGTTAAAGCCATTGTCGATGAAACCGTAAAAAACCTGTATAACGGCGTAAAAGAGTCCGACATCTCTACAACAATGATGATGGCGACGCGTACCCGTATTGAACAAGAACCCAACTATACTTATGTGACTGCTCGCCTGCTTCGTGACAATCTTGTGGCAACCGGTTTGGAGTTCCTGGGTTTAAGTACTGACACTCTAGAAAATGACGCTTTAGAAACCTTCCTGAAAAAAGGTGTAGAGCTGGATCTGTTATCAGCAGATCTATTGAATTTTGATCTGGCAAAACTGGCAGCAGCGATTCAGCCAGAACGCTCGAACCAGTTTACCTATTTAGGTCTGCAAACCTTATTTGACCGTTACTTTATCCACTCTGACGGCATCCGTTTCGAATTACCGCAATTGTTCTTTATGCGTGTGTCGATGGGTCTTGCGTTAAATGAAGATGACAAAGAAGCACGTGCCATCGAATTCTATAACTTGCTGTCCAGCTTCGACTACATGGCATCTACACCTACCCTATTCAACTCTGGTACTTTGCGTCCACAGTTGTCGAGCTGTTACTTAACAACCATTGCCGATGACCTTTATAACATTTATGGTGCAATGCGTGACAACGCGATGCTGTCTAAATGGGCTGGCGGTTTAGGTAATGACTGGACCCCAGTTCGTGCCTTGAACTCATACATCAAAGGCACTAACGGTAAATCTCAAGGTGTTGTACCGTTCCTGAAAGTTGCCAACGATACGGCTGTTGCGGTAAACCAGGGTGGTAAGCGTAAAGGTGCAGTGTGTGCATACTTAGAAACCTGGCACCTGGATATCGAAGAATTCCTGGAACTACGTAAGAACACCGGTGATGACCGTCGTCGTACCCATGACATGAATACTGCAAACTGGGTTCCAGACCTGTTCATGCAACGTGTCTTTGAAGATGCTGAATGGACATTGTTCACGCCATCTGAAACGCCAGATCTTCACGATTTAACCGGTCAGGCATTTGCTGAACGCTATGCTTACTATGAAAGCATTGCCAAAGAAGCCGACATGCTGCACAAGAAAGTGCGTGCCAAAGACTTGTGGCGCAAAATGCTGTCTATGCTGTTTGAAACCGGCCATCCTTGGATCACATTCAAAGACGTATGTAACTTGCGTTCACCGCAACAACACGTGGGCGTGGTGCATTCGTCTAACTTGTGTACTGAAATTACCTTAAATACCAACCAAGACGAAATTGCGGTATGTAACCTGGGTTCGATTAACCTGGTACAGCACGTTCAAGGTGGTGTATTAGACCGTGAAAAATTGGCGCGCACTGTAAAAACAGCCGTTCGCATGCTCGACAACGTGATCGACATCAACTACTACGCTGTTCCGCAGGCAAAAAATTCGAACCTGAAACACCGTCCGGTCGGTATGGGTATCATGGGCTTCCAGGATGCTTTATATGAAATGAAACTGGCTTACGGTTCTGATGCTGCGGTTGATTTCGCTGACGAATCTATGGAAGTCATTTCTTACTACGCGATTCAAACCTCTAGCGACCTTGCACTTGAACGTGGTGCTTACGAAACATTTAAAGGATCACTTTGGGATCAAGGTATCCTGCCAATCGATTCTTTAGACATCGTGGCAAAATCACGTCCAGAACGCATGTTCGAAGTTGACCGTACACAACGTTTGGACTGGGACACTTTACGTGCCAAAGTTCAAAAAGACGGTATGCGTAACTCGAACGTAATGGCGATTGCACCAACTGCAACCATTTCAAACATCTGTGGCGTGTCTCAGTCGATCGAACCGACGTTCCAGAACTTATATGTGAAATCTAACCTTTCTGGTGAATTCACAGTGATCAACCCGTACCTGGTACGTGCGTTAAAAGATCGCGGTCTTTGGGATTCAGTGATGGTCAATGACCTGAAACACTTCGAAGGTTCTGTTCAGAAGATTTCACGTATTCCTGAAGAGCTTAAAGCGATTTTCGCAACTGCGTTTGAAGTTGAACCACGCTGGATTGTGGATGCTGCATCACGCCGTCAAAAATGGATTGACCAGGCTCAGTCGCTTAACCTTTACATCTCTGGTGCAAACGGCAAGAAACTTGACCTGACCTATAAAATGGCATGGTTACGTGGTCTTAAAACCACTTATTACCTTCGCGCATTGGGTGCAACTTCTGCCGAGAAATCGACCATTAACACTGGCGCATTGAACGCAGTTAAACCTGCCAGTGTTGCAGCACCTGTTACTGCTGCGGTAGCACCTGAAGTGAAAGCTGAAGCAACTGTTGAAGAAGATTTCGCTCAAGCAGCACCAGTGCCAATGGCATGTTCAATTGACAACCCGGATTGTGAAGCTTGTCAGTAATTAATTAATCCACCCCGACCCTCCTTTTTCAAAGGAGGGAGAAAATCCCCCTTTTGCAAAGGGGGATTTAGGGGGATTAAAAAAATTTAGGCAATAAAAAAGCCCTCTAGAGTCCGTCAAAACTAACTAGAAGGCTTTCAATCTCGAAGTGATACCAAGATGGTCACGACGAGGCTGGCATCTGATAATGCATGAGCGATTCTATCATTGAATTAGTTTATGAGCCAGTAAGAGTCATCTTGATTTTGTATCAGGAGAACTGAGCATGGCTAATAATCAAAAAGCAGCTCGCAGTGCTATCACTGGTCAATACGTAACGTTGGAATATGCGAAAAAGCATCCAAAAACTACGGTTGTTGAAACAGTAAAGCCAGCAAAATCATCTAAAAAATGATTTAAACGTGAATCTTAGTTACGACCAGGATTCACAAATTAAAAGTAAAAGGAACCCACCATGCTCCATATGACCCATAACTACCTGTTAGGACTTATTGCCTTGGTGGTTTCCTTTTGTTTTACCTTTTACGTGCCGATTGGTTATTTCTGGTTTAAAGCACGTCAACAGCGTAATCAAAATAAGTAGTGAGGATATTTGCTCTTCCGTACAAAACAAGAGCACTCATCGACAAAACTTAATTTTGCTTACACAGAATAAGCGTATAGTAGACATCTTCGTTTGTGAGATGTCAGATAACAGATATAAGCATCGAAGAGAGAATTGATATGTCTATCCTAAGTTGGGACGATTTCGAAGATGATTCGCAAAAACCGGCTGCACCTGAACACAAGTCTGCGCCCGTCGAACCGCAAAAAGCGGCTCATACACAAGTGGTATCTGATGCACGCAACGAACCGACGCGTGTGGCAGCTGCACAACCCCTTAGAGCCACTCAAAACCGAGGATCAGATCCAACCGATTCATTGGCAAGAGCATCTGCTTCCCTAGACAACCTTGACGTTGCTCCAGGTCTGGAAGAGCTTGAAATGGGCGCTCAGCGCGTACAGGTTGATGATAAAGCCATGATCAACTGTCGTGCCGACCTGAACCAGCTGGTTCCATTCAAATACGAATGGGCTTGGCAAAAATATCTGGACGGTTGTGCCAACCACTGGATGCCGCAAGAAGTCAACATGAACCATGACATCGCACTTTGGAAGTCTGAAAATGGCTTGACTGAAGATGAGCGTACCATCGTGATGCGTTCGCTCGGTTTCTTCTCGACTGCCGATTCACTGGTAGCAAACAATCTGGTCCTGGCGATTTACCGTCACATCACCAACCCTGAATGCCGTCAGTACATCTTGCGTCAAGCCTTTGAAGAAGCGATTCACACTCATGCTTACCAGTACTGTATCGAGTCGCTAGGTATGGATGAAGGCGAAGTCTTCAACATGTACCGCGAAGTTCCATCAGTAGCACGTAAAGCGGCTTGGGGTCTGAAATATACCCAGTCTTTAAGTGACCCTACCTTCAAAACCGGTACACCTGAAAATGACCAGATCTTGCTTCGCAACCTGATCGCGTTCTACTGTGTACTTGAAGGCATTTTCTTCTACTGTGGTTTCAGCCAGATTCTGTCTATGGGCCGTCGTAACAAGATGAACGGTGTTGCCGAGCAATTCCAGTACATTTTACGTGACGAGTCGATGCACCTGAACTTCGGTATCGACATGATCAACCAGATCAAGATCGAAAACCCAGGTTTATGGACGACCGAGTTCCAGGAAGAAATCATCCAGATGATTCTTGAAGGCACAATGCTTGAAATCGAATACGCACGTGACACCATGCCACGCGGTGTACTTGGCATGAACGCGGCGATGATGGAAGAATACCTCAAGTTCATCTGTAACCGTCGTTTAGCGCAACTTGGTTTGCCTGAACAGTTCGCTGGTGTGAATAACCCATTCCAGTGGATGTCGGAGATGATGGACTTGCGTAAAGAGAAGAATTTCTTCGAGACGCGTGTAACGGATTATCAGACTGGCGGTGCGTTAAGCTGGTAATTGAAAGATTCTAGAAATCCCGCTTCAATAGCGGGATTTTTACTCAAAACAGAAAAATCTTAATAAAATATTTTATTAATACAGTAACTTAAAAAAACACCAAGTTTAACTTTTAAGCATTTCTGCTAGGATGATATGCAATAATCAGGCTAAATTTATAACATATACTATAAAAATAGAGGCTAATAATGAAAGGAACAATTCTGGATTATTCAATCCAAACCAATACAGGCATTATCAGTGGCGACGACCAAAACCGCTACAACTTTACTGGTGCAGAATGGCGCGGTCAGCGTCCGCCTAATCGTGGTGAACATGTCGATTTTGCTGTCGACAATGCCGGCAATGCCACTCAAATCTATATTGCCCTCAACCGCAACAGCACCATGCAAACCCTGTCCGAACAACTCGATAAAATTTCCAACCAGAATCAATCTGAAGAACAGTTCAATATGATGGACTGGTTTGTAAAATGCTTGAAAAATTATGTCACTTTTGATGGACGTGCACGCCGTAAGGAATTCTGGTTCTTTATGCTGGTTTCTTTCATTTTGGGTATCATCGTTCAAATCATTGATGCAATACTCGGTACAGACAAAATGTTGAATGGATTATTAAATTTGGCATTATTCCTGCCAAGCCTAGCCGTAGGTGCCCGTCGTTTACATGACACAAACCGGTCCGGATGGTGGCAGCTTCTTGCGCTGACCGTTATTGGCATCATTCCTCTCATTATCTGGTGGGCTTCGGACACCAAACAGGAAAACAATCAGTGGGGACAACCTGCTAAATAAAACAGATAAAAGGGCTATATTGCCCTTTTTCAATAAAATTAGCCGTATTTTCGAGCAAAATCTTCATCTGAAGTACATAAGTAAATGATGAACTCAATGAAAGCGACAAGTGCAGGAATAAAGGTCCAGCAGAAAATCAGGTAAACAATGCCCCAACCAATTTGCCCCAAATAAAATTTATGAATACCAAAGCCACCCAGGAAAAAGGCTAAAATTGCAGCCACAATCCTGTTTTTTTCGCCCACCTGATTGGTAAATGCAGATGCTGAACTCAGGACATAAATGTCATTGGCCTGACCGGTTCCATCCACAGTAAAATCGACTTTCTGACCCCGGGCAGGTGGAATTTGCCCACGCCAGCCCGCTCCAGAAAACTGATAATGGTTTTGATCATCCCCGCTAATGACACCCGAATTACTCTGAATGGAAAAATCTAATATCTGCCCTTTCATAAAAACCCTTATTTTTCTTTATATTGGCTTTTAAATCATACGTTCAATCACTCACTTTTAAAACTTTTTTCATCACATTACCCTAGCCTGTTAGCTTCGTTTTTTCTTTTGGGTAATTTTTTAACAGATAAAAAGCTCTCTAACCATTTGATATCTTAAAGTGTAAAAATTTGAATTTAAAAATGGTATAACAAGATTTACGTTCCTATTCAAATCTATAACAAAATTAGATAAACCCAAGTAAACTCAAAAACTTAAAATAGATAAATACAAAAAATGACCACATGAAGATCATCTGTTAAAACAAGCATTAAAAATTTAATGGCAATTTAATTGGAGGAAAATTTACCGCCTGTTTCCGAAAGGAACAATCATTGTGAAAGAAATAGCAATCATGCCCTCTTTATATTTTTCTTGAAAGGTGATGATGAATGGACATACCTACTGAATATCCTCTATTTCAATGCCGTTATCTTCCCCGCTATTTCATCGGGCTGATCTTTATTCCTGCCATATTTATTGTTTTAGCTCAGCACTCACTCAGCAGCTATACCAGGGTTCACGATTTCAGCAGCCTGATTCAGTATTTATTGCATCAATCCATGCCGGGTTGGCTTGTTCTGACACTGGTCATCATGCTGGCATTGATTGCAATAAATATGAAACTGGTCGTCACCAGCCAAAGCATATCCATACAAAGTTTTGGAATAAAGCTCAATGACATAGTACAGCGCAACAGGCTCTTAAAGACCCAGCTTTACTCCTCTTATATCTCAAGGTATCGTGCACATAAGCCACTTACAGCAAAGGCATTCGGCCAAGAGCAACTGTGGAAAGTGAGTCGTCTCGGATTTATTCTAAAACCCGAGTTTCGCAAGCAATATAAAATGGCACATATAGATCTAAATATGCTCAATAAAGACAACCGAAAAAAACTGATTCAGATTTTAGCAAAGCATTATGATTTAGACCCTAAATTTTTTTTAGGTAGAGCACAACTGGCCAGACAGAAATTACAGCACAAGCTTCGATAAAAAAGCGCTCTCGGCGCTTTTCTATTGAGTTCTATTTAAGCAGGAATACGCAGTACCTGCCCGGGAAAAATGTCATCCGCATCTTTTAACAAGGGACGGTTAGCCTCGAAGATTTTGTTGTATTGATTGACATCCCCATAATATTCTTTTGCAATTCTGGACAAGGTATCGCCCGATTTAACCGTATAGAATTTACTTTCCGGAGCAGGCGTAACCACTGTCATTTGGTCATCGACTTTAGCCACATGATCGATATTCCCTACAGCCAGGACAATTTTTTCGCGGTCGGCCTGGCTTTGTACTTGCCCCTTAATGGTCGCCAAATCGCTGCTGCCATTATAAGTCACCGATAAACCGGTCACCGGCAAGCCTAAAGCTTTAATATGTCCTAGAAGCTTGTTTGCGATTTCTTGTGCAGAAGGTTCTGCTGGAGTAGTTGATGCGGCCGGAGCTGGCTGCGGTTCTGCTGATGCCGTATTTTTTTTACCAATACCTTTTACAAAATCGAAAAGACCCATTGTATTTCTCCATCATTATTATTCATGCGATTTGAAATAGCGCCCTTTTTTTATACCTAAAATTTATTCGCTGAAAGGTTGTCTTTGGTCAGGCAACAGTAAAGATATGTAATTATGATTTTGATCATGAATAAAAATAAAAAAGCCACCAAAAGGTGGCTTCTTCATATTCAGCAGAGCTGAAACAACAATTAACCTAGTTTCTTAGAAACATAGTCAATCGCTGATTGAACAGTTGTGATTTCGTTAGAATCTTCATCAGGGATAGTGATGTCAAAATCATTTTCGAAAGACATAACAAGCTCAACTAAGTCCAAAGAGTCAGCACCTAAGTCATCCATGAAAGATGCTTCGTTTTTGATTTCTTCAGCTTTAAGACCAAGTTGTTCTGCAACCGCTTGTTTGATACGTAGTTCGATATCGCTCACAGGAATTCTCCTCATTGCTTGTGGCGTTTTTAATGCCGTTAGTTTAATTGAATATATTATTTTTGCAAAGTTTATACTTGAGCTTAACTCATGTATAGACCACCATTTACATGTAAAACAGTACCAGTGATATAGCTTGCTTTCTCACTCGCTAAAAAACTCACGGCATTTGCGATATCTTGTGGATCACCTAAACGGTTTAAGGCCACTTGATCACTCATTTTTTTACGAATGTCTTCGCTTAATTGATCCGTCATTTCCGTTGCAATAAAACCAGGTGCCACAGCATTCACGGTAATTTGGCGGCTACCCATTTCTTTTGCAAGACTGCGACCAAACGCCTCTATGCCTGCTTTGGCAGCAGAATAGTTGGCCTGTCCCGGATTTGCAAAATGGGCTACAACAGAACTGATGTTAATAATGCGGCCAAAACGCGCTTTGGTCATGCCTTTTAAAACACGTTTAGACAGACGGTATACGGCTTTCAAATGAATGTTGAGAATGTCATCCCAATCATCTTCAGACATACGCAGTAACAAATTATCTTTGGTAATGCCTGCATTATTGACCAATACCAGAACAGGACCGTATTTTTGTTCAATATCTGTAACTAATGCATCAATGGCTGCCGCATCACGCACATCCAGCACTGCACCAGCGCCATTTTCAGTAAAACTGGCAGATAATTTTTCTGCACCTGCTTCTGAAGTGGCGGTTCCCACTACAAAATAACCGTCTTGAATCAATTGCTGAGCGATGGCTGCGCCAATCCCTCTGCTCGCGCCTGTCACTAATGCGACTTTGCGTTGCTGTGTCATGCAATTTTCCCTTCAGCCACTAAAATGGCATTTAGCGCATCCTCCATACGACTTTTACTGTCGAGTGGGAATGCTTTATTGATATTTGGTAAACGCTTCGCAAGGTTAGCCAACACATTGCCTGGACCGCACTCAACCACATACTGCACTCCCTGATCTTGAAGGAACTGCATGGTCTTGGTCCATTGCACAGATTGATACAATTGTGCAGTCAATGCCTGACGTAATCCTGCTACATCTGTCGCGATTTCCGCGTTGACATTTTGTATTACAGGAAGGCTAGGCAGCTCAATGGCAGTTTGTTCCAAAGCTTGCGCAAATTTGTCGGCAGCCGGTTTCATCAGCGAACAATGCGATGGAACAGACACAGGTAAGCTAATCGCTTTCCCTCCATTTTCTTTTGCCAATTCCATTACCGCTTCCACCAGGGTCTTGTCCCCGGCAATCACTACTTGGCCCTGGGCATTATAGTTGGCAGCTTCTACTGAACCGCGTCCCTGTATATTGACCTGTTCGCAGAGTTCAAGCACTTTGGCATCTTCCAGACCCAAAATTGCCGCCATTGCACCCTGACCTTGAGGTACTGCATCTTGCATGAGTTTGCCGCGCAAATTCACCAATTTAACGGCATCACCCAGTGAAATCGCTCCGGCAGCAACCAATGCACTGTATTCACCCAGTGAATGTCCTGCAAGATATTTTGGCGCTACCCCACCCAACTCTAGCCATACACGCCAAAGTGCAATACTGGCAGTGAGCAGTACAGGCTGGGTAAATTCAGTCTGATTTAAACCTTCGCCGCTTTGTGCGATCTGCCAGAGGTCAAAACCTACAGCTGCCGATGCTTCTGCAAAAGTTTCTGTCACGCTACTAAACTGTTCAGCCAATTCTGCAAGCATGCCGACTTTTTGTGAGCCTTGACCTGGAAATACAAATGCTGTTTTCGTTGCTTGAGCGATCTGCTCGAGTGGTTTAGCAGACATAAAAAAATCCTTTAATGAAGTGACATTGTTATTCGACGATCGGTTAAATAATCAACATACACTTATGTAAGCTTATTTACGGAACGAAATTTACCACTTAATTTTTGTTTTGGTAATTGCCAAATACAACAAAAAAGACGGCATAAAAAAAGGGAGCTTAACGCTCCCATTTTTTCTACTAAGCTTGACGCTTAATACATCATCAATTATTCAGCAGATGCTTTAGCGAATAATTGGCGACCACGGTAGATACCATCTTTAGATACGTGGTGACGACGGTGAGTCTCGCCAGTAGCTTGGTCTACAGTTAATGCATTCTCGGTTAAAGCGTCATGTGAACGGCGCATGTCACGGCGAGAGCGACTTTTACGGTTTTGCTGAACGGCCATGATGGCTCCTTACAAAGATCGAAAAAATGGATCAGAACAAATTCAGTTGTCTTATACCTAACAGTATAACACAAAAATTAGTTAAGTTTACCCTTCAAACTTGCCAAAACGTCAAACGGGTTATCCCGTTTTTCTTCGACAATGTCATCTGTGGCAGGTTGATGCTTATGCTCACAAGTGTCATGCTTAGGAGACAAAGGCAACAACAATAACAATTCATCCTCTATCAGAGAAAGTAAATCAGCCGTCGCAGGCGCATCATAGCTACCTTTTGTCGTTGCTTCACTTTCACCTAAGACGATGAAATCAGCATCCTCATCCAAGCGCTCTATCAGTGATTCATCATCCACAAGCGCTAAATGAAAGTCTGAAACGAGAGGGATTTCAACGGGATTCAGACAACGCTGACATTCCATTGGCACTTTCGTTTCAACATGACCATCTAACCATACGATACGATGATACGCATCCATTGATAGCTTACAGTCTATGTTAATCAATTGATCATCAATTGATCCAACAGCTTCACGGGAAATACGAACAAAGCGAGACAATGGCAGTGTACCTGACCATGTAAAGCCTTGTTCAGCCCATTTAAACGGCTCAATCTGTGCCGGAAAGGTATTTGCTGACATAATTAAGGCGGCAATTCTACAAATTCATCGGTACTCTGTCAAAGATTAAGATACAATTTTGTACTTATTTAGACAGATCAATTGGGTAATACAAGTCATGCATCAGTTGCAGCCGCAACCTGAAGTCACCACTTCATTACAGTTAACCACTTATTCAACCTCAAGTTCTGCTGTTTCTATCGACCCTGTGCAACGCTCACCCTGGGCCAGTTTGCAAACTGAAGCTCAACAAGTTGATTGGCTTATACTACACTTTAATCACTGGTTTTCCCACTTAAATGTGTGTTTAGTCAAAGGTGATTTTGAACCTGAATATTTCCCAGCAACCAAAGATGCGCCTGCCCGCATTCAATTTGCCCACGGTTTCTTTAATAGTGCCCTGCATGAAATCAGTCACTGGACCATTGCCGGTGAAAAGCGCCGTTTATTAGCAGACCTAGGCTATTGGTATGCCCCCGATGGTCGCACGGCAGAACAGCAGGCTTTATTTGAGCAGGTCGAGATTAAGCCGCAAGCGATTGAATGGATGTTCGCCAAGGCCTTTGGTCGTAAATTCCGTGTATCTCTGGATAACCTGACCGGAGATGGCGGAGATGGCGCCACATTTAAAGACAATGTTTTTGCTCAAGTACAGCGTTATTTTTCCGGTGAAGCGAAGTTGCCACGTGATGCTGCACATTTTATTGCCTGTATCTGTGCCTGCACCCGGGGTGGCAAAACATTACAAAGTGACGAATTTCAACGTGACATGCTGGATTAAATTACACAAAATCATCAAAGCCAGATTGCAAGACTTTGTAAAATCAACAGATAATCTCTAATAACAAATCAGGGGAGAATAAATATGCTGCATTTAAGAGTACATCCTGATAATCCTCAGCCGCGTCTGATCAGTCAGGCGGTAGAACGAATCCGCGCCGGGGATGTCGTGGTCTATCCGACCGATGCCGCCTACGCCATTGGCTGCCAGATTGGAAACAAGAATGCCATGGAACGGCTTGCCCAGATTCGTGGTCTCGGCCCCAAACATCAATATGCCATTATCTGTTGTGATTTATCCGATATCGCGACCTATGCCAAAGTGGACAATGCCATGTATCGTTTGCTTAAAAACAATACCCCGGCGGTAACCACCTTTATTTTACCTGCGACCAGCGAAGTGCCGCGTCGCCTGATGCACCCGAAAAAGAAAACCATTGGCCTGCGCATTCCCAGCAACCGTGTTTGCCAGATGTTGCTTAAGGAATTGGGTGAACCGCTGTTAACCAGCACCCTGATTCTTCCCGGTCAGGACGATCCTTTAGATGACCCTTATGACATCGAACAGCAGCTGGAAAAACGTATTGATGTGTTTATTGATAGCGGCTTGGGCACCTTAAGCACCACCAGTATTGTAGATTTATCCGGTGAAAATCCTGAAGTGATCCGTCGCGGTATGGGTGATGTCAGTGCGTTTGAGTAAGCACTGTTAAGTTTAGATATTAAAGGGAATGTTCAGGATCAAGGAGTAGCGCGAGAATGGATCTGTTTTATGTGCTGCTCAACTATCATGATTTTGAGGCAAATAGCCGCATTTATGCGGAAATCCCCTGGATACTTGAGTCTAAAGTCAAAATTATGAAGGCAGATGCTGGGCACCCCCCTGCTGCGATGATCGACAACACCTATGCATTTTTCTTGGAAGTTGCCGTTATTCACAAATTATCCAGCCTCAATCAAACTCAAAATTTATGCATCCGAGACAGTGCGCAACGGATCATCGAATTCGCACTCAAGTTGTCGACATCTACCCCAACAGATCGTTAAACACAATTGGCAAAACATTGATTGATCAAACTTAACCAACTCACAATTGCATGACTGACTTCAACCAGACAATGAATTGATTTTTTGAAATTAAAGTTATGTTCAAGAGCAGTTCGCAATTCCGCTGCATTTTCAAAACCCGAATAAGGTCAATAAGTTCAGCAGCTGTGATCGATTTCACTATTCACACATTGCCAACCATACATTGCCAAGCTTGCTTCAGCTGAACTTCGCTCATGGCTGCTGAGCTGGCCCGTTTTTTCATACGTTTTTTTCCATAACGTTTTTTCATAACAATGTAAAATCCATCCAATGGATCGGGCAAAAAAATAAAACCCTACAATAGCTATGTATTTCACATTATCAAGCCAGTTAAAAAACCTGACTGAATTTCAGGTTTTTTTGTATTTGATGACTTAACTAATTTATTTGAAGTCAAATTTCCATTACACTAGCGCTTATTAATTTACGTGCTTTTTCTTTCGATGCGAGATCGAGGCAAAAGCATCTTCCTGCATGCCTTTGAAAATTCGCGTGGCTTAAAACTGCAATGAATCAACCTGTCCATAATCCTATGGAGCCAAGCTCATCTATCCGCATTATGGATGAGTGGCAAGATACGATTCCAGAGGATTTATATATTCCTCCTGCTGCATTTGAAATTCTGCTAGAGCATTTCGAAGGTCCACTCGACTTCCTGATTTACCTGATTCAAAAAAACGGTTTCGACTTATTACAGCTGGATATCGCTCCCATTGCTGCCCAGTATTTGTCTTATATGGATGCCATGAAGTCGCTGAATATTGAGCTGACAGCAGATTATATGGTGATGGCGGCATTATTGGCCGACTTGAAATCACGGCTGCTGTTGCCAAAACCGAGTGCCAGCGTTGTCGTTGAAAAAGATCCCAAACAGGAACTGATTGACCGGCTGGAAACCTATTTGAGGGTAAAACAGGCAGCTGAACGCCTGGGGCAGATGCCGGTTCTGGAACGTGATACTTTTCCGAGCAATGTCAGCTTAGGTCATATTGCAGAAAATCGTGAAGGCTATGAGGCAAGCCAGCTACGTGACGCCCTGTTTTGTATCTTCAACCGCCCTGAACCGGTCATCCATCAAATCCAGCAAGAACCGGTGCTGCTTGAAGAACGCATTGCCTTTATTGAAAGCCGCTTACAGTCGGGTGAAATTCTACATTTTGAAGCCCTGCTCAAACCCAGCCAGGGACGCATGGGCATGGTGGTTACATTTATGGCCATTTTAGAACTCACCCGACAACAGAAAGTGACTATTATTGCCAGCGGTATTGAAGCGCCACTTGCAATTCAAGGAGTAGCTGCCTAATGGATCATCAGACCACATCTTTATCTGTTGCCGAGAATCAACATGAAGTGCTGATGCAGCTGGAAGCCATTATTTTTGCCAGTGAAACCGCAGTTTCGCTTGCACGTTTGAAAGAAGCATTCCAAAATCAATATAATAAACAAGAATTGCGTCAGTTGTTACAACAGCTCGCCATGCTACAACATGGCAGATCGATTGAACTGGTAGAAACCGCACAAGGGTTCCGTTTCCAGGTTCGGGCAAAATATCGCAATATCATTACCCAGGTGTGGCCGGAACGACCAACTCGCTTGTCGCCCACCCTGCTCGAAACCCTTGCTGTGATTGCTTATCATCAACCAGTAACCCGAGCAGATATTGAACAGATTCGTGGAGTTTCAAACAATAGCCAGATCTTAAGATCATTGTTTGACTGGAACTGGATTAAAGAGTCCGGTTTTAGAGAGCTTCCGGGAAGACCCGCGTTGTTAGTTACAACGCCACAATTTTTAAATGCTTTTGGTCTGACCTCTTTAGGCCAATTGCCTCCCCTGCAGGATGCCAAGGAAGCTTTTATGACGCTCGATGCTCACGCAGCGAAGTCGTAGATAGGTGAACTGTTGATGATAATTTCTAAGGTTATGCTGTCATGAGTGAAAAATTACAAAAGGTGCTTGCACGCGTAGGTTTGGGTTCTCGCCGTTATATGGAAGAAGTCATTGCCGCTGGTCGTGTAAGCATCAATGGACGCGTTGCCCAAGTGGGTGAACGCATTGAACCAGGTGATGAGCTTCGCATCGATGGTCGTAAAGTCCAATTTCAGATTGAAGATGAAATTCGTCGTCGCGTTCTGATTTATTACAAACCCGAAGGTGAAATCTGCTCACGCAATGATCCTGAACAACGTCCGACCGTATTTGAACAATTGCCTGCAATTGCCAATGATCGCTGGGTGATGGTGGGTCGTCTGGACATTAACTCAACCGGTCTTTTACTGTTTACAAATGATGGTGAATTGGCCAACCGCCTAATGCACCCATCAAATGAAATTGAACGTGAATATGCCGTTCGTGTAATGGGTGAAGTGACCCCACAAATCAAAAACAACATGCTTCAAGGCGTGGTTTTAGATGATGGCCCGGCAAAATTTGAATCTTTCGCGGAAATTGGTGGTGACGGCATCAACCGCTGGTATCAGGTGGTGGTGAAAGAAGGCCGTAACCGTGAAGTGCGCCGTATTTTTGAATCACAAGGCTTGAAAGTCAGCCGCCTGCTGCGTACCCGTTACGGTACCGTGATTTTACCGCGCGAACTTCGTACCGGTCGCTGGATGGAGCTGGATAAAGCCGACATCGACAACTTGACCAAATCTGTTGAGTTGAAACCGCGTCAAGGCACAGGCCTGTTTGGTATGGCAAAACGCCGTACTGAGCGTATGCAAGAAAAACCTATGGCTGCACGTCGTGGCGGTTATTTGCGTCAGCAACGCCGTGACAGCGAAGAAGGTGAAAATCAAAACCCAATGGCTTATGCTCAGCGCGATCGCCGTGAAAACCAGAATGGGTATGCACAACGTCGTGACAGCAATGGCAATAGTTATGGCCAACGTGAACGCCGTGACGGCAATAATGGCAACGGTTTTGCCCCACGCGGTGAGCGCCGTCAAGACAGCAGCTCAAACACTTATGCTCAGCGTGAACCGCGTCAAGGCAACAGCTATGCACAACGTGAAAACCGTCCTGACAACTTTGGCAATCAGGCTACATATGGCCAACGTGAACGCCGTGATGAAAATGCACCACGTAAACCATTTGGCAACAAAAGCTTTAAGAAGTTTTAATTTTTAAAAGCTTTGCTTGCAATCAAAAGTCACTCGATTGAGNCAATCAGGCTACATATGGCCAACGTGAACGCCGTGATGAAAATGCACCACGTAAACCATTTGGCAACAAAAGCTTTAAGAAGTTTTAATTTTTAAAAGCTTTGCTTGCAATCAAAAGTCACTCGATTGAGTTAATGCCAGTCAGTTAAGAAATTGACTGGCATTTTCTTTTTTTAAATTCATGATTGTAGTTGATATGTAGAAAAGTCATCCGCAACTGTTT
Organism: Acinetobacter sp. T_3_1; assembly: GCF_025377055.1. Lineage (NCBI taxonomy): Bacteria > Pseudomonadati > Pseudomonadota > Gammaproteobacteria > Moraxellales > Moraxellaceae > Acinetobacter > Acinetobacter sp. T_3_1. The sequence goes on along the minus strand of NZ_JACHVD010000010.1, from coordinate 56,389 downwards.
GAGGCAGGACTACATTTAAAAATGATTGTTTCTGCGACAAATTTGCTAGTTGATAGTAGCTGACGAGTTTTGCGGATGACAAATGCCTTTGGTTACTTTGGGCGAAACCAAAGTAACAAATGAGCTGCAAGGGTTTGATTTAAAAAGGTAAGACTCCGCCATGAATTACCAAAAATTAAAGAGTTTATTTCTAAACTCCTTAACTGATCAGCATTAACTCGGTTGAGTGGCTTTTTTATACCCTTTTTTAGGGGAGAATTAGGATAAAACGGGAATATCAATCCACTGGGCATCTGGAAAATGTCTAGCCAGATAATTTTTTAAGAATTCAGCCGTATCTTGAGAAATCAGTGCATCCTGTGATTCATCATTCAGGTTATAGGCCAGTGCAAACAATTCCAGACCACGACTTTTCAAGGCTTCCAGACTGAGTAAAGTATGATTGATACTGCCCAAACGACCGGAACAGACCAGAATCACCGGAAATTTCTGTTCAGCAATATAATCAATGGTTAACAGTTCTGTGGTTAAAGGCACCATTAAACCGCCCGCACCTTCTAGCAATACTATTTCATATTTTTCAGTTAATTGCCGGGTGGCATCGGCAATTTTCTGGAAGTCGATTTCACGCCCATCAATTTTAGTCGCCAAATGTGGGGAAGCCGGATAAGTAAAAATTTCCGGCATGGTGAGTTTGCTTTCATCTTCCGGAAACCAGCCCATCTGCATCATTTTACGGTGCTGTTCAATATCTTCAGAAATATCGGTATTGCCGGTTTGCACCAGTTTCTGGGTGATGGTTCTCTTGCCCTGTTCATTCCACAACTTCGCCAGATAACCTGTGGTATAGGTCTTGCCAATACCGGTATCAATGCCACTGATAAAATAAACGGGTGCTGTCATGGCTTGCTCCGTGCAATGCAATAAATAGGATGATAGCTCAGCTGATAATGACGCTGCCCAGATTGATCCAGCCCCGAAAATTGCTGATAGTCCTGATAAAACTGATGTAAAGACTGTTTGCTCCAACGATGCTGCGAGGCGGTTGCCGTGACCCCGGTGGCCTTTAAATGTTGCAGCACAGCTTTAGGATGGGAAAAATTCAGCATTTCCAGACTCTCGGAAAGATGCAGAATTTCAAAACCCTGTTTGAGCAGCTTGTTCTGAATTTCTTCAATCGGAAGATAATTCAGCCCTTGCCCAGTCAGTGCCTTAATTTCCTGCAAATTCTGCTGACTGAAAGTGGAAAAACACAAATAGCCATTTTCGATAAGCGCCGCTGCACTTTTTCTAAAGATCGAATCGATATCGTCCACCCATTGCAAAGCCGAACTGGAAGCGATCAGGTCAAGGGATTGCGGAAAATCCAGCTGTTCCACATCGCCAATCAGCCACTCCAAATTTTCTTTAGCTTGAAAATGCTGCTGAACTTCGGGATACAGGTCATTTAAAAACAACTGCTTTATTTCAAAGTTTTGCATCAGCAAATGGCTTAAATTGCCCGAGCCACAACCGATTTCAAACATACGGTTCAGGCTGGTACTTGGCAGATAATGCTGCATCAATTGCAGCAGCTGTTGGCAAATCTGTTTTTGCACGATGGCATGTTTTGCATAGCTTTTCCCTGCCTTGGCAAAACGCTGTGCAACTTGAGACTTATCAATATTCACGGCTACAACTCACAGCAACGCCACCAGCTGCTCAAGGTCAGCCTGATGGACTTGAGACGTCAGTGAAATACGCAATCTTGAACTGTGTTTCGGTACTGTAGGTGGACGCACCGGCATGATATAAAATCCGGCCTGTTGTAGCTGCCGGGCTTTTTCCACGGTCTTTTGCGACTCGCCAATAATCACCGGCACAATATGTGAAGTCGAAGGACAGTCAAAACCTTTGGCCTGTACCGACTGTTGCAGATTTTGACTGATCTGTTGCAGATGCTGACGTTGCTGTTGCAAGCCTAAAACTTTCTGGAAAATAAAATGGGTCCACGCCATACACAGGGGTGGCTGCGCGGTACTGAAAATCAGTGGACGCATAGAGTTGATCAGATATTCCCGGATGATGGGATGGCAAATCAGATATCCTCCGACCGATGCCAGGGCTTTCCCGAAAGTCCCCACCAGCAGGTCAATCTGATCAATCACCGCATATTGTTCTGCACAGCCCAAGCCTTGCTCACCTCGCACGCCAATGGCATGCGCTTCATCGACATACAGCATCACCTTAGAAAATTGCTGTTTGATGCGCACCAGTTCAGCCAGATCGGTTTCGTCGCCATCCATGCTGAAAATGGATTCCGTGACCACAATAATGCGCTCAAAAGCCTCATCTGTATGATATTGCTGTAAAAGCTGTTGCAGATGATTCAGGTCATTGTGCCGATAACGCACATATTTTGCAGAAGATAAACGGATACCGTCAATCATGCTGGCATGCACCAGTTTGTCGGCCAGAATCAGGGTCTTACTGTCGCTTAAAGCGGGCAGAATCCCGATATTCATGTGATAACCACTGTTAAATAACAGCGCAGCACGACCATGAAAAGCCTGACTTAAACTGGCTTCCAGCTGCTCATATTCAGGAAAGTTTCCGGTTAACAGTCTTGAAGAAGATGAACTCATGATCCGAAGTTCATTCGGTGTTTCGTCAAAAAATTGCTCACGCAGCTGCAGATCCGCTGCCAATCCCAAATAATCATTGGAGGACAGGTTAAGCATCTGCTGACCCTGGATTTCAATCATTCGGCCTTGCTGGACATTGGAGGTAAATTGCCGCAGATTGCCCTGCTGTCTGAGTTCATCCAGCTTGCTTGCATAATCATTTAACAAAGGACTATTTAACAAAGGGGCATTTGACAGCTGGTCATTTAACAATTTCATGCGGATACCTCCTGCATCAGCTCCACCACATTTACCAATTGTTCCAGCAAGGTATTCAATTGCTGTTCAGTAATCACATACGGCGGCATCACATAGACCAGCTTGCCGAATGGACGTATCCAGATGCCCCGCTTAACAAACTGTTGTTGCAGGCTTTTCATATCCACATTAAATGTCAGCTCTACCACACCAATCGCACCCAGCACCCGCACATCCTGCACATAATCCAGCTCTAAGAGGGATTGCAGATGTTGTTGTAACTGTTTCTCGATGCGCTGGATATTGGCTTGCCAGTCTTGGGCCAATAAAACCTCGGTACTTTTCACAGCCACCGCACAGGCCAGCGGATTGGCCATAAAGGTGGGACCATGCATAAATACCCCTGCCTCGCCCCGACTAATGGTTTCAGCCACGCGCTTGCTGGTGAGGGTAGCCGAAAGCGTCATATAGCCTCCAGTCAAGCCCTTGCCGATGCACATGATATCCGGCTCAACGCCGGCATGCTCCCACGCAAACAATTTTCCGGTGCGGCCAAAACCCGTGGCAATTTCATCAAAAATCAGCAGCACCTTATATTGTTCACACAGCAATTTGGCCTGACGCAAATATTCAGGATGATAAAAACGCATCCCGCCCGCACCCTGCACAATCGGTTCCAGAATTAAAGCGGCAATGCTGGAATGATGCTGTTTTAAAACCTGTTCCAGTTCTGCAATATCATCCTGATTCCATTCATCATCAAAGCCAATTTGTGGCGCTGCCACAAAGAACCGATTTGGCAGGCTGGAACCAAAAATCTGATGCATGCCAGTGACCGGATCGCAAACCGACATGGCATTCCAGGTATCACCATGATAGCCAGAACGCGGCGTAACAAAATTGGTTTTCTGACTTTGGCCTTGTGCAGTCCAAAACTGCACCGCCATTTTTAATGCCACTTCTACCGCAACCGATCCAGAGTCAGCATAGAAAATTTTGTCCAGACTAGGTGGAGTAATTTTTAATAACAGTCTGCCAAGTTCAATCGCCGGATCATGGGTCAAACCACCAAACATGATATGCGACATCTTGTGCAATTGATCCGTCACGGCCTGATTCAGTTCAGGATGATTATAGCCATGAATGGCACACCACCAGGAAGACATGCCATCAATCAGTTGCCGTCTATCTTCCAGCTCGATGATGGCACCATGCGCCTGTTTTACCTTAAAGGTCGGCAATGGATCGGTCATGGAGGTATAAGGATGCCAGATATGCGCAAGATCAAAGTCCAGGTCGGTTAACTCGGTCATCCAATACTCCATTCAGATGCTTGAAAATCAATTTTTCATGATCTTAAACCTGCATGAACCAAAAATAAATTGCGAGATAAACCAGTTATCCGTTTGTTTGTTCTATTTTCTTTAAAAATTGGCAGATTTTGCCAGTTATCAGTTCAGCTTCAAATAAGGGAAAGCCATGTGACCCGCTAATCAGCTCTGTTTCCAAAAACTTTGCATTGAATTTCTGAAAATTTCTTTGAACTTTGTAACTAACTAAAAAGTCCTGTTTTGCAAAGACATGATATTGATGACCTGGGTAATCCCTCAAGATATCAACATTATTTAAATACTCAAGGCAAAATAGTCCTTGTCTTAAAGTTTCAATCGATTGAGCCTGAATCAAACTTTGTAAAGTGATGAAGTCAGCTTTGGTGGTTGCTGTGCCTTGACACACCATATAGCCAAATTTTTTTAAGGTGGAAATAGCATCCTGCTCAAATGACTGTTTGAACTGCTGAAATGTCGACTGATCCATTGCCATTGGCCAGGTATCATTCGCAACGAAACAGGGATTGGAGCCCAAAGTAATCAATACTTTTTCCTGTCCATCCAGCTTTTGAACCTGGTCGGCCAGCACTGTAGCCAACTGTCCTCCCAAAGACCAGCCGGCAATCACATCAAACTGACGCGCCAGTTCCACTTTTTGCTGTAGAGCCTGTTCATCTAAAGCATTAAAGATGTTGCAAAGTTCAACCTCATGTCCTTGCGCTGCCAAAGCCTGCTTTAATGGATCAAGCAGTTGGGTTCCACCGCCCCAGCCCGTGATGAGTAAAATACGTTGATTCAAGGTAAGCTCTAAAAAAACTAAATTATTTGAACAGTATAAAACCTCTCTTTCAATTCACACAGCAGCATTTCAAAATTCATTTAGCCTCCGCTATTACAGGCGAAATGCAACCCTCCACCCCGATCAGCATTTTATGCATCTCCCTATAACCATACAGGAATCATCTTTTTCCGATTCCCCTTAAACTGTATAGGAAGTTACTTTAAAACATCCGGTTGCAACTTGATCAACCCTGTATAAATATCCATAAGTTTTTATTTTTATTACATTTAATCAATAAACCCTTGATCATGGCAGCAATTAAAATAAATACCCATCATTTCTACTCTTCCCTACATTTTAAATTTTGTTAAGATCGATACATCTTCTTATCCATTCTAAAAAATATACGATATGAATGAATCAAAAAAATTAAGCAGCGTTTTACTTACGCTTGGTTGTTTGCTCTGTTTTAATACAACAATACATGCACATGCAGCAGAAGAATCTATTTTTTTAAAATCAGAAAATACCCATAAACAATGGGTCGGAAAAGCGGCACCTGCATTTAAATTGCAGGATCAAAATGCTCAATGGCATTCCTTGAGCCAGTATAAAGGCAAATGGGTGGTGTTATATTTCTATCCTAAAGACAACTCTCCCGGCTGTACCCAGGAAGCCAATCAGTTTAAGGCACTCTATCCACAATTTTTAAAAAGCAATGCCGTGGTTTTGGGGGTGAGTCTGGATGATGTGAAATCCCATCAAAAATTTTCAGAAAAATTAGCCTTACCTTTTCCGATATTGGCAGACCACAAGCACCAGTTATCGAATCAATTGGGCATTGTGCGTAATCTGGGCATTACTCAAATAGCCAAACGGGAAAGCTTTTTGATCGATCCTCAAGGCAGCATTGTTTATCACTACAATAGTGTGAATACGCAAACCCATGCTGCTCAGGTCTTGGCGGATATCCGGAAATTTTCTCAATAGTCTGTCTTTCTACCATCTCAATCATAAATTTAAAAAATAAAAAAGCCCGACTCAGGTCAGGCTCTATATTTGAGCATTTAGACTTACATTTGCGATTGAATATAGTTTTGCAAACCAATCAATTCAATCAGACGAATCTGTTTTTCCAGCCAGTAAGTATGATCTTCTTCAGTATCCGACATTTGCTGACGAAGCATATCACGGCTCACGTAATCGCCTTTTTCTTCGCACAATTTCACGCCTTGTGCCAATTTTTCACGTACATGATATTCAAGTTTTAAATCCGCTTTTAAACAGCTGACCACATCTTCACCGGTTTCGATGTCATCACGGTTCATATTCGGTGTACCTTCTAAAAACAATACACGGCGAATAAGCGCATCGGCATGAGCAGCTTCTTCCTGCATTTCATGGTCGATCCGTTCAAAAATCTTGCTTAAACCCCAATCTTCATACATACGAGAATGAATAAGATATTGATCACGAGCTGCCAGTTCGCCACCAATCAACATATTTAGATAGTCTACGACCTCTGGATTGCCACGCATTTCAAATACTCCATACTCTTTTTCTGACATTATGGACAAAACCGGGCATCAATGCAAAATAAAAATTATGTAAGTTTATGATTTTTATAAAATTAAAATGAGAAACATACGCATTTGCAGTTCATTTAACAATATTTTCCATATAAAAAATAAACCTTTGCAGAATTAAAGCAATTTCACAAAGGCCAATTTAAACAGTAAAAGTATATTTTTAAGATTTGTAACGCTTACATATGGTTCTTATTTTCTTAGCCGATAAATGACCTTATCCCTGATTCCTGTCTGGGCTGAGCGTCGTTCAGCACCTTGTACTTGCTGTTTAAGCCCATTAACTCCTCGAGTATCGATCAACGGGAAAGAAAGCATCATTACATACACATTTTAGCTAAAGTCAGCATCAATCAGTCAAAGACAGGCCTGAGATTTCACTCTAAGATATACGCAAATTTAAAAACAACAATGGTTTAACTCATGACGAATCCACAACAGACTGCACCCATTCTTGTAACAGGTGCGACAGGCTACATTGCCAGTTGGGTCATTAAAAATTTACTGGAGCAAGGCCATACTGTCCATGCTACTGTCCGCAACCTGAACAAAAAGCCAAGTTTTGCCCATTTAGAGAAAATTGCCGCTGAAACTACCGGTACACTTAAACTTTTTAAAGCCAATCTCCTTGAGCCCCATTCATTCGATGCAGCCATGCAAGGCTGTGAAATCGTGCTGCATATGGCATCGCCTTTTGTGGTGAACAATTTTAAAGATGCAGTCAAAGACATTATTGAACCTGCGATTTTAGGCACTGGAAATGTACTGAACAGCGTCAATAAAACCGAATCGGTTAAACGTGTGATTGTAACCTCAAGTATTGCTGCCACTTATGGCGATGCTATTGACATTCAGCACACTGCAAAGAATGAGTTTGATGAGTCGCATTGGAATACCACCAGTTCCGAAACACATCAACCGTATCCCTATTCCAAGGTTATGGCAGAACGTAAAGCATGGGAGATGCAAAAAGCACAGCAACGCTGGGAACTGGTATGCCTTAACCCGGCGCTGGTTCTCGGTCCATCGCTCACGCCAAATACCCAGTCAGGCAGTGTCGAAGTGCTACAGCAGTTTGCTAACGGCATGACCTTGTTCGGTGTACCGCCTATGTGGAATGGGATCGTTGATGTCCGTGATGTCGCCGATGCGCATGTTCAGGCAGCGTTCAATCCTGATGCCAAAGGTCGCTATATTATTAGTGGCGGTACGCTAAGCCTATTGGAAATGGGGAAAATTTTACGTCGCAACTTTGGTGCCAAGTTCCCTTTCCCACGCAATCTGCTGCCGAAAGCAGCTTTTAAACTGTTTGGACCTTTGGCTGGTTTTTCCAAGTCATTTGTTGAACTGAATATGGGCTATCCCATCTATTTTAATGCCCAGAAGAGCAAGCAAGACCTGGGGATGCAATATCGCAACATTGAGACCAGCCTGGTAGAGCATTTCCAGCAATTACTGGATGATGGGGTCGTGAAAAAATATATTCCTTAATTGTACTAGCTCAAACCTGATCTGACAGTTACCCAATTTTTTATTGTGTCTGTCAGATTAAATTTGAGCTACTACACCGACTTATGCGCCCACAAGCTCACTATTTCTGCCTAAAAACAAGCTAAGCAGAAGTCCAACGCGCATTTTTCCACGCCTGCTGTTGCTTTGCATCTAGAAAAGTCCAAGCGACAAAACGACTCTCTTTTTGCCCCTGCGTCATTTTAATGGTTTTCACATCCACTGCTCCGCTCTTACGCAAGGTATTTAAGAGCATTGGCAACGTTGTTTTCTTAGAAACCAGTGTACTAAACCAAAGGCATTGCTCAGCAAACTGTGTACTTTCTTGTACCATCTGGCAAACAAATCGTTCTTCGCCACCCTCACACCATAATTCGTTCTTTTGCCCGCCAAAGTTTAACACCAGCTTCGTCCGATCAACCGGCTTGCCAAGTTTTCTTAATTTTTGAGTTGCTGTGGCATTTGCTTCATCTTGCGAGGCATGAAATGGAGGGTTACACATCGTCAAATCAAAATGATCTGTGGGTTTAATCACACCTTTGAAAATATTGCTTGAGTTCTTCTGCAATCGAATCTGAATCCCTTTACGCAAATTTGGATTCGCCTCCACAATGAATTGAGCACTTTTAAAGGATGTAGAATGAATGTCTGAGCCGACAAATTTCCAACCATAGCTACGATGACCAATGATCGGGTAAATACAGTTTGCTCCCACCCCAATATCCAACACTTGAACGGCATGCCCTGTTGGAATCTGACCTTTATTATTGGCACTCAACAAGTCAGCCAAATAGTGGATATAGTCAGCTCTACCCGGAATAGGCGGACAAAGAAAATCTTGAGGAATATCCCAATATTGAATGCCATAAAAATGTTTCAGCAATGCTTTATTGAGCATTTTCACAGCCTGTGGATCAGAAAAATCGACTGAAAGATCGTTATATTTATTTGGGCTAACAAAAGGTGCAAGTTCCGGACAAGTCTGCATTAACTGAGGAAAATCGTAACGACTGCGATGCAGATTTCGTGCATGTAATTGCGATTTTTGTTGCGGAAAAGTTTTCTTTGCTTGCGCCATGTGTATGCCAATAATCAACGGGAGAACAGAATCATCTGATAAGACAGGCTCAATACCTGTCAATAGATCGATATTGTACGTGAATTCAGCTCATCATGACGATCCCAACCCAATCAAGCCATAAAAAAGACATCCGAGGATGTCTTTTTTAATTCATGCTTAAGATCGATTAAGCAGGAAGTTGACCATGCTCTTTCATCAAAGCAATAAACTGCTCTTCGTTGATCACAGCGACACCGAGTTTTTCTGCCTTATCCAGCTTGGAACCGGCTTTCTCACCAGCAACGACACATTTGGTTTTACTGGATACACTGCCGCTGACGCGTGCGCCTAAGGCCTGGAGTAACTGTGTTGCCTCATCCCGTCCCATACTACTGAGCGTACCCGTCACCACCCAGCTTTCGCCATTTAGTGGCTGACGTGTCGGGGCGACTGGAGCATCCCAGTGAATTCCCGCTTCGAGCAAACGCTTGACCACTTCCAGATTATGCGGCGCCTGAAAGAAATCGATAATCCATTCAGCGGTAATCTCCCCAACATCCGGCGTTTTTTTCAAGGCTTCAATATCGGCATTTTGCAGTGCTTCAAAAGTCTGGAAAGTATTGGCCAGCATACGTGCAGTGGTTTCTCCCACGCCACGAATCCCCAAGGCATAAATGAAGGAAGCCAGTGTGGTTTTCTTGCTGTTTTCAATTGCATCAAACAGGTTTTGTACCGATTTTTCACCCATTTTATCAATGTTTAAAAGCTGTTCACGATGTTCGTGCAAACAGTAAATATCCGCCACATTTTTGAGCAGGTCGAGATGGAGTAAACATTCCACCCAGCGATCGCCCAGACCTTCAATATCCATAGCCTTACGCGAAACAAAGTGGCGAATGGCTTCAATTCGCTGGGCTGCACAGTACAAACCGCCAGAGCAGCGTGCCAATGCCTCGCCTTCAGGCATCACCACCGGCGAATCACAAACAGGACAATTTTCCGGTAAATGAACCTCTACTGCCTCATCCGGGCGGAATTCCGGCCAGACTTTTTCCACTTTCGGAATCACGTCACCGCTACGGTATACGCTGACGGTATCGCCAATTCGGACATCTAAACGGTGGATTTCGCCAATATTATGCAGGGTGACATTGGACACTGTGACCCCACCGACCGCGACAGGGTTTAAACGTGCAACCGGGGTTAGGGTTCCGGTACGCCCCACTTGCCAGTCAATATTTTCTACCGTGGTTAAAGCCGCCACCGCCGGGAATTTATAGGCAGTTGCCCAACGGGGTTCACGGCTCAAAAACCCGAGCTGTCTTTGCTGTTTTAAGTCATCGACCTTGATCACCAGCCCATCAATTTCAACACTTAAATCGGCACGTTCTGCATTGATTTTTTCATAGGCTTTTTGTACGTCCTGAATCGTGTCACAAATAAAATGGCTTTCCCCGATGGTAAAACCAAACTGGGTTAACCATTCCAGACTGGCATACATGGTGGTCTGGCCATGATACGGTTCGCACTGCGCTATACCATAGGCATAAAAGGCCAGTGGCCGTGAGGCTGCAACATTTGGATCGAGCTGGCGCAGACTGCCTGCTGCTGCATTACGCGGGTTGGCAAAGGTCTTTTCGCCTTTGGCCTCATTTTCGGCATTCAGTTTTTCAAAACCCGCTTTAGGAATCAGCACTTCACCCCGCACTTCAAGCAGCGTCGGCACCTGAGCCTGTTCAGAGCTTAAAACTTTCGGCAAGTTACGGATGGTCTTGACATTATGGGTAATATCCTCACCGGTTTCGCCGTCACCACGGGTAACCCCACGCACCAGTACACCATTTTCATACCATAGGGAAATGGCCAGGCCATCAAACTTCAGTTCGACATCGTACTGAATTTTCTGGTTTGGTAAACGCTCTTCAATGCGGCGCGCAAAGGCAAACAGTTCTTCCTGGTTAAAGACATTGCCCAATGACAGCATCGGTACGGCATGGGTCACGCTGGCAAATTTTGTGAGTGCCTTACCACCAACTTTACTGGTTGGCGTATCCGCCTGCACATATTCAGGATATTGTTCTTCTAAAGCCTTGAGCTGATGAAAGAGTTGATCATATTCACTATCTTCAATGCTGGGTTGATCCATTACATAATAGGCATGGTTATGCTTGGCTAAAATTTGAATCAATTGACGCATTTGCGCTTTGATAGTGGAATTTTCGGTCATATCTACACCATAAAAAAGGGCGGTCTATTTCCGCCCTTCATAACTATTTGATCTACCCGCTATTATAGAAATCGGGTCACTCAGTTTCAAACTAAACTTCTGCGCTTTGACCTGCACGGTAATCAATTGCGAAATGACGCCATTGTTCACGTAATTGCGGCGTAAATTCCTGATTGTTCTGGTCATACACGGTGCCGTCAATTTCACGGGCAATCAGGCGTGAAATGCTGTCCATGGTATCGAAGGCATTTTGCACATCGCTGTGTGGCAGTGCCAGGAAGAAGGCCAAACCTTTTACCTGTTCAGTCGACAGGGTTTCCAGGTCAAAACCGGCTGCACCTTCGTCGGTAATCTGCAATACCGAGAACAGTAACTTGCTGCCATCTTCACTATAACGATGGAAACAGGCCATTTCACCAAAACGCAAGCCATATTTCAGCAACACTTTTAAGGTTTTTTCCCCGGAAAGCACCCGACGTTCCGGATAGATATTCAGGGCAATAAATTCGGCTGCGGTCGACAAGGCACTGGCTTCATCCACGCGTTGCTGTTCATGCAAATGCTCATCCAGAATGCTGCTTTCATCGTCAAAGTCTGAAATTTCAGCTTTTTCAATGCTGCTGTTCAGGTTGAATTCATCCGCTTTTTTATCTTCACCCTGCTGTGCCGGCTCTGGGCTGGCTGCCGATTTTTCCTCTTCTACTGCCGTAACATCGGCTTTTAGCTCCGCCTGAGCGGGTGCTGCTGCCTGTTCAGCCTGAGCGCTTTCAGCCTTTTCTGCTTGCACTTCTACCTGCTGAGCAGCTGAAAACTGCTCAGCCGCCGTTTCAGTTAAAGTCGGTTCAACACGTTCGGCTTCTTTTGCACTTTGTAATTGATCACGCACATGACGCGGAATGACCGGTTGCTGGCTGTCAGAATTGACATGAAGTTCCGAATCTAGTGACGGTGCTGCATCCCCAGGTTTTTTAAACAATAATCTTAAACCGAATAGCATAATGATGATGGCGATAACTATGCCAACAATCGTAGTGACTTCCATACTATGACTCCGCAACTAAACCGTATTCTTTTGCCTGTTCCAAATCGACAGTGACTAATTTTGAGGTGCCCGGTTCTGGCATGGTAACACCTAACAAATCGGTTGCCATCGTCATTGCAACTTTATTATGGGTAATGTAAATGAATTGCACCTGTTCAGAAAGTTCTTTTACCAGGTTACAAAACCGACCCACGTTGGCATCGTCCAAAGGTGCATCGACCTCATCCAGTACACAGAACGGTGCCGGATTTAAACGGAAGATGGCAAACACCAATGCCAATGCCGTTAATGCTTTTTCACCCCCTGAGAGTAACGCCAGAGAACTGTTACGTTTACCCGGTGGGCGCGCCATTAGTTTTACACCCGATTGCCAGTCATCTTCAAGGCTTAAACTGGCTTCTCCGCCATTAAATACTTTAGGGAACAGTTCTTGCAGTTCATGATTGACCTGGTCAAAGGTGGTCATGAATAACTTGCGGGTTTCCTGATCAATACTCTTCATGGCGCCTTGTAATTGATCGACCGTTTTTTCCAGGTCTTCAATCTGATGACTCAGTTCTTCAAAGCGTTTGGAGACTTCCTCATATTCTTCAGAAGCTGCCAGATTGACCGCACCCAGTTTTTCAAAGCGCTGCTGTGCCTGTTCCAGCTGTGTTTGATGGGCAACCAGATCAATATTCAGGCCGCCAATCACCTCGCTATTCAATGCAGCCAATTGCTCTGAATAATGCTGAAAGTCCGATTTGGCCACTTGCCAGGCCAGACGCTTCTCTTCTAGCTGGCCACGCAATTTCTCGTCTTGCTGCTGGTGCTGATGACGCTGTTCGGTCAGGTGCTGCTGTTTTTCCTGAACACTGTTCAGCTCAACCTGCCATTCATTCCAGGTCTTTTGCAACTTTTCGGTCATTTGCGCCTGCTCGTTGAATTGCGATTGCAGCGCTGGCAGTTCCAGTTGCACCGGATCGACAAACTTTTTCGCCTGTTCCATTTGCGCAATAATCTGCTGATACTGTGCTTTTGAGAATGAAGCATCTTTTTCCAGCAATTCAATTTGCTGCCGGGTTTGCGTGACCTGACGACGTAGCAGCTCCAATTCCTGTTGCGCCTGCTGCCAGGTGTGCTGGGTGTTTTCCAGCTGCTCGGTCAGTTCCTCGACCTGGAATTGCAGGGTTTTATAATTCGGTAAAGCCTGTTCCAGTTTCAGGTTTAAGGCATGCAGGTCAATTTCCAGATCATCTTTCTGCATGGCATCTTCTTCCAGCTGCTCATCCAGCTGTTGAAGCTGACTGGCCAGTTGCTGTTTCTGAAGCGAAAAAGCCTGAGCCGTACTTTGTACTTTGGCCATGTTGACATCCAGCTGCTGCAATGCTTTTTGCTGCAGCTTTAACTGGTCTTGCTGATCTTGAATGTTTTTTTGCAGCGTTTGAATCTGTTTAACCAGTTCCGGCAATTGCTGTTCCGCAATTTCAAGCTGTGGCAACTGCTGTGCCAATGCTGTTTCAATTTCTTCCAAACGGATACGATGACTCAGTGCCCCTTGTCCTGCCTGACTGGCTTCATCGTAAAACAGACCGATCACCCAGTCCTGAGCCACCTGATAACCATCCAGCGTCAAGATGGACTGACCAACGCCCAATTGCGACTGTAACGCCAAAGCCTGATGAAGATGGTCCGCAACGGCCACCTGCTGCCAGATGGAATGCTGCGGCGATTCAATCCATTCGGCCAGACAAGGCAAACCGGCCAGTTGAATCTGCCCTTGTGCAAACTGAACCTTCAACTGGCGGGCAATACTTTCCGTGAAATCTGCATTGGCATCCAGTACTTGTGCAGAGAGCCATTTTGCCAAAAACTTTTCAATCAGATTGGCATGCTCTTTGGCCTGATCCTTGAGCTTCAACACCTGCATCAACTGCACGGCATTGTTCTGGACTTTAGGGCTGTTCTTGATCAGCAACTGATGGAGGTTTTTCTGTTCCGACTGCAACACCTGAATCGCAGACTTTAAGGTCGCAACATCATTTTTCTGCTGCGCATACTGGGTCTGTGCCAACTCTAATGTCTGTTTCTGCATTTGAATGGCTTGTTCCAGCTGTTCAATCTGCTGAGAAAGTTGAACTTTTTCACTTTCTAGCTGTTCAATATCCTCCAGCTGGTCCTGATTTTGGATTTGTGCGGCTTGCTGTTGCAGGGTCTGCTTTTGCTGTTCAATCCGGGCAATATTTTTAGCGAGCTGCTCACTTTGCGCCAGCATCTGCATTTTTTGCTGCTGCTGTTTTTCAACCTGGGCTTTGACCAGTTCAAATTGCTGTTGCACCTGTTGCTGCTGCGCCTTCAAATCCCCCAGACTTTGGCTCTGGTCCTGTCCCTGGCTTTCTTGCTGCTGTAATTGTTCAGCCTGCTGTTCATGCTGGGCTTGCAAAGTTTCAATTTGTAATTCAATCAGTTGCAGCCGTTCTTTGGTCTGTAGTTTTTGCTGTTCCAGCTGACTCAAAGTTGTCGTATTCTGCTGGAACAAGGACTGCTTCTGTTCCAGTGTCACTTTCAGTTCAGACAGTTTCTTTTCTGCCAGTTGCCATTCATTTTGCAACGGCGTGGACTGCTGAATCAGGCGCTGGAATAACTCACTGGTCGCGGTCAGGTCATGTTCCAGGGTAGTGAGTTCGGAACGCACCAGCTTGAAGGTTTCGCCCAGTTCATTCATCTGCACCGTATATTCTTGCTGTAAGCGGCTGCTTTGTTCACATTGGAACGACAGCACTTCCACTTTGATGGTGCGAATCCGGGTTTCCAGTTCTTTATATTGAATGGCAGTTTCGGATTGACGTTTCAGGGTTTTCAGCTGGGATTTCAGTTCCGCGGCAATATCTTCCAGACGGGATAAATTCTGTGTGGTGTGATCCAGATGCAACAGGGTTTCACGACGGCGTGCCTGATAACGCGAAACTCCGGCCGCTTCCTCAATAAACACCCGCATTTCTTCAGGTTTGGCATCCACCAGACGGTTAATCATGCCCTGTTCAATAATCGCGTAGGAACGCGGACCCAGACCGGTTCCCAGGAAAATATCGGTAATGTCACGACGACGGCATTTGGTGCCATTTAAAAAATATTCGGACTTGCCATCACGGTTGACCTGACGACGCACCACCAGCTCATTATAGGCATTGTAAGCGCCACCGAGCTTGCCATAGGTATTATCAAAACGCAGTTCGACACTCGCTACACCGACAGGTTTTCGTTTTGCAGTTCCGGTAAAAATCACATCCTGCATGCTGCCGCCACGCAGCTGGCGTGCACTGGATTCCCCCATGACCCAACGTATGGCATCAATCACATTGGATTTACCACAACCGTTAGGTCCAACCACAGCGGTACGATTTGCCTTGAAATGTAAAGTGGTACTATCGGCAAAAGATTTAAAGCCGGAAAGTTTTAAGCTGCTTAAACGCATAATGTCCTGATCAACGTCGTGAACGTCTTGCCCATGCAAGTTCGATTTGTTTCATCCGTGTCAGAGATTCCAACACAAGGTTGCGCAAGTGTCGACAAAAATCATCCATAAATAAAGTAGCTTGTTGTGATTTTCGGATCAAAACTGCATCAGTCACCAACTTGAACAACTCAAATGATTCCTGCAGTTCACGGTGTGAGATATTTAAGGTTAAAAAATAGCTGCGGCGCAGTGAAGGTAACAGTTCCTGATAGACTTTCATCAAGTAAGGATTGCCGACCATTTCGTGCTGGCGTGACAAGCCCTGAAAGATTAGATCATAAAATTTTTCAGTATGACCGTGACGGGTTTCTTCATGCAACTGCTCAAGCAATGTCTGAATTCTTTCGGCTTCATGCGGACGCCAGGTTTCGGCCATGCGTTGCACGATTTGGCCACAGAGCAATGCACACATCTCAAACAGGGCACGTACCTGCTGGGCAGACATTTCCGAAACAATCGCCCCACGGCGGGGATAGATTTCGATCAGCTGCGTACGCTCCAGCAACAGTAATGCTTCACGTACCGAACCACGGCTGACATCCAGTTCAGATGAAATGCGCAATTCCTGAATGCGCTCTCCCTCAACCAGTTCACCGCGAATGATTTGCTCACTAATATGCCTGGCAATCTGCTCGGACAAACTGTCCTTTTCTTGTTCTTGCATACTGTTCCTATCTTGTTTTTATAAGATGCAATCAAAAAAACTTTTGAATAAATCCTGATTGTTACTTGCTTTTTTACTTGATTTTAATTACAAAAAATATGACATTGTCAGACAATTTTCAAGTCGTAAAAGCCAATATCAGGTTGTGATAAGCGGATCGAATACAAGCGTCTATCCCCTTTCAGCTTCTGTCTTTAGCCCTATTCTCCCTCATAAGTAATTCATTTAAAATACAAAAATAAATTCAGTTTTAATCCTTTCATTTCCCAAAACAACAGAATAAGTGATATTCCGGTGTGTATGTAAAAAACCATAGCACACCTTCTCATCTCTTTTATATCGTTTTTTCTAAATTAAAAAAAGGTCGAAAAACCTTGATAAATAAAATACGAACCGACAGTTGCCAACAGGCAGGCAAAACATCTTTTCAGCATGGCTGGCGATAACTTATGCGCCACTTTTGCGCCTAGCTTCGCCGTCATGAAGCTCATGACACTAATCCCAATAAAGGCATAGATATGCACATAGCCAATGCTATGCGGTATTTCAGCCTCAGTATTGGAACCAAACCACATAAAGCCCAAAGCACCGGCAATGGCAATCGGCAAGCCGCCTGCGGCTGAGGTGGCCACCGCTTTCTGGATCACCACGCCATGACGGCTTAAATACGGTACGGTCAGACTGCCACCGCCAATACCGAATATGGCAGAGGCGACCCCGATTCCGCCTCCGGCCAGGATTTGCATGGCTCGGGAAGGTAAATGATGACTCGGGTCCACCGCTTTGCTTGCGCCATTAAACATGGTGTAAGCCACCCAAAGGGCAAAAAAACCGATCAGCAATTGCAAACCCTGACCCGACAGATAATCCGCAATCCCTGCCCCTAAAAATGCCCCTAAAGCCAGTCCGGGTGCCAAGTTACGAAATACATCCCACATCACCGCGCCTCTTTTATGGTGCGCTGTGACCGAGCTGATGGAAGTCACAATAATGGTGGCCAGCGACGTGCCTACGGCCAGATGCATAATCACCGAAGGATCATAATGTAACTGGGTAAATACGATATAAAGAATGGGAACAATAATCAGGCCGCCACCCACCCCAAACAGTCCAGCAGCAAAACCCGCCATTGCACCAATCAATAAATATATGATTAACTCCATTATTCACATTCCACAGTTACTTAGATTTAAATGGATTTAGAGACCCGACAGCTGCAAAAAATCCTGGATGATGCCCATCAGCTTCCTGAAATTTTGCTACTCAAACCCGTCACCACATCGACCAATGACGATGTACGTGAAATTGCATTAAAAGGCGTACAGAGTGTTCTGGTTTGCAGTACCCGACAAACTCAAGGTCGTGGACAGCGCCAACGACAGTGGGTATCCCCTGAAGGCAACATCTATTTAAGCACATTGCTGAATACGCGAACAGCCATTGATGGCCGGCTTGCGCTTGAAATTGCACTGAATATTTTACAAATGCCGAGTTTGCAAGATTTAGATTTGCAAGTGAAATGGCCAAACGACCTGTATAGTTGCCAAGGTAAATGGGGCGGCATTCTGGTTGAACCGATTTCACCGCATCAGTTTATTGTCGGGGTCGGGATTAATCTTGAGCCTGTTCCCAAAGCCCAGATTGACCAGCATGCGACCTCACTGCGTGAATTAGGATTACAGGATATTTCACGTATTCAGCTGATTGCAGAACTGTTTATGGCCATCCAGCAAGCCAGCGCATGGTTTGATCATGACTGCTATAACCTCGCTGCACGCTTTAATCATTATGCGGCTTTTAAAGATCAGGCCGTTGAATTTGAGCACCTTTCGGGAGTATGTTCAGGAATCTTCCTGGGCATTCAGGATGATGGTTCGGTCACTATTGAAACCTCTGACGGTTTAAAACAGTTTTATCAAGGGCGCTTACGCTGCCTGGACACCTCTCTTTAGAGAAATGCAATGAAGAATTTATGGCTGGATATCGGCAATACCCGACTCAAATACTGGATTACTGAAAACGACCAGATTGTTGAACATGCGGCAGAATTGCATCTGCAATCTCCTGCCGAACTGCTATTGGGCTTAATCCTGCATTTTAAAAATCTGGATTTACAGCAAGTCGGGGTATCTTCCGTTCAGGACAAAAAAAATAATGAACGCATCCAGAAAATTCTCAAGTTTTTAAATGTGCCTGTCACTTTTGCCAAAGTGCATGCCGAATATGCCGGCCTGCGCTGTGCTTATGAAGATACCAGCAAGTTCGGGATAGACCGCTGGCTGCAAATGCTGGCGGTGGTGAATAATCCAGCGCAAAAATACTGTGTGATCAGTTGTGGAACTGCGCTGACCATTGACCTGACCGATGGCCTGCAACACTTGGGCGGTTATATCCTGCCCAATCTGTATTTACAGCGTGATTCCCTGATTCAAAATACCAAAGGCATCAAGATTCCCGACGCAACATTTGATGAGCTTAGCCCGGGTCGCAATACCATCGATGCCGTTCATCACGGCATTCTGCTCAGTCTGGTCAGCACCATTGAAAAGGTCCTGCAAAAATACCCCAGCCAACTGATTTTAACCGGGGGCGATGCTTCGCTATTTGCCAAATATCTTGCCCAGTATCAGCCTGTTATCGAGCCGGATCTGCTGCTGAAAGGCCTGCAAAATTATATCTATTCCTTGGCCGAGGCCTGATTTTCAGAAATAAGATAAGGCTGAATGACCTGCCAGACTTCGGGCAGTTCACTACAGCCTTCAGAATCGATAAAATGCCCCTGATGCTTGGCTGCAATCAGTTCGGCATCCAGGCTTTCAGCCTGTTGAATACTGCACTTGGGCGGTACATGCTCATCCCCTTGCGAATAAATCACCACGCGATGCTCAATCTGGCGTTTTAGCAATTCAAAATCAATCCGCGCAGCATCAATAAACGGGTTCACTTCATTCAGACGTCCCAGACGCCCATTAAAACCGGCAATCAAAACCAGCTGTTGAATGCGCTGATGAATTAAATGTTTGGATAAATAATGCATTGCCGCAATAGTCCCCAAGCTATGCGCAATCACAATACTGTTTTCATCCAGACGACCCGCCTGCTGTTCTATCTGCGATTCCCAGACTGACAGCCGGGGATGTGTTGATGGATCCAGACGCAAAATGTTCACACTAAAATGCTGTTCAGCAGCAAGCCGTTGCAACCAGGGATACCAGTTTTCTTCCGGGCTGGCAGTATAGCCATGTATGACAATCACTTGAGCCATTGTTGGGGTTCCATTGCAGCTAGTCGCTCTAGTGTGCAATAGGCTCAGCCGGAATGAAGTGATTCATTTGTTGGTGTTTTTATAAAAAATGCATCACTGAAAATATTTATTCGGCAATTTAAGCCATTACTTGCTAACAGATTACAACAGACTCTGGCTAGATGAATGATGCAGCAAGGGTTTCAGCACATCCCAGACCTGGTTAAATTCATCAAAACCATCGCTGCGCATAAAATGCCCGGCATGGTTTACCTCCTGCATCTGGGCATTAATGTAATGCCCGAGTAACACGGCTTTGGGTGGTGACACATAAGGGTCATTGCAGGAAAACAGTAAAAAGCGGGTTGCAATCTGTTTTTGCAAAATGGCCATGTCTAATTTTGCCTGACGGATAAAACCGTCCAGTTCAGGCAATGCAGTGAGTTTATCCTTAAAGCCAGCCACTAGAATCAGCCCTCTAATCTGGGTCTGGCTCAGTGCCTGGGTTAAAAAATGCAGACTTGCAAGACAACCTAAACCATGCGCGACAATAATGCTTTCCGGATCTAAACGGGGTATTTGCAGCTGTATTGCAGCTTGCCAGTTCTGAAAATTGGGCGCACTCGGATCGGGCAAGGTCAGCCGTCTTGCCAGATGTCCTGAATGCTGGATTTGCTGACTGAGCCAAGGAAACCAGTGATCATTGGCAGATGACTGATCACCATGAACGATATAAACTTTCTTTTTTAATTGTGACATAGGCTTTCTTCTTATTTAAAAGTGCTTATCAAGTCATATTTTTGGAATTATTTTATTATGATATGCCGCTTAGATTCAAAAAATCCAGCCTGTTCGTCACAAAAGTGGCTAGATTTTTCAAAGTGTTTTTAGCATAGAAAAAAGGCAATAAAAAAGGCGCATTACGCGCCTTTTTCTGATCGAACCTCAAGGCTCCATCTTATTTCTGATCTTTATTACCGAAGAGTGGCCCCATACCGCCGCCACCGAACTGTTTTTGCATATTGCCCAATGAACGCATCATTTTTGCCATACCTGACGGATTGGCAAACTTCTTCATCATTTTCGCCATTTGCGCATGTTGCTTGATCAGTTTATTCACTTCAGCAACATCCATACCGCAACCGGCAGCAATACGTTTTTTACGGCTCGGGTTCATCAGGTCCGGGTTACGGCGCTCTTTAATGGTCATCGACTGGATAATCGCTTCCATCTTTTTCACTTGCTTTTCAGGGTTTGCCTGCGCAATTGCGTCTTGAATACCCGAGTTGCTCATGCCTGGAAGCTTATCCAGGAATCCCATCATGCCACCCATTTTATTCATTTGCTCAAATTGCATCAGCATGTCTTCAAAGTTGAAGCTGCCGCCTTTTTGCAATTTTTTCGCCATTTTTTCGGCTTTTTCTTTGTCGATCTTGCGTTCAACTTCTTCGACCAAAGAAAGCACGTCACCCATGCCGAGGATACGCTGTGCGATACGCTCAGGATGGAATGGCTCAAGCGCATCCAGTTTTTCACCCATACCCAGGAACTTGATTGGCTTGCCGGTAATCGCACGTACCGAAAGTGCTGCACCACCGCGTGCATCACCATCGGTTTTGGTCAGGATCACACCCGTTAAAGGCAAGGCATCATTAAAGGCTTTAGCTGTATTTGCCGCATCCTGACCGGTCATGGCATCGACCACGAACAGGGTTTCAGTTGGCTTGATGGCAGCGTGGAGCTCTTTAATTTCGTCCATCATTTCGTCATCGACGTGCAGACGACCTGCGGTATCGACAATCAAGACATCAGCGAACTGGATTTTTGCCTGTTCAATTGCACGGTTGGCAATGGTAATCGGTTTTTCGTCTGCGCTGGATTCAAAGAAAATCGCGCCTACTTCACCTGCTACCGTTTGCAGCTGCTTGATTGCCGCTGGACGGTAAACGTCGGCAGAAACCATGGCCACTTTTTTCTTTTGACGCTCTTGCAGGAAACGCGCAAGTTTTGCCGCCGTGGTGGTTTTACCCGCACCTTGCAAACCTGCAAGCAGGACAACTACAGGGGGTTTGGCTGCAAGATCAAGGCTTTCATTGGCCTCGCCCATCATTTTGGTCAGTTCGTCATGTACAATTTTGACGAACGCCTGGCCCGGTGATAACTGAGTCATCACTTCTTGGCCCAATGCCTCTTCCTTAACTTTCGCGATGAACTCACGAGTTACAGGTAACGCCACATCGGCTTCAAGAAGTGCCATACGCACTTCACGTAACGTATCTTTAATATTGTCTTCGGTTAGCTGCCCTGAGCCAGTAACATTTCTTAAACTCTGCGTGAGTCGTTCTGTTAAGGTATCAAACATTGCAAATTCCGCTTAAAATAGCCGTGAGCAAAAAATTGTTTCTTAAAATAGAAAATTTATGCATAGAATGCTATAGGATACTGTAGTTCGCATCGAATTTATATAAATGAATATTCATCATCCTGAAAAAGGTTTGACATGATTAGCCTGCCCCTGGTTTACACGATCTTAGCATTAGTCGCTTATACCTCATCCTTCTGGTATCTGTTTATTCACTTAATGTCAAAACGTGATCCAAACCATTGGTTTTTAGGGCTTGTTCTCGGTTTAGGGTTGTTGTTGCACGGCGGTGTTCTGTGTAGCGATATGCTGACCCCTTCCGGCATTAACTATGATGTTTTTGTGTTAATGTCATTTACCTCCGGTCTGATGCTGCTGCTCAGCCTGCTGTTCAGTACCTTCCGTCCTATTTTGGCGCTGAATTTACTCGGCATTCCGGTTGCTGCAACCGGCCTGATTTTAGGTTTTGCCTTAAGCAAATCCAATCAGGTGATTGAGCAGCATTCCTTAGGTTTAGACATTCATATTATTTTGTCTTTATCGGCCTATGCGGTTCTGCTGATGGCGACCATTCAGGCCGTGATTTTGTGGTTTCAGAACCGTGAATTAAAGAATAAAACCAAAAGACTCTGGGTCAATTTATTGCCGTCGTTTCAGGCCATGGAATCATTGCTGTTTGATTTAATCATTACCGGTTTTACCTTGCTGACTTTAGCGCTTGGTTTTGGTTTCTTTACCATTGAAGACTTCTTTGCCCAGCATTTGGCGCATAAAACGGCGTTTAGTATTATTTCTTGGTTTGTTTATGGCTTCCTGTTAATTGGCCATTACCAGTTTGGCTGGCGCGGTCAGAAAGCCATTCGCTTTACCCTCATTGGTTTTATGCTATTGGCGATTGGTTTTATTGGTTCCAAGTTTGTGCTGGAAATGATTTTGGGCAAGTAAGATTCTTTTTTTGAGTTTGCCTCATTAAAAGCATGGAACAGTGATTAAATAATAAGCATGGAACATGATAAATTATTAAAAAAGCCCAAGTATCCGTACTTGGGCTTTTTACTACACAATAAGATTTTGATTTATATAGAATAAAAAATAGCATTTCGTATAACGTGTATTATGTTAATTTTAGGAAAATTAAAAACTAGGAGCTTTGTCTAACCAATCTTCAAAGTTTTTAAATTTTATATGATGTGGCATATCACCTAAGTCAAAAACAAAAATTGATGGATCACCATTAATATCATCACCATCAAAATATGCAGCCCAATCTAATAGACGTGCAAATGGTACTAAATTAAAACCCTCTTTTTTCCTGAATTCGAATGCTAGAGCTCCTGATTCCATTCTCGCATCAATAAAACCCCAATTTCCTACATCAATGATATTTTTATTTTGGCTAATATTTATAAAGCGCTGCGGATAGCTAAAATTAGTTGGTAATTCTTGATCAGAATACAGTGAAAAATTTGATTTATCTGGAGTGGCTATATTTCCTGTCATTTTTAATGGATTTGCCCAACCTAAAATTAGAGATGTCACTGAATCAGACTTATCTGGAGATATGTCACCTTGATATTTTTCTATTGAATTTCTTTTCAGGAACTCACTAATTTTCACTTCACGTTGATCATCATGTAATGTATCTAAAATAAAGTTAGCCATATCATGTAGATGCTGACATTCATATTTGTTATTTAAGTTAAATTGTGGATTCCAAACATATTTTAATATATCCATGACTTTATCTTTCATTTTATATCTCGATAAGATTCATATCATTTTGATTTTATCAAATACCGGGGAAATAGTTTTTATTTAACATAATGGCGATTATACGAAATTCATATAAAACTCAATTTTGATCAATGAGAAATTCCAAAATTTTCAGAGTTTCATCTTTCCCCAAATCAAACTCATCTCCCATATCCATAGCAATTAACCTCATAATTTCATCATGAGATCTTCCAGAGAACTCAGAACAAAAATGGTGGTAAATTTTCATACATTGGCTTGCCACTTCATCAGGAGCATAATTTATTTCTACAAAGTTCTTAACTTTTATTAGTTCTAACTTTTTATCGAACATAAAAAACCTCTTAATTGAATATGATTTGGTAATACCATTTAATATAAAATCTCTTATACGAAATATAAAGGCTAAGCCTTATCTCACTCTACAATATTTCAAAACCCTTTTCCTAGACAACCCACACAAAAAAACGTATAACACCGTTTTTCATTTAACAGGTGTCCGACGTTGAAACTTGTGCTTGCACCCATGGAAGGCTTAACAGACCCCATTATGCGCGATGTACTTACATCCGTAGGGAGCTTTGACTGGTGTGTAACCGAGTTTATTCGTGTCACCGATTCAGTGCTTCCCGATCATGTCTATCATAATTACTGCCCGGAATTATTAAACGGTGGCAAAACCGCAGCGGGTACACCTGTGCATGTACAGTTTTTGGGAAATAACCCGGAAATGCTGGCAGCCAATGCCATTCGTGCTGTGGAACTGGGAGCTCCTGCGATTGATATGAATTTCGGTTGTCCTGCAAAAACGGTTAACCGTCACCGCGGCGGTTCAGTGCTGCTGGATGAACCCGAAGTGGTACATCTCTTGGTCAAAGCCGTTCGAGATGCCGTACCCCGTCATATTCCAGTTTCAGCCAAAATGCGTTTGGGCTATATGGACCGCAACTTCACTTTAGAAAATGCGCACGCCATTGAAGATGCTGGAGCTGCCTGGGTCACGGTGCATGCCCGCACCAAAGCGGAAGGTTATACCCCGCC
The DNA here is from genome assembly GCF_025377055.1 of Acinetobacter sp. T_3_1. Taxonomy (NCBI): domain Bacteria; kingdom Pseudomonadati; phylum Pseudomonadota; class Gammaproteobacteria; order Moraxellales; family Moraxellaceae; genus Acinetobacter; species Acinetobacter sp. T_3_1. The sequence continues at coordinate 31,433 of NZ_JACHVD010000010.1, read as the reverse complement.
CGCGTTCTGGGATCAACTGCAACCGATTCGTGAAGCCTTAAACATCAATGTCATTGCCAATGGTGAAATCTGGACCAATGCAGATGCCAAGCAATGCCAGCTTGAGTCTGGTTGTGAAGACCTGATGATTGGCCGGGCTGCTGTAACCACACCGGATATCACCCAATGTATCCGTCAAAATACTGATGAAGCCTTGATCACCTGGAATGAATTATTGGCTCTGCAAATTCGCTTCCTGAATGGTCCCTATAAAAAAGAAGTGAATATGGTGGGACGCTATAAACAGTGGCTGGGCATGATGTCCAAGCATTATCCTGAAGCCAAAGCATTGTGGAATGAAGTCAAACGCATTAAAGCCTTGGCTGAAATCATTGAAAAATTAAATGCGTCCAAGCATTAAAGTCAAAAGCCTTTGAATGTTCAAAGGCTTTTTTATTCAGCCATTTCCTTTACGCTGTTTTAGATTTTCCACATGCATTCGATTAGTTTTCCAGGACTTCTCTAACACTTCTTTTTCAATCCGTAATTGAATCCGTTTCAGTTTCATCGCAGGAATGACTTCCTCCTGAAAACCTTTGACATAATCTGTCCACGCAGCACCGCGAAACACATTACTTGGCATGGCTGTTTTAAATTCACTTTCTGGCATAAAAACAATCACCGAATGTAAATGCTGCGGTTCAAGAATGTCGGAGAGTACATCTTCGAGTACTTTCATGTGTTTATAGTTTTGATGCAATGGATTTTGAAATTTATAGCTCTTTTTATAAATTTTTTGCGTCCACATTTTTTGACGTTCACTGCCAAAAATCCAGCCGGTATAATTTTTGGTTTCAATCACAAAAATCCCAAAAGGACTTAAGAGAATATGATCAATTTGTGTCGTTCCTGCCTGTTCATCTGGCAAAGTGCAATCATTTAATAAAATATAACGCGGGTCTTTTAAATAGAGTTTGACGTGTACAGCTACCGCGAGCTCCCCTACTTTGCCTTTAATGAAGGGTTTAAAGGCTTTGAAAATCCCTATGGCAATAAAAGCAAGAATAATCCACCAAAAGCTTGACCCAAGTTGTACAACTATCTGACTCAACATTTTATTGATCTTTATTATTAATAAGACTTTATAATTTAAACAATTTTCTCTAATTTTAACAGGATATCTTTATTGTCCAGCCCACCGGCAAAACCGACCAGTTTACCGTTTGCACCCACCACACGATGACACGGCGCAATAATGGAGATGGGGTTTTTCCCGTTAGCTGCGCCCACTGCACGTACCGCTTTGACGTTACCGACTTGCTCGGCAATATCACGGTAACTGCGGGTTTCGCCAAAGGGAATGGTCAGCAAGGCTTGCCAGACTTTCTGCTGAAATTCAGTGCCTTCAAAATCTAGAGGCAAATCAAATTGCTGCCGTTTTCCAGCAAAATATTCGCTTAACTGTTTTTGGGTTTCCAATAAAATTGGATGATGTGTTTGTTCAATCAGTTCGGCTAAACGTACCCGTTTGGGATTTTCATTTTCCCAAAGTACCGCCACCAAAGCCGTGTCATTGGCGACCAGTTTTAAGGTACCCACAGGAGAAGCCATTTCCATAAATGCCAGTTTCATTGTCTTCTCCTGTAGTGCATTAAATAAGCGATATAGTGAGGAAGAGTGGTTATGATGATGACAGTTTCATCAATACCAATCCAGAAATAATCAGTACCGCGGCGAGCATGCGCATGGCCGATGCAGGCTCACCCAAAATAAATACCCCGACCAGAAAAGAACCCACTGCACCAATTCCGGTCCAGATGGTATAGGCTGTACCCAGCGGCAAGGTTCGCATGGCATAAGCCAGTAAAGCAAAACTTAACACCATAAAAACCAAGGTAATGATACTCGGGGTGAGACGGGTGAAACCTTCTGAAAGTTTCATGGCATAGGCCCAGACAATTTCAAAAATACCCGCTAAAACCAGAACGATCCAAGCCATGACGACGATGCTCCATTTGATTAGAGTCAGGTCGTCCTGACGAATTTTCTTCGTGCAACAACCCATCTGGTTGCACCAAGGGAGGTCGTTCCTCCTGTCATTGATCGATAATTATATAAATAATTGAGGGAACTGGGTGCATGTTTTACATTTTTTGACCAATTGCTCACTTTAAAAGTGCAAATAAAAATACGACTGGCCTCAACCAGTCGTATTTTTTGGAGCCTTGAGTGGGATTAAAATTTAAAACGTATCCCTGCACCATACAGCCATTCCTGATCAGATGCTGATTCCGCTTGCCAAGCAGTCTGCTCCCGCCCCTGTTTGTATCCATAGGCCACATCAATAAAAGGCATGACTTTTTTATTGATTTCATAACGGGTTTCCAGCCCCAATTGTGCCGTGCTTAAACCGGTTTTTTGCGCATAGCTGGAGTCATCACTCAACACTACATTCAAGTCCAGATAAGGCTTAACAATCAATTTTTGCGTCAGCAGCACATCGCGTTCGGTTTCCAGGCTCAAAGAAGCTTGATTATTCTGCCCAACATAGAGATAGGCATTGGTTTCAAAGAAATACGGCGCCAGCCCATGTACCCCAATCACGGCATCGACCTGATCCTGATCGACTTCCCGATTCTGGTCATTGCGATAGCGTAAACCGGCCTGTACATCCCAAAAATCGGCAACATTGCGACTGTACAACACTTTGGCATCATATTCCGCTTGCTGTGATTCAGCATCATCGGCATGCACTTTGATAAAAACCTTGTTTTCATCTGTGCCGATACGGGTTTCCAGTTCCGATTTTAGAACCCCGTTTCCATCATTATTGCGTAACCAGCGACTTTCAAGCGTGGTTTGCTGATAAATCTGCCCGCCATGCTCCTTGATATGCTCGGCAGATGCAGCATCATTCGAGCTCACATTTTCATCTTGAACAGCAATTACGGGTTTTGCTTTAACAGGTGTTTGGTCTGTCGTTGACACGACATGATGTTGTGAATGATCCACCGGTATTGCATTTTGTGCTGACGTCTGCACTTCCGCCATCGGCATGGTTTGATGACTTGGCTGTGCAAAACTTTGTCCAGATAACAATAAGCATGAGGCACTCAATGTGCTCATTACAAAGTGATTAATGATGCGCATGTGAGTCTCCTTGCTCAACTTGAGCCGGTGTAGCAGGTGAAGCGAGCGTTTTATTTCCTTCGACATTGGCTACCACTAGTTTACTCATCATGCCCGACGACATGTGATAGAGCAGATGACAATGAATCGCCCATTCTCCCAATTCATCAGCGGTCAGTAATGCCGTTACCGTTTTACCCGGTGGCACAATCAGGGTGTGTTTATTCGGCATATTGGCGCTACTTTGCCCATTTTCCAGCTGCATAAACATGCCATGCAGATGCATCGGATGCGCCATCATGCTGTCATTTATAAATTTCAGGCGGATACGTTCGCCATATTTCACCTGTAGCGGTTTCACTTCGGTAAATTTCTTGCCATTGATGGTCCAGATATAACGCTCCATGTTGCCACCCAAGCGCACTTCCAGTTCACGCTCCGCAGGACGGGTATCGGGCTGTGGAGTGAGTGATTTCAAGTCGCCATATTGCAGCGCCTTATGCCCTGCCGGGGTTGAGGCATTGGCCCAGCCATAAACCACGGCTGCCTTATTATCTGAAGCGGGTTGTGCTGTACGATGCGTTGCATGGCTTTGCTCGTGCTGCTGATCTACCTCAGGCTGTGCGGATGGCAGAGTCGCATGTTGCGAATGGTCGTGCATGGCAGCATGACTCATTTGAGTATGATCCATGGTCTGATGATCCATTGTAGCCATATCATGTTTCATTGATGAGTGATCCATCTTTGAATGATCCATCTTTGAATGATCCATTCCAGCCATGTCATGTTGCATGGATGAATGATTCATCTTTGAATGATCCATCATTTGATGTTTCATTGAGCCTGGACTATGTGAATCTGCACTGGCTGGGTTTGTACCACTCTGATGATCATCCATCTGGGCATGGTTGGCATGGTCACCGGATGCAGAACCGTGCCCCATATCTTCCATGGTCAGTAATGCACGTGGACGTGGTTTCGGCATGTGAATCGCATGCGTCACTGGAGAATTTTCATTATGCAATGTTCCAATGGCAAACCCGCTGCGGTCAATCGACTCAGCTTCAATCTGATAATGATTGGCTTGCGGCTCCACAATCACATCATAGGTTTCTGCAGTGCCTATGCGAAATTCATCTACAGGTACCGGTTGCACGGGCTGGCCATCGGCACTGACCACTGTCATCTTCAAGTCTGGAATACGCACGTCATAAAAAGACATGGCTGAAGCATTGATAAAACGCAAGCGGACTTTTTCATTTGGCTTGAACATGCCGGTCCAGTTTTGTTCCGGCGTTTTGCCATTGATCAGGAAGGTATAACCGGTGACATCGGACAAATCGGTTTTCAGCATGCGCATCTGATTCCACATGGAACGATCTTGCCAGGTACTTTTGAGTCCATCACGTTTGACCTGCTTCAACACGTCGGTCACAGTTTCACGCCGATTTTGATAGTATTCAGCCGACTTTTTCAGGTTCTTCTGAATCTGGTCACTGCTGGACTGATGAAAATCGGACAGCATTACCACATAATCACGATCAGCTTTTTCATGTGCTGCTAGCGGCTTTTTCCCTTTAGGATAAATCACCAGGGCACCATATAAACCGTCCTGCTCCTGTCCTTTGGAATGCGCGTGATACCAGTAGGTGCCGTTTTGACGCACCTTGAAACGGTAGACAAAATCAGCTTGCGGTTTAATCCCTTTAAACTGGTTAAAACCTGGCACGCCATCCATCAGTCCCGGCAGCAATAAACCATGCCAGTGAATGGAGCTATCCTTGTTTTTCAGATTGTTATGCACATGAATCACGGCATCGTCACCTTCTTCAAATTCCAGAAGGGGCGCAGGAAATTGACCATTTACGGTAATCCGCTTTAAGGGCTTGCCAGTTACATTGACCATCTGTTCATCAATGTTGAGATGATATTCCTTGACCGCGGCAAATGCCCACGACGATGACACTAGACACACCCCGATCACGAGGCTTTGACTTAATTGAATAGACATAACTTTACCTATAATTTAAAAATAAAAAGTTTTTTTAAATCACGGTCAAGCTTTAGGGGGACGCAGAATTTTTTGCCAGAAACCGCTTAAATGCTGGGCAGAATAAGTAAAATTGGGCTGTGGATGTTCGGGAACAGGATTTAAATGGGCAAAACTCGGACTTTGCGCATCCAGCCAACTGCCCAGACTTTGACAATGCAGCTGTATGCAATCATTACAGCTGAAATGCTGCTGTTGATCGCTCATACCTTGATGACAATCCAGATCATGGGACAGATTTACCTGTTCGACAGGATGCTGCTGCATGTGCGGTTGAGTATTGACTGAATCATGGCAACCTGACATGGCCGTCATGGGCATTTTATCTTCATGCTGAATCGTCAATTCACTCATCATTTGCTGATGCATCGGCTGTTCAAATGCCAAGACAGCATTGCTCCACCCGATGGCAAAAACCATCAGGAACACAAACCAAGCCTGTTTGCGTAATGAAGTGAGCACAGTATTGTCCTTAGCCAATCTAGAATAAAAGATAAATCATGTTCTTTTGATTTCAGTCTAACACGATATCCGCGATACAAGTTATACACAATTTTTAAATTTATGCTAAACAGTGTCAAGTCCGGTTAAATAATGCCAACTTAAACAATAAAGTTATTTTTTAAACAGTTCTATTTTTAAGCATAGATGAATAAAGCATCATATTTTTTAATGGTTTAACAAGCTAAAAAAGGACTCAATTGAGTCCTTTTTATACATTTAATGTCTAATTATTAAACTATTGATCTACAATTGTTTATAAACTAATCAAGTTATCCATACAGTTATCTACACAGATATCCATATGGTTATCCATAAAGTTATCCACAACTTAGCAATAATTAATTGTAGATTATTAGAGATTAACTGAACCTACTTTTGCCAGTTCCGAACGCATTTCATCAATGACAGCTTTATAATCCGGCTTGCCAAAAATGGCAGAACCAGCAACAAACATATCTGCGCCAGCTTCAGCAATTTCGCGAATATTGGCTGGTGTCACCCCACCATCCACTTCTAAACGGATGTCACGGCCAGAGGCATCAATGATCTTGCGTGCCTGACGAAGCTTCTCCAAAGTCATGGGAATAAATTTCTGACCGCCAAAGCCCGGGTTGACGCTCATCAACAAAACCTGATCGACTTTGTCCAGCACATAGTCCAGGTAATGCAATGGCGTGGCCGGATTAAACACCAGGCCTGCTTTGGCACCGCCAGATTTGATTAACTGTAAAGAACGGTCAATATGATCCGTCGCTTCCGGGTGGAAAGTAATAATGTCCGCACCCGCTTCCAGGAAATCACCAATCATGCGATCTACCGGCGATACCATCAGATGCACATCAATGGGTGCCTGAATCCCGTATTTTTTTAATGCCTTGCACACCCCGGCACCAAAAGTCAGGTTAGGAACATAGTGGTTATCCATGACATCAAAATGTACGACATCTGCACCTGCAGCAAGCACGTTTTCAACCTCTTCCCCCAAACGGGCAAAGTCGGCAGATAAAATGGAAGGTGCAATTAAATATGGCTTGGACATGGAGAGAACCTGGCTATGCATTTGAATTGATTTTTCACATTATAACAAATTGAACTTTGCTGCTGTGATTCAATCCTGTTTATTCAGGCTTGGATAAGATTAAAAAATAAGGAGCCGTTATAGCACTGCTGTCCCATAGTTGAATTGCAGGTGTTTGATTTGTGAGTGTAGCAGGGATGCCACACATTTCCCATCACGACAGGACGTCGTGTATGGGGAATAAAGACTTTTGCCTACTTTTGGTCTTTCAAAAGTAGGGTCCAGCCTACACAAAGAGACTTAAACTTTTGGAGAAAGGACAAGGCTGTGAAAAAATTAAATATCATGCGCTTAAACATAAAATTTCATCACACTGATTCGATGCTCAAATAAACTTCAAATTATGGGACAGTAGTGGTTGTTACAACCCCCTGTTTTTTGAATAAATCTGCGACTCAATCAGAGGTTATGCATCCAGTTGTACTGAATGGAATTGCAGATGATCATCCATAAAGGTCTGAATAAAGTAATAACCGTGGTCATAGCCAGCATGTTCACGCAAGGTCAGTGACTGACCTGCTTCGGCACAGGCCTGTTTGAATAAGGCCGGATTCAGCTGGCTATAGAACTGATCCTTAGCTCCCTGATCAATCAGAATTTCCTGAAACAAAGCACCTTTGGACTGAACCAGAGCCGTTGCATCATGCTTTTTCCATTCGGCCTGATCGACACCTAAATAATTGGAAAAGGCTTTCTCACCCCAAGGACATTGGCTCGGCGCACAAATCGGCGCAAAAGCGGATACCGATTTAAATTTTTCCGGGTATTTAAATGCCAGTGTCAGTGCACCATGTCCGCCCATGGAATGCCCGAAGATGCCTATCGCATCTGCTTGCAGTGGAAAGTTTTGCGTCACGACAGCATAAAGCTCATCAGCAATAAAGCTTTCCATTTGATAATGCTCAGCCCATGGTGCCTGAGTGGCATTGATATAAAATCCGGCACCCTGACCGATGTCCCAGGAATCTCCTGCTACCACCTGCTCGCCTCGGGGTGAGGTATCCGGACTAATCAGGATCAAACCCAGCTGGGCTGCTAAACGTTGTGCATGGGCTTTAATTGCAAAAGTTTCTTCAGTACAGGTCAGACCCGCCAGATAAAACAGAGCTGGACAGGGTTGGCCCGTTAAAGCCTGATGGGGCAAGAAAATTCCAAATTTTGCCTGTCCTTTTAAGCTATTGGAATTAAAGGCATAAATTCGCTGTTCCCCATCAAAGCATCGATTCGCTTGGATTAATTCCATCGTTCTTTTCCTTATTGTGCTGCCACACTTAATGGTAGGGTTTCTATTTTCATATCTGTCTGGGTTGTAGCGGGAAATAAGCGTTGCTCGAGTTGCGGCAACATAAATTCCATATTTTTGCCAATCGACCATTGCGGTTCAGAGGCTTCAAATCCTTGTGCGGTTTCCCATTGTGCCACCGTTTTTTGGGTCTGCTCAAAAGCATCTTTGATAGACATTTGCTCGCGCATGGCCTGATCAAAAAAAGCCCGCCCAAAATAAGTATAATCCGCTTCATTCGAACAGCCAAAAGATGCCCGGTCAGCCGCAGATGCGGTAATGATTAAAGTATTATCATCCTGCAAAGCGGGAACAAAACTCCCTGAATAACAGGCGGAAATGACAATGACCCGCCAACGGATACCGGATTTATCCAGAGTTTCCTTAAGCCATTTAGGATCGACATCATTTAAATCGATCGGATCATTTTCCATTTCAAACTGATTCGGCAAACCATGTGAAGTCATGTATAAAAATAACACATCACTTTCTTTATTCATTTGCTGCCCGATACGGCGCAAGGCTATTTCCATGCTGGTACGCGAAGCAATCGGGATTTGAGTTCGGGTTTCAGGATTATTAATCAGCACCATGGAACGGCCAAAAGTCCCAAAACGGGTATCAAACTGTTCTTTAATCCGTTCAACTTCCGACTTAAAGACATCTTGATAACCTGCACCGGCAACGCCCAAAAAGTACCAATGCGACTGGGCGAATTCACCATACTGGATCGATTCAATCGACTTGTTCAAGATACGGCTTTGGGCATAAAAAGCATCTTCAGCAAAAGTGGGGGGTGTCTCTTCAACCTTCCATATCGGTTGACTTTTCACCGACATTTGCCAGACCACAAGGGTGAACAGTGTCGCAGCGACAATCAGCGCCCGCTCCCACCACGGCCATTTCAGTTCACGTGAAAACACCCATACTACCGCCAGACTCTGCCAGACGAACAGCACCATGAAGATGGTCGGCAAATAGTCATAGAACAGGTAGGGTAAGACATCGATATAGCCCAGATACTGGATCAGGCTTTGCAATAGGGCGATATGGGTATCCAGTACCAGCCACAACAAGGCAGGTACCAGCATGAGACGAGGATTATTGATCCGCTGGGAAAGAAAAATACCGACGATGAGTGCAATAAAAGGCCACAACGCATAACTGATCAGGCCTTGCGGGTTAAACTCCCCAATCTCCTCGGAACTTAACCAACTGAATAAACTGTTGGCACAGCCGCCTAAAATTCCCCAGAAAATCAGTTGCAGAATCGATGGCCGAACAATTTGCAAAGATCGGCGCGAACCCAGAAAAAGCCACATCCCAGCAGTTTGGTTGCTTTTAAAATCATGCCAAAAATTGATGGAGGGTTTAAAGTCGATCATAAGATTTTCGGGGGGCTTTAGCTCGCGGATTCACAGTCTAAGTTTATGCTTGATGGAATTTTTATCAATGCTGCTTTGGAACTATATAACAAATTAATGCACATTATTGAAGCAATTACCCAACTAGTCTAGAAGATCATGCTGAAAGTAGGCATCAAAACGACAGGCATCTCCCTGCCATTGATGGTCCGGTTCCAGGTTGGCCAAATAGACAGCCAAACGTGGCCGCTTCACCACCACCCGTTTTGCCACTTGTTGCGCCAGAGGTAACAGGTGGTCGCCCAGATCCATTTCCCCATCTTCAGGCAAGAGCATATGGAGTAGCTGCATCTGCTTTTTCACTTGTGCCTGTTTCTTAATGGCTTGCTGGTTCTGGTCGCGCTGTGGAAACATCGGATCAAGATAAACCACATCCACCACATGCTGCTGTTCCGCCTGCTGGGTTAGGTAATCGGCAGAATCAGAAAAAACCAGATCAATTCGTGCTACAACTGAACTGAGAAAAGCATCATTTTGCGCATGGTTCTTGCTGTCTTCCAGCAAGGTAAACAAGATTGGATGGCGTTCAACCAAGGTGACATTTGCACCCAAATGTGCCATGAGCAAACTGTCATGACCTAAACCGGCAGTCGCATCGATTAAGGTTGGCTTTTCACCCAGGTTACAGGCTCGCGCAATCATTTCAGATTTTAGAGATGAGCGTTTTAAGCGTGGCACTTCGGCTTGCCAGTCGGGCTGCATCTTCATGCCATTGGCACACAACCACAGACCCGACGCATCTGCACATAAGGCCAGTTCAGGATTTAACCGCAAAAATCGGGCATTCAGCTTTTCAATAATTTCAAGCTTGACCTTTACTCCACGAGAAGAAAGCACAGCAGAATACTGCTGTGCTTTCTGTTGAAATTCCTGTTCTACAAATAAGCGGAGTTCGCTTACCATAATTTCCAGCCTGTAAATGCAAAAAGTAAGATTAAAAGACCGGAAGCAATGCGATACCAGGCAAAAACCATAAAATCACGTTTTGCCACATACGCCACTAAAACACGAATTAAAATCAAGGCCGAAACAAAGGAAACGATCAGACCGACGGCTAAAACGGTCCAGTCTTCAGTGGTCTGCATGACATCATAACTTTGATAAAGATCGAGCAGACCTGCACCGACAATCACCGGAATACCAAGAAAAAATGAAAATTCTGTGGCAGCCTTACGTGAAATACCTAGGAACATGGCACCAATAATGGTTGCCCCTGAACGTGATGTCCCCGGAATGAGAGACAGCACCTGAATTAAACCGATCCAGATCGCTTCTTTATAGCTGATGTTCTCGACTTCTTCGGCATTCACTTTAGGCGGATGCTTTTCAATCCACATAATAATGAAACCACCGACAATCAGGCCAATCGCCACGGCAATGTCATTAAACAGCAGATCTTTTACTGCCTGTCCGAAGGTCAGGCCAACCAGCACAATTGGAATAGAAGCCATGATCAGGCTAAAACCAAGATGACGACCTTTGGTCTCACCAGTAAACATGCCTGTCGCTGCGCCCCAGAGACGCGACCAGTATTCATAAATCACCGCTGCAATTGCACCCATTTGAATGGCGATCACAAATACATCGCTCTTTTCTTTGGTCCAGAAATTCATAAGTTCTGAAGCGAGAATTAAATGTCCGGTACTTGAGATTGGTAAAAATTCGGTAATACCTTCAACGATACCCATAATTGCCGCTTTCAGCAGCAGTAAAAGATCCATAGAAAACCCTGATTATGATTTGCCTTGTTCTGGAATTTTTTTCCAGGCATTGTCACGTAAATACACCGGTAATGCCTGTTCAGCACTCACCCAATGCTTTTGCTCCGCATGCACGCGTGCAATGGTCGCAATATCTTGCGCCGTTGCACTTAAGTCTTTGTATTGTATTTGTTCAGGCTTAATTAAAGCTGAACCCGAACCGACCAGTTCAAATTTGACGGCCTGACCAGCAGCACTATAATTTAACAGTTGCTCTGTATCCACAGCCTGCATAATGCCCTGCTGATCCAGCTGAAAACTCGCAATATAGACTTCATTCATACGCGCATCCAGCACTGCAGTTACTGCAGTTAAACCCGCCAGACGATATGCTGCCTGTGCCAAGGCTTGTAAGGTTGAAACAGGAACAACTGGCAGATCATTGGCCCATGCCAAGGCCTGAGTCACGGCCGCATTAATACGTACCCCGCTAAATGAACCGGGACCACGGCTAAATGCAATTGCAGTTAAATCAGCAGCAGACAATCCAAGCTGGGTAAAAGCCTGTTCGATCATTGGGAGAATCGTTTGCGTTTGTGCTTTTGCTCGCGCATCTAATTGAAAAAATAATTCTTGAGTGTCATCTACAATAGAAACGGAACACTGCTCATTGGCAGTTTCCAATGCCAGCAACTTCATGCACAACCTTAATTCATTTAAATATAAAAAACGTCGGATATCATACTCCACTCATGCGTGCGAGGCGAGATTTTCCATCTGCAGGATACAAAAAAGCCAAGCTCTGGCCTGGCTGAATATTTCGTCTCAAATCACAGTTCAACTGACTCTAACTGCTGAAAATTCTTGAAATGTTCCGCGTAGTGCAAGGCACTCATTTTGAGTTTGGCTTCAGCCGATTCATCCAGCGTTTTGACGATTTTCCCCGGCGAACCCATCACCACAGAATTGTCCGGAATGACTTTACCTTCAGGAATTAAGGCATTGGCGCCAATGATGCAGTTTTTACCAATCACGGCATGATTTAAAATCACGCTGTTAATGCCAATCAGCGTGTTATCGCCAACGGTACAACCATGCAGCATCGCTTGATGCCCAATCGTTACATAACTGCCGATATGCATCTCAATACCGGCATCGGTATGTAAAACGGCATTTTCCTGCACATTGGTAAAATCCCCCAGTCTGATCTTGCTGTTATCGCCCCGGATGACCGCACCAAACCAGACACTGACCTGCTTGCCCATTTCTACCTGGCCAATGACGGTCGCATTATCCGCAACCCAGCCATCCCAAGGTTGATGTGTTGCTTGAGGTGTATATCCCTTAAATTTATAGATCATGGGGTGAAGTTCCTTATTTACCGTATTTAATCTTGTTGCTATGAAAAGCGGGCGAATTTAATAAAAATGGCCATTCCTTTTGATAATCCAAACCATACTGAAACAGGGAGACCAGCATTCGCGCAGTTAAGCCCCAGACAATTTCATTCTCCACGCGCATGCTGGGAAAATACAAAGACTGATGAGCATAACGTACTTCATAGGGAATCGGCGGTGCATTCATTAAACTATGAAGTGATGCAAAAAAGATTCGGTCAATTTCAGCAGGTTGAGGAGTCAGCTGCACTTCAGGCGGAATCAGTCCAACCACAGGTTTGACCAGCATGCCATTGCGGGCTTTTTGCATGGGCAAATCGCCAATCAGTTGCACATCAAAGGGATTCAGCGCGGTTTCTTCATAAGCTTCGCGCAAAGCCACCACAATATTACTGGTATCTTGCGGATCTCTTTTGCCGCCCGGAAAAGAAACCTCCCCGGCATGATTGGACAAGTATAAAGAACGGCGCGTAAGCAAAACCTTGGGATCGGACTCATCGGTAATGGCAATCAGTACAGCAGCCTGAGCAGGCTTTACACGTGTAGAAAAGCGTAACCTGTGCTGTAATAATTGTATTAATGAGTAGTCATCCATGGGCTACTGCTCCTGCCTCTTGCTTTATTTCATCATAGCTGAATTTTTATTCCAAAGGATAGAAATGATGCCAAAGTTGGATTTTTCAGTTATGCTGATCAACACCTTGATCATTGACGATGAATATGAATTTCTGTGTAATTTGCGGACATAAAACAACGGAAAAAATTCCACTCGGCGACCATCAATTACGCCGTGTTTGTACAGATTGCGGCAATATTCATTACGTCAATCCCAAAGTGATTTGCGGTGCGCTCGTGCTTTGGGAAAGTAAGGTTTTGCTGTGCCGCCGTGCCATTGAGCCTCGTTATGGCTTATGGACCCTGCCTGCAGGTTATATGGAACTGTTTGAAACCATGGAACAAGGCGCTGCCAGAGAAACCCGGGAAGAAGCCGAAGCTGAAGTTGAAATCGAACAGCTCTACTGTATGTACAACATTCCCCGAATTGGACAGATTTATGTTCTGTTCAAGGCCAATCTCGTCAATGGAATATTCGGTGCCGGTGAGGAAACCATTGAATCCCGTCTATTTGAAGAACATGAAATTCCCTGGTCTGAACTCGCTTTTCCCAGCGTAGAACGAACCTTAAGACATTATTTTGAAGACCGTAAAACGGCTTCCTTCACTATGCATTTAGAAACCTTAGGTACCCGTTTGGATCATACCGGTTAAAAACCTTCTAGATTTGCAATTCAATAAAAAGCCCATCATGTGATGGGCTTTTTGTATTGTTCAGTTTATTTAATTTTAACCGTATAACATGGAGCTAAAGCAAAAGTTAATGTACCTCCCATTAATTTTGCAATTTCCTTATCTTGTGAAGTATGTGTGGGATTATTCGCATTATAAACTTTTTGGAAACTTGGTAATGTACTTGCCCATTTTACTTCCTCTACTTCAGAATCTTTAAATGTGACATCTGCTTTACCCGAGTTAAGATTTAAAAGATTAGTTACATTCAGTAATGCCCCACCCACCACAATACTTTCTCCAGTGCTGGAAGTCTTGATGTTAGTATTCATTCCGACTAAAGCACCGTCTACTTTTTTCAAGTTTGCGTTTGCCAATACCATACGCAAAGAAATATTTTTATCATTGGTGAAAGCACGAGAAACTGTACCAATACGGTATTGTTGAACTCCGTTCTGGTCTATATAGGTGGATGAATTAAAGCCTGTAGCCTCACAAGCGGTTTTTCCTGAAGATAATTCCGTATCCAAAGCAGTACTCATATCATCTTCAGTAGATCCAGGTTTCATATTGGTTCGAATGTTACCCTTTTCATCAATGACTATTCCCAGTACAACGTCGTTCACACTGGTATCGGTAAATTTAAAGGTCAGATTTGCATACATCGGGAAAATATAAGCTTCGCCAGATTTCGCATTATTAACGGATTTAAAGACCCTTTTATCTAGATAAGTAATAGGAAAGGTTTTATATAAATCGAGTGTACCCTTAAAATTTTCGCTGCCAATGGTCTGCGTCCATAGACCAAAATCCAGCTTATCCGCTGCAGTGACTTCTGTTTTTCCGGTAAGCAACTTATAGAATTGTTCTTTGCCGGCAATCATATAATCATTATATAAAGTGCCCTGATAAATACTTAAAGGTGTAATGACTTGATCGACCTGAAAATCAAAATTTCGATCGATTTTCTTCGTCACCGGGTTAATCCAATGATCTTGTGCATTCGCCGTCATCCGAATAGGTCGGGTGGTGGTCAGCAATTTGGTATTTAATCCACCTACCGTCGAAGTATCACTGACTCCTGGACCACGCCATTGCATACCACTGCCAAAGGTATAACCGTCACGGTCTGTAATCAACATGAAATGTCCAAAGAGATGCTGCGTTGAACTATCCTGCGTATTACACGTCTCTTTATTACAACCGACCAAACCATCTGAACCGCTTAAACTGCTAACTACTCCAGAGGTTGAGAATAGTGAAAATTCAGGTTGATATACTCCCGCATTCGAAATATTCATCAACATGCTGACAGTCGAAAATGCCTGCTCATTGGTTATATTTGAAATATTGAGCCAAGGTTTGATCAGTAATTCAAAGTCTGCATCTGCGGTATTTACAAAAGCATCTTGAGAAATTGACTGGCTAATTCTCTCCAGATCTACACGCATTTGATCAGTAATATATAAAGCTTGAATATCGGTCGGATCAGCAATTCCACCGTTTTGCAGCGCAAGTGCCTGTAATATTTTTGCCAAACGCATAGCTACTTTCACAGTGCTATCATTGGCATCCAGAGACCTAGCCGGTGTATTGGTCATACCCGAGGCAATGTCTAAAATAGTCAAGCGAGGTAATTGCGAGGTACTGACCTTGGCAATTTTATTGAGGTCTAGCGTTCCCAAATTAATTTGCTTATCTTTTTCCCCCTTAATGAAGAAGGTAATTTTATCACCGACCTTACATGCCCCTGTTGCTGCCCCGTCTTTTGCATCAAAAGTGGTCACGAAGCTATTTTTGGTATCACTACTACAGGTAAAATTTAATCCACTTAATGGATAATCCAGTGCAAATCCAAGACATCCCGTAGAACCAATCGTACACGTTCCATTCGTTGTACTACCTTCATAAACTTCAGGAATAACATTGGCACTTTCGCCACCACAACCACTTAAAGCCGCCATCAAGGTGGTGAGGGTAAACGGGAGTAAATATTTATTTTTCATCCTAATTCTCTTCTTATATCCTTAGCGAATTGCTATCAATTTTAATTGACCCTTATTGGTGAGTGCTTTGTTATCTACATCTATCGCACTGGCTAAAGGGGTTAATAATATATATTGGGTTGTGGAAGGAATATGAACGATTCCTTCAATTTTTTCATGCGAGGTAAAAGAAGCTGTAGCCTCATGATTCTTAAAGCCTCCAGCCCCTTCCAGCACACACCCATGGGTATCCAGAAAAACCACAAATGGCCAGTAAAAGGTCGGATTTTGTTGTCGTGAGGCATAAGAACTAATCTGGACATTCTGAATGGCATTGGAAACTTTCACAATTTCAAAATCAAATTGTTCTTTTAAGGGTGCCCGCGGCCAAACATTGACTTCTTTATCCAAACTGACAGTTTTGGCATTTTTAATTTTTTTATCCTGAATACATTGTTGACCTAAACTTGCAACAACATCCGCCTGGGAAACCCGATAATAGCTGGATGACAATGTAATGGGACCACTATCCTGTTTTTGATTCTTTTTGAAAAAAGATTGCAGCAGGGATTTGCTTACCCCTTTTTCACGTTCAACCATTTGTAAACGTGTCGCTCCATGCTTAGCATCAATGATGCCTTCGGGCATAGCATAAAAACGCTTCTTTCCTTCCAGATTAAATTCTTTGTCTTCCAGGTATTCATTTTTTATATATTGCGTACCATCAATCGTTACATAATTTTCCGTATTTTTAATTTCTTTTGGTTCTTGAGTAGGAGGCATGCTCGCCAGAGGTGTAGCTTCTTCCATTTTTTTAGACTGAGAGGAAGGCTGGGATACTACTTTTTCCTTTTTCTCGGCTTTAGGTGCTACATAAGTGCTTTGCGGTATTTTAGCTGCATCGGCATGGGTAGAAACTTTTGTTGGGGCCTTTTGAACTACTGTTTTATCTTCCTCTTTTACTTGCGATGATGTTGAAATTTGAGTTGCAGCGGCCTTAACTTCAGGCTGACTATTCTGGGAATGGGATTGAGTTTCTTGAACTCTCATCTCTATTGAGGAAGATTTACTCACTTCTGCTGATTGATTCTTGGGCGGAGATTTTTGCTGCACGATCATCGGCCGGCCATCTGGTCCAATGATCGTGTAAAACTCGCCCGCATATGAAAAGGACACTTGCACCATACAAAGTGCAAGTACCGATTTCACCAATGAATTCCCTTTCATTCTTTTCAATTCGCTTACCATCTTGTTCTATAGTTCAATCCTAAAATCGTAATCTTGGTATCTGTTTTTACGTTTAAACCTGCATATGGATTTAATAAAAGATTATTTACCCCTGTCTGGTTTGCCAAACTACTTGTATTTGCAGGAATATTGTCTTTACTACGCAGAAAGCCAATCGATAAGTCTAAATCAGTATCTGCATCAAAACGATAACCTACCCCAAGACCAAACAATTGTGCATTGTTAATCGGCACCATGGTATTTCGCTTATTATCAGGAATTGCACTGGTACGTGGTTCATAGCCAGCACGTAATTTCAAACGATCCGTTGCGGAATATTCCAGACCAATACCAAAATTCCAAGGTGAAGTAAATTCCAGCGGTAATGCGAGAGAACTATCACTCACGTTTTCAGAAAGCAACTTAGCAATTTTTAGCGCTGAAATTTGCCGGTCAAATTCAAATCTAAACTTGTCCCAGGCCTTATAGTCCGTCCAGCCTACATCAAAATTGACTTGTAAATCGGGTAAAAGCTTATATTTTATTCCTGCTTGAAAATGGGCTGGGTATTCAAAATCCATTGAAACCAGACCTGACTCACTTGCAGGAATATTATTAGGAAAACCTAAAATTGCAGCAAGAATTTGACCTGTAGGAGATGACATTAAACCATTGATCAGCTCACGTGGCGCGTTTGCGTTATCAATATGATATTTACCTTTCAAACGCATTTTTGCAGCACTTTGATATACCATACCAAAGCTAAAATCGTCAGTCGGCTCCCACAGCACGCCAAGGTTATAACTTGGGCTAAGTGATTGTTCCAAAGCAAGTTGCATTTGCCCAAACCGGCCAAATGGATTCATGCCTTCTTGGGCATTACATATGCCTAACAACAGAATGTCGGTAATAATGTCCGAGTTTTCTTTAAAAGGTGTACAAACGACTTCATCAATCATTCGCAACATACCAATTAATTCATTAGGAAAACGCAAATCCGTTTTTAAACCAATGGCCTGGTATGACATACCCACAGAAGCGCCGACGGATAACTCATCATTCACTTCATAGGCTATAGAAGGAGATAAATAGGTAATCCTTTCCAGAGCAACCTGTTGCCCCATATAATTCGCAGGATTGCCATTTTCCGCACCAAAACCGGCAACCAAAGGTGCATACATTGCCGTTGCAAAAGTTGTTTTTGAACCGGGTGGATTGTAAGCAATCCCCGCTGTAGGTGCGGCCATGGGCAGACCCTCACCCAGATCCACCATTTTTTTTAGTACCGGGACGTATAGACTGACGTATTCGACATCCCCATTTATGGTACCTTTAAAGTCTGTACATAAATCGGAAGAAACCTCTGGTCCGTCATTACACACCATCGGGTCATCTGAATAGCCAAATACGTTATATCCTGCAGGGACTTCGAACTCTCTTTTGATATCAAAGTTAGCCAGAATACCCTGAACATCGGTTTGTAGACCTTCAATTTTTGTCAAGGCTGCCGGGTTAAAATGAATAGCACTAATGCCAGGAGGGTCTGCAGTAACTGCATTCCCCATACTCAATGATCTGACATCAACCGATAAGTTGGTCCCTAATTGAGCAAAAGTTGCACTTGAACAGCCCGAAACGATAATTGCTGCGGCTAACGGGCGAAGTCGAATCTTGTACATACGACTGCCCTCTTAGCGAAGTTTCTTACCGAAACCTAAAATATCAAGTGGGAATGACAAACCTAACGATACATCTGGTGCATCTTCTGTTAAGCCTATGCCCACAGTTCCGTTAACAATGGTCTCTGGTGAAACACGCACACCGAGTGAAATTGCTAAAGTAGAACTGGTCTGATCAGCCGGAGAATAGCTTTCACCCGAACTATAGGTAAATTCTGAACCGGTATTAAAGCTTTGCTGGTATGACATGGTCATAGACACATCATAGTTAAATGAATAAGCAAAACCTAAGGCAAAACCGCCACTAATCCCAGGTTCAAACTCCTCCAGTACCCGTATACCACGACGCTGATTTAAACCAGTTTCTTTAAAGCCATAGTTTGCAGATACAGAAGCAAACAAAACCACTGGATCGATATATTTACGTGTACTCGCACCAATCCCTGCAGAGTAATAACCTTTACCTGTTGCTAAATCATCTGTGGCATTCACTTCATAAGGGCTGTCACCCGTTTTAGTAGAAATATTACCGAATAAGATCAGTGGTAGCCTGCCAGCTTTTAGTGGGAAAGGTTCCCAACGTGCTCCAAAGGAAATATCACCTAGACCTGCTGCAGAGGTATCTTTTAATAAATCTGTTTTAGCGACTAAAGGTAGTGAAGCAGTGAAAGTCAAATTATCTAAAATGCCATACTGCGCTGTAAACGTATTGGTAACAGAGTGAGTTGCATTTTCTTGAACACGAAGTTGATACAGTTGACCGCTCGCCATTTCAGCATCAATCTGTGTATCACGATAATAAGTATAATCAATATCATAATAAGATGAAATTTCACCTTTTTTAATTAATGAATATTGTCTTTCATTTGAAGTGAAAACTTCTTGCAGGTTTGCTTCTTTACTTGCATCCCCTTCTTGCTGCTGCAAGGCAGAAGAAGCTTGTTCATTTGCATTAACAGGTTGTGGCTGCGCTACTGTACTACTATCGACAGATGGGGTTGCTGTTGACTCATCCACTTGTTCATCAACTGCCTCATACTCACCGAGTGCTGACTGTTCTCCTGCATCTACCGCTGCTACTGCTTGCGCATCTGTAGACTGTGACGCTGTAGATTCAACTGCAGTTTCCTGTTGATCTACAACCTCATATTCTCCAAGTGCAGGTTCCTCTGCGGCATATGCCACCCCTATTGCCATTTGAACACTCAAAGCCAATAAAGTTTTGTTCATCCATTTACGATTCATATTCCATCCCACCATTTTTATTTTTTTAATCTGCTACTTTTATACTTTATTTACTTTTGTAATAAAGACGTAAAAAATTATATGTCGATTCCCCGAATTTTTCTGAGTCTTCATTTAAATTCTTGTCTAAACGAATTGTTGAGGCTTTATCTGCAATTTTATCCATATAGAACTGCGGATATTGAATGTCAACGAATGCATAGCGATTCACCGTTGCATCTTCGACATGTCGTAAGTCTGTATCCTGAAGTGCCAATAAATTTTTTCTTTTTTCAGGGGCAACATTAATTAAAAACAGGGTGTTGTTTTCCCAGATATCTTTAAAACGTGTTTCATCAAAACTGATATTACCCAGTGCAGGGTCAGCCACATACACACGCCCATTCTTATATGCTTTAAACACTACAAAATGCTTAAAACCTGCATAGGAAATCGGAACAATTGCTGGTTGACCTTGCTGAACCAAATCGGAAAATTCGCCTTTGTATCCCCCGCTTTCAAAACCGATTGCCCCAACAAAGCGCTTCATATCTAAAAGAGAAAAACTGCGGCGTTCAACAATTTTCTCGGTTTCACCAAATTTAAGTAAACCATTCATGACTTGTTGTTCTGTCATGTTTACACCAACATCAACATAACCATTCAACAAGGTCGTTAATGCAGCTGATCCACAACTATAGTCATAGGCTTGACGGACAATACCCCTAAATTGATCTTCTACAGCAGGTTTAATGAGGACTGCCTCTCTATGCATTCGAGTGAATGAATCGTGGCGAGAATCTAAGGTTTCAGTGTAATACACAGCTTCCGCTGGCTTTTTCTTAATTTCAAAGGCTTCTTTGGCAGCGTAATACATCAATGCCGAGCCTAACGCGATCTCTAACATATCTTTTAACTTTTCTAGTTATCGGCATGACGTGCCTTTGTTCATTATTTTTTTAGAGCTTATACTCTACATCCATGTAAAAGAAAGATAACCTTTTTTATAAAAAAAGACAGCTTTTTTTTAGTTTTTTTGAAAAATTTCACATTATTTTTGTAAAAAAAAGCGCGTGTAAACACGCGCTTTTTTCAATCCAGAATTAACGACCAGCAATCGTAATCATAGAACCTTGGGTATAAGAACCAATGGCTGTACTATAGTAAGTTTGAAGACCTTGTACTTCAATATCACCAATAGAGCCAGCAGTACGGCTACCTAAATGAATACCTTTTACATAGTTATCAATTGGACCAGAAGAACTTACCATGCGGATATAACCATTATTCGTACCTTCTTTACCAATTACGCTAATATTTTGGTTGATAGTCAAATCAGTAGAGTTTGCATCTGCAACCTTAATGCTCTCAACAAAGATTTCACCAGCTGCACGGTTACCCGCAGTCCCATCACCTGAACCCGTTTTAGTTGAGTTATCCAAAATACCTAGATCAAGAATTTCAAGACCACCTTTCATCACGGTATTTAATTTAACCATTGCACCTTGAGGCGCTGCACCCAGTTGGATATTCGCTGCCATTTGTCCAGTTTTCAAAGTAAGACCAGATAAAATAGCATTATAATTTGTCGTCTCTTGACCACCACGACGGATTGATGAAGCAGTAGATGCTGGAACAGTATTAGATGCTGTTACACCAATTTCACCAATATTAATGCTCAAACCAGACACTTGAGCCGCAATATTGATAAATGCACCATTTGTGCCAGTACCAGCATCAGAATCAATTTGTAAATCGGCCAAATTATGTGAAGCAAGTAATGCATCACTGTTCGCTGTAATTACAAGACCTTGAGTTTCATTGATATGACCAGCTTTACCATTACCTTTGATAACAATTGCACCAGCATTCCCTGTACCACCTGCAATTGCTGTCTCAGAAACAAGTGCGTTTGCTGCAAAACCAGGTGTAGGTGGAGTAGTAGTAGTATCGATTACTACCTTAGTACCAGTTATAGTATTTTTTGCAGTTGTTGATAAACCGTCATTATCATGAACATATAATTTATCGATAGTGATTTTAGAAATACCAATCCCGATGTTAATACCATCTTGACCAGTAGTCGCACCCAATGAAGCATCATCCATTGCTTGCATTGCCATCGCGTTTGCGCTGATTGCTAATGAAGAAACTAAAGCAAGTTTAGTAAATTTTTTCATTTCGTACTCTCCCAAGAGTATTATTTTTTTGATTGTTAACTACTCGATTTCACTGATTGTTTTTTATTTTTTGACAATCGTGAGGCTTTCCTTGAGCAGCTGGTTTGCCCTAGTTAAATTATATGGCTGTCATTTTTTGTTCAACTGCTGTTGGTCGCAATCTGCATGTTACCGATAAACGGTATTTACAGTTTTTATGCACCAACAATGTTATAGAATAGTCTATCTATGTATCGAATTTTTAAAGTCACACCGTATGAATAAGCCTGTTTTTTTTCAAAAATTGCTGACCAAACAACAGCTTAATCCTACTGAAATTCTTTTATGCCTATCACATCTTAACCATGTGGTTTACTTAAAAAATGTAAAGCAACCTGTCATTGCTTTTTTAGCCTCTGAATATATGCTCGTGCACAATAAAAAAATTCAGAAATTTACCAGAATATCGTTAAACCAATATCAGCAAAAAAATGAACCTATTGATTTCAATCATTTTTTTAAACAGGGTTTGCAAAACCATTCTTCTGACTTCAATGGTGGTTTAATCGGCTTTATCAGTTATGATGAAGCGGCCCAGCAACAGGTTAACATTCAATCCAAAAACCAGCCCTCTTTATTTTTAGGCATTTATTGCAGCTATATTAAACTGACCGATCAGGGCTGGACTTTTTTTAGCCATGAACATGATGCTGAAGCGATATTTCAGATACTTCAAGATGCCTTGCAAAACAAAAATAGCTTCATTAAAGAAAATCAAACATTTACGCTTACACACTCTTGTACTCCACGTTGGAATAAAAAACAGTATGTGAATGCCTTTAAACGGGTTCAGGATTACATTCGGGCAGGTGACTGTTATCAGATTAATTTGACTCAAGAATTTACCGCCAAAGCACGAGGTTTATTACTCGATACAGCAGACGCATTTTGGCAACTGACGGATGCACCTTATTCGGGTTATGTCAAAATTGATGATTTTGAATTACTCAGCTGTTCTCCCGAACTGTTTATCGAATTTGAAGCAAATCGGAAAATCACCACAAAACCAATTAAAGGCACCATGCCGCGATATCAAGATGCTGTACTCGATGAACAATCCAAGCAAAGCTTAATTCACTCTAAAAAAGACCAAGCCGAAAATGTGATGATTGTAGATTTACTGCGTAATGATTTGAGTGTATACGCTGAAACAGGATCGGTGAAAACACCAAAACTTTTTGAAATTGAGTCGTTTAATCAAGTTCACCATATGGTCAGTGAAGTCACTGCCACTTTAAGGGAAGATATCAATCCTTTTCATGTGCTCATGTCTGCCCTGCCGGGTGGTTCGATCACTGGCGCACCCAAAATTCGTGCCATGCAAATTATAGAGGAGCTTGAAGGTGCTCCACGTGGAGCCTACTGCGGTTCGATGGGTTATTTTAATTTTGATGGCACAGGTTCATGGAATATTCTGATTCGCTCGATTCAAAAATATCAGGATGATGTTTCTGTCTGGGCAGGTGGCGGTATCACCATTGCATCAGATTGCGATGCTGAGTATCAGGAATGTTTTGATAAAGTCGAAGCCATGCTGAATTTGCTCAACACGTGGTACACACCTGAATAAGTAAAAAAAGCGATTCAATAGAATCGCTTTTTTTTAAATCCCTCCTAACCTCCCTTTTAGTAAAGGGAGGAAATCTCCTCTTTACAAAAAAGGGATTTGGGGAGATTAAGCCAGAATATCATTTTTCAATGTATCTACTAAACGCTGGTTTTGCTCGTCCGTACCGATAGTAATACGCAGGAACTGGTTGATACGCGGCTTATTGAAATAACGTACGATGATGCCACGTTCACGTAATTCAGCAGCCAATTCACCTGCATCTTTTGATGACAGTGAGGCAAAAATAAAGTTTGCACTCGATGGCAAGACTTTAAAGCCAAGCTCAGCCAGTTGAGCAACCAACTTTTCACGGCTGGCAATTACTTTCTCATTTTGTGCCTCAAAATATTCCTGATCTTCAAAAGATGCTACAGCCGCTGCAATCGCAAAACGATCGATCGGATAGGAGTTAAAACTGTTTTTCACCGCTTCAAGGGCAGCGATGAGATGTGGCTGAGCAATGGCAAAACCGACACGTAAGCCTGCTAAGGAGCGTGATTTAGAAGTCGTTTGGCAAACCACCAAGTTATCGTATTTCTCAACCAATGCAACCGCAGATTCAGCGCCAAAATCGACATAAGCTTCATCAATGACAACCACTGAATCGGGATTGGCCTGAAGAACCTCTTCAATGGCTGACAAACCAAGTGCGATACTGGTCGGCGCATTCGGGTTGGTAATGATAATCCCGCCATTAGGCTGTTTATAATCATCCACCACAATTTCAAAATCATCATTCAATGGCAAAACTTTGGTTTTTACCCCAAAGAACTGACTATAAACCGGATAAAAACTGTAAGTAATGTCCGGATACAGGATTGGCAATTCCTGGACAAAAAATGCCTTGAAGATGTGCGCCAATACTTCATCAGAACCATTACCTACAAACACATGACTCACGTCAACATGTTGCTGTTTGGCAATGGCCTGTTTTAAAGCGGATGCATCCGGGTCTGGATATAAACGCAGCACATCTGCTGAATTTGCCAATACCGCCTGAACCGCTTCTACCACTTTTGATGATGGCGGATAGGGATTTTCATTGGTATTTAATTTTAGAAGATTTTGGATTTTGGGTTGTTCACCTGGCACGTAAGGTTCGAGTTCACGTACTTCAGGACTCCAAAAACGCATTTGTTCTGTGGTGATGGTCGACATTTTATTTTCTCATTCGCTATTTACCAAAATTCCCTCTTTAAAAAACTATCGAGAAAATATTTATCGCTAGGAGAAAGTCTATTTTACCCTCTCCTAACCTCTCCCATAGAGAGGAACTTTTCATTGGTAAATAAATTTAATCAATATTTCAATTTTTCCATATTT
The DNA here is from genome assembly GCF_025377055.1 of Acinetobacter sp. T_3_1. Classification (NCBI taxonomy): domain Bacteria; kingdom Pseudomonadati; phylum Pseudomonadota; class Gammaproteobacteria; order Moraxellales; family Moraxellaceae; genus Acinetobacter; species Acinetobacter sp. T_3_1. Next base: position 6,337 of record NZ_JACHVD010000010.1, on the reverse strand, counting down.
GCCATTCTATTAAAACCATATAAATTTCATTAGTTTAAATTAGATGACATACCCTCTCCTTTCAGGAGAGGGTTAGGGAGAGGTTAATCGTGATAACGATAACGTGCCGAGCGTGCATGGGCATCCAGATTTTCCTGTTGCGCCAGGATATCGGCTGTTTTCGCTAAAGTTTTCACGCCTTCTTGCGAGCACATGATCAGACTGGAACGCTTCTGAAAATCATATACGCCAAGCGGTGATGAGAAACGTGCTGTGCCTGAGGTCGGCAACACATGGTTTGGACCCGCGCAATAATCACCAATGGCTTCAGGCGTATAACGCCCCATGAAGATGGCACCGGCATGGCGGATGCTTTCTGACATTTCTTCAGCTTCGTCCAGGCAAAGCTCTAAATGTTCTGGCGCGACCTGGTTGATGAGGTCAATCGCTTCCTGACGATCTTTCACCAAAATCAAAGCCCCACGGTTGGCAATTGAAGTACGGGCAATTTCAGCTTTTGGCAAAGCAGCCAGATGTTCTTCAATCGCCTGTTCAACGTCGTTTAAAAGCTGTTCATCGGGTGTGATGAAAACTGCTTGGGCAACCGTATCATGCTCAGCTTGTGACAATAAATCCATTGCCAGCCATTTCGGATTATTCTGACCTTCTGCATATACCAGAATTTCAGACGGCCCTGCAATCATGTCGATACCAACCTGGCCAAATACGGCACGTTTAGCTGCTGCCACGAAACGGTTACCTGGGCCGGTAATTTTATCGACAGGAGGAATCGTTTCCGTTCCATAAGCCAATGCGGCAACCGCTTGTGCCCCACCAATGGTAAATACACGATGCACCCCAGCCAGATATGCCGCTGCCAATACCAATGGATTGAGTTCACCATTCGGCGCCGGAACCACCATGATAATTTCTGGCACACCCGCCACATGTGCAGGAACGGCATTCATCAATACAGAAGATGGATACGATGCCAAACCGCCCGGCACATAAATACCGACTCGATCCAGCGGGGTAATTTTTTGCCCTAAAGTATTTCCCAAAGCATCAACATAGGTCCATCCATCCTGCTTTTGCGCCTGGTGGAATTCACGAATACGGTTTGCAGCCAACTCCAGAGCTTGGCGAACTTCTGTCGTTAAACCTTCAAAAGCCGCTTTGAGTTGTTCTTGAGTAAGTTCTAGATCAGAAAATTGATGCGCTGGATGTCGATCGAACTGTTGAGTGAGTTTAAGAACATGAGCATCACCATGCTGACGCACATCAGCAATGATTTGGTCTACGGTTTTTAAAAGTTCAGGATCACTAACTGTCTCAAAAGCCAACAAGTCTGCAAAGGCCTGTTTAAAGCTTTGATCTTGAGTCGATAAACGTCGCATCAATTTACCCACAAGGTTTGAATTGGAAAAGTTTAGTTTACCTTGTTTCCCAAACTTTGTGGGTATCAATCACACATCTATTCACACAGTTTCATAGGAAATTACTTTGTGAATTATCGAATAAATCTGGGTTTAGCTAGGGATGATAAAAACAGGCATAAAAAAACCGCCACAAAATGACGGTTTTTCATATTGAGATGCAAAAACTTATTTTTTGCTTTCGCGTTCTTCCACTGCTTTTTCAAGCTGTGCCAGAATCGGGTTCAATAAAGTTTGCTTACGCTTGAAACTCGCTTTATTTACAATCAAGCGAGAAGAGACTTTGCAGATTTCTTCCAAAGGCTCTAAACCATTGGCACGCAGGGTATTACCCGTATCGACCACGTCAACAATGTAATCACCCAAACCCACCAGTGGCGCAAGTTCCATCGAACCGTAAAGCTTGATGACGTCGACTTGTTCGCCCAGGCTGGCATAGTATTGACGTGTAAGATTCACATATTTAGTGGCAATTTTTAAACGGCCTTTCGGACGTTCCATACCCACTTTACCCGCTGTCATGAGTTTACAGTTGGCAATTTTCAAGTCGAGTGGTTCATAGACGTTTTGCGCACCATGCTCCATCAGCACGTCTTTACCCGCAACACCCAAATCCGCTGCACCATTTTCCACATAGGTCGGTACATCAGAAGCGCGTAAAATTAAAATACGCACCTGTTTATGGGTAGTTGGAAAAATCAATTTACGGGATTTATCCGGATCTTCCAGTAAATTAATTCCTGCTGTTTCTAGCAGAGGTAAAGTTTCTTTTAAAATACGTCCCTTACTTAATGCTAAAGTTAAACCATGATCAAAATTGCCCATAACGTCAAAGTTTGGATCATCGTTTCTCATATCGCTCATTAACTTACTCGCTTAATTTGGGCACCTAAACCTTGTAACTTCGCTTCAACATCTTCATAACCGCGGTCAATATGATAAATACGGTCAATCAGGGTTTCACCTTCAGCAGCCAATGCAGCCAGAACCAAAGAGAAAGAAGCACGTAAATCTGTCGCCATTACAGGAGCAGCTGAAAGTTTTTCCACACCTGTAACCACTGCATCATTACCTTCAACCTGAATATTTGCGCCCATACGTGCCAATTCAGGTACATGCATAAAACGGTTTTCAAAAATCGTTTCAGAAATTGTCGCAAAGCCACGACCAATCGCGTTGACCGCCATAATCTGGGCTTGCATATCGGTTGGAAATTCTGGATGCGGCAACGTCTGGAAGCTTACGGCTTTCGGACGTTTCCCCATCATATCCAGTTCAATCCAGTCATCGCCACGGGTCACTTCTGCGCCCATTTCTTCAAATTTGTCTAAAACTGCTTCAAGTAGTGCTGGATCGGTATGCGTGGTTTTGACTTTACCACCGGTAATTGCCGCAGCAGCCAGATACGAACCTGTTTCAATACGGTCCGCAACCACTGCATATTCACAGCCATGTAAATGCTCAACACCTGTAACGACTAAAGTGTCGGTATCCAAACCTTCGATTTTTGCACCCATTTTAATCAGCATTTGTGCAAGATCGGTAATTTCAGGTTCACGTGCTGCATTACGGATTGTAGTGACACCATCGGCCAATACGGCTGCCATCAAAATATTTTCCGTACCACCCACAGTCACCATATCAAAGACAACTTCGCCACCTTTAAGACGACCATCAACTTTGGCATGGACATAACCCGCTTCAACTTCAATTTCAGCACCCAAAGCTTCCAATGCTTTTAAATGTTGATCGACTGGGCGTGAACCAATGGCACATCCACCAGGAAGAGATACTTTTGCACTGCCATAGCGCGCCAATAATGGACCAAGCACCAAAATGGATGCACGCATGGTTTTGACCAGTTCATATGGGGCAAACTGATTATCTAATGTAGACGTATCTGCTTTAACAGTATCGCCTTCATAAGAAATTTGAACACCCAGACCAGCAATCAGTTTTACCAACGTGTTCACATCCTTAAGATTTGGAACATTGGTTAATGTGGTGGGAGTTTCAGGGAGAATCATTGCAGCAAGCAATGGAAGTGCTGCATTTTTTGCACCCGAAATACGCACTTCACCTTCGAGCTTAACACCGCCCTGAATTAAAAATTTATCCATCTAGTTCTAAGCTCCGAATAAGCTTGCTTTACGCCATTCTTCTTTGGTCATTGCACGAATAGTTACCGCATGTACTTCACCGCTGGCAATATATGAATTTAACGGAGCATAAACTGTCTGTTGGCGTGCCACCGGACGTTTGCCTTCAAATTGTTCGTCTACAATGCGAAGATCAAATTTCCCGCCTTGCCCACTAACTGCAACTTCAGCCTCTGGAAAAGCAGCTTTTAAAATTTCAGTGAGCTGTTCACTATTCATCACAAAGACCTCTTATAGGACCAACGGTGTAAAAACCTGCCATTTTACTATAAATATGAAAAATAAATCATTAAGCTATAACATTTAATATATAAAAAAAGAGGTCATAAAAAACCTCTTTTTGTTCAAAAACCGAACTATGCCATTAAAGATGGGGCTGCAACCTGCATTTTTCTATGCTTATGCAACTGTCTTTTCAGTTTTTCTGTTAATTTTTTTATTGATGTATACATATCATCAGCTGTTGCCTGTGCAAACAATTCTGCCCCCGGTACACGAATAATCGCTTCAGCTATATGATTTAAACTTCCTTTTCTTGAACGTTTGTCCACTTGATGATCTTTGGTCAATTTTACCTGCATACTATTGACCTGGTCCAAATGTTTGGTCATTTCAGCAAATTTTAATCGGATATTATCTTCAATTGCAGGGGTGATAGTTAAGTGATGACCACGAATTGTTATTTGCATAATTCTATCCCTCACCTTCTTTAGGATTAGTTAAAGTCATAGCCGAAACGATCTACTGAAAGAACTCAGAATTCTGCAATTCACACTTTAAATCATTTCAACCACACCTTTAAAAGAAAAAAGATTCATTATGTTGTCATAATGAATCCCTAGAATAATCAGATTTTTAAAATTAGATCAAGACTTTTCGTTCAGAAGATGAAGGAATATGTAACGACTCTCGATATTTAGCAACTGTCCGGCGTGCTACATCAATACCATCTTGTTTTAACAAATTGGCAATAATATTGTCAGATAAAGGCTTTCGTGGATTCTCTTCGGAAATTAACTTTTTAATTTTTGCGCGAATCGCAATGGAAGATGCTTCTCCACCAGAAGTCGTGGCTACATGACTGGAGAAGAAATATTTCAGTTCAAACAACCCCCGCGGTGTCAGCATAAATTTGTTGGTCGTTACACGCGAGACAGTAGACTCATGCAACTCCACCTCTTCTGCAATATCACGCAGCACTAAAGGTTTCATCCCTTCCGCACCAATTTCCAAAAACATTTTTTGATGTTCTACAATACAGGTGGCCACTTTTAATAAGGTTTTATGACGCTCATCGACACTTTTAATAAAATTTTTGGCATCCAGCATTTGATTGCGTAAATATTGATTGTCGTTACTTTGATCTGCACGCTTAATCATACTGGCATAAAAAGAATTAATCCTTAATTTGGGCATCACATCCGGATTTAACTGCACTTGCCAATGATCATTCTTTTTCATGACCACCACATCGGGAATCTGATAATCAGAATCTTTTTCTTCAAACTCCAGTCCCGGATAGGCTTTTAAGGTCTTTAACAGATCAACTGCACATTTCAATTGCTCAGGATTCAAACCGGTTTGTTTAACCAATTTCGGTAATTCATTTGAAATGAGTAACTCATAATGATTTAACAATTTTATCGCTTCACAACGATAAGCTTGATGTACAGGTAAGCTTTCGAGTTGCACCAATAAACATTCTGCCAGATTACGCGATGCCACACCTGGAGGGTCCAGATGTTGAATATGTTTTAAGACAACAAGAACTTCATCATCTTCCACCTCATCTTCATAATCCATCGTTTCCAATAAATGCTGCACAGATGCCGTGATTTCGGCAATTTCAGCATCTAAAAAACCTTTTTCATCTAAAGAATCTACAATACAGTGCGCGATGAGGCGATCCACAGCAGAAAAATGCAATAAATTAATCTGCTCGAGTACATGCTCTTTTAAACCCAAATGTCCTTGGCGATTGTCTTCTCGTTCTTCATATTCAGGGGAACCCAGACTGGTCGGTTGATGGGTATAGACATCATCCCAATCAGTATCCACAGGTAGATCATCCGGAAGATGGTTTGCATTCAGCTCATTGGTTAAATCTTTACTGTCACGTTCTTGATCTTGTAAGACAGATAGGCTTTCAATCGAAGATTGCTCTTCTACTTTTTCCAATAAGGGGTTACTATCAAGTTGAATTTGGATTTCTTGCTCTAGCTCAAGGCTAGAAAGTTGAAGCAAACGAATGGCTTGTTGTAACTGCGGTGTCAGTGACAAGGAGTTTGCAACTTTTAATCCAACCGATAACTTCATACTATCCTACTCTTTTTAACTGCTATTTATAAAAGCACGCCTTACAAGCAATTTTTGTGCCGTTTTAATTTTTATATCATAGATACACATAAAAAATATACAAATTTACGGATTTTTTAGTCATATTTTCGATAAAATATAAAAAGTTAATGATAAATATTTTTATAAATTAATAATTTACTTAAAAGATAAAATCTAGCTTTATAAATATTACCCATCAATTCAATAATGATCTTCAGGTTTTAATAATTTACATGCATAAAAAAAGCCCCTGCACTTGGCAGGGGCTTTCGAATAATGAGCTGGCGATGACTTACTCTCACATGGGTAATCCCACACTACCATCAGCGCTAAGAGGTTTCACTTCTGAGTTCGGGAAGGGATCAGGTGGTTCACTCTTGCTATGGTCGCCAGCACAACTGTTATGACTTTGCGTTTGGTCTTATT